>JANXZQ010000487.1 GCA_025355445.1 Gammaproteobacteria bacterium
CAAACCGGAAAAAATGCGTTAAATATCTGTTAACTAGGCCAATTGCGCGCCCGCAGCCTAGGCTGCCACACAGAGATTCTTGCCGGCGTTCTTGGCGCTATAGAGGGCACCATCGGCGCGATCGAAAGCCTGCTCGGAGGCGTCGCCAGGGTGTAACTCAGTGATGCCGCAGGACACGGTTACGCGCACCGGCGTGCCGCGAAAATGAAATCTCAGGCCTTCGACGGCGGTTCGCACTTGATTCGCAGCCATCACGGCTTCCGCGAGCGTCAGGCCGGTCAACAACACCGCGAATTCTTCGCCCCCGATTCGCGCAACGAAGTCGGCGGGGCGAAGCGCTGCCGTGAAGCATGCGGCGACGCTTTGCAGGACGCGGTCGCCGGCGCGATGTCCGTAGCGGTCGTTGATGCCTTTGAAACTGTCGATGTCCCATAGCAGCATCGCCAACGACGCTCCGTTTTGTGCACGTCTTGCGAGCTCCATTTCGAACCGTTCCTCGAAAGATTTTCGATTCGCGATGCCGGTGAGCGGGTCGATCCGCGCGACGTGTTTTTCGATGTCCAGCTTGGAATGCAGTTCCTGCGTTTCTCGTTCCAGGTCCGCGATGCGCGCACGCATATGATCGGCGCGGCCGTTGTATTCGACGAGCCGGGTTTGCTCGCGCACGCGAAAGTCGCTCACCTGTTGGGCGACGGACTCCAAGCGTGCGGTGACGGCGGTTTGCAGCACGGACAATTCCGTGGCCTCGCATATTTCGTCGGTGAGCTCGCGGACGTGCAACATCACCGTGTCGTTCAGCGACTGGGTGTCGTCGAAGCGACTGCGGCTGGCGCTGTTCGATTCGGTCAGGTAGCCCGCCACTTCTTCCAGGCGCTCGGTGACTTCGGACAGCAGGGCAGCGGCCCGCAATCGTTCGCGCACCAGGAGTTCGCCGCGCTCGTGAACCATATCGGCGGCGCGCTCCACCACGGCGGCCACGGCAGCGTCAGATTTCGCGATGGCGAGTTCTGAAAGCAGCGATTGGATGGCCGCGACCGACGGGGCTCCCGGCCTGAGGCGTTCGAACAGCGATTGGATGGCCGCGCGGGTAGCGTCCTGACGGGCGCTTTTCAGTGTCGCGGTTCGAGCCGCCGGCGCCACCCCGTCGACCGCCACTACCGCGATCGTCAACGATGCGGCCAGACGTTCCAGCTCAGCGGCCTCGGCATTGCGCCGATTGGCGGCCGCTAGCGCCGTCAACTCTTCATCGAGTCTCGAATCGACGCCCAAACCCGCGGCGCACAGGCGCCCGATCAAGCGCCGCAGCAGCTGTTCGACTTGGCGCCAGCGTTTCTCCTCGGCCTCCATTTCGAGAAGCGAGTCGCGATATTTTTGTTTCCAGTCGGTGGGTTCGGACACGGGCTTGGTTTCGCGTAGATAAACCGGATTATCGGCGCCGAGGCAGGAACCTTTAGCTTAAGCGGTGGCCGGCGCAGGCGCCCACGGCCGCCAGGAACCTTGAAGCAAGTCCCATCGGCCGGCTGACCCTCAGGATAGGCTTTCGACCCAGGAAGCCGCAAAACCATGGTTCTCAAGTCCGCATTCTTGTTCGCAATGCTGTTGTGCGCGTCGGCCGCCGCTGCGCGTTCGCAGATCTATACCTACGTGGACGGGGACGGACTGCGGCATTACACGGATGTGCCGGACAACAACCGCTACCGATTACTGGTGCTTTCGCCCCGCGATAGAACTGCGAGCGGCGATCGCTATGACGCGATGCTGCTGGCGAAAGCCGGTCAGTACGACTCCATCATCGAAAGGGCGGCGGTCTCGGCCGCCATCGAACCGAATCTGCTGCGCGCCGTGATCGTGGTGGAGTCGGGCTTCAATTCGCGCGCCGTCTCCAAGCGCGGCGCGATGGGCCTGATGCAGCTGATGCCGGCGACCGCGACGCGCTATGGCGCGGCCAACCCCTTTGATCCGCACGACAACGTGCACGCCGGCGCGCAATATCTGAAATTTCTCATCGATCGCTTCGGCCAGGATTTACGGCTGGCGCTCGCGGCGTATAATGCCGGCGAGAACGCGGTCGACCGCAACGGCGGGCAAATTCCGCCTTTTACCGAGACCATGGCCTATGTGCCGCGCGTCCTGCGGATTTATCAGATGCTGAAAGGACAGACGCGCAGCACCTGATATGCTTGCGCATCGCCGGGGAAGGGAGTCCAATCGATGAGAATCATCATCGCGCTTCTGATTTTCAGCTTGATGGCGGCATGCGCATCCCACTCAAAAATCATCGCAGCTCAGCCGGTCATCAGGCGTATTGCAATCATCCCGGCGTCCAACCCGGCCTGGTACTCCTTTGACAACGCAGCTCCTGTCGGCGGCTACCCGTTCCAATTCTGGGTGAACAAGTTCGACAGCAAGGGCAAGGCAAGGCTCTTCAACGAGAAGCTGAATTCGCCGCCGATATCCCTGGGCAGCGATTTCACGGAGGAGGTCGCCGCTGCGCTGCGAGAGTATGGGTTCACCGTTGAAATCTTGCAGGGCATAGCACGCCCGTCAGATGATCCGGACAATGTGGACTACGAAAAGATTCATACCGACGCGGACGCCATACTGCACCTGTCGATTTCGGAAGTGGGAGTTTATTCGTCCGGATATTCTCTGTATTACATCCCACGCGTCAATGCATCCGGTAATCTCTGGGTAAATGGCCAAGAGGACAGCCTTTACAGCGATGAGATCTACTATGGAGTAGATGCAAAAAAGGGCAAAAAGTGGGCCATCCTGCCGGATCCGAAGTTCGCGTACCGTACATTTGACGCTGTAATGTCGAATCTCGACGACATCCGATCTGCCCTCGCAACCGGTACTCTGGAGATCAGCAAGGTCATGTCCGAACGGCTGAGCAACGCCGCCCGGTATTCCAAAGCCGACGTTCCCGTCACAGCGAAATAAACGCAGCAATAATCATTACGCGTGCGTCCAGCCGATTCGTTGCGGGAACACGCGACGGCTGCCGCTTGACTTCAATGTAAGTTTACACTTACTGTTAGTAATGGCTTACCAATCGGCGCTTCTGGCTTTGGCTGACCCGACCCGCCGCAGGGTGTTCGAGGAATTGCGGCGCGGACCTAAATCGGTAGGGAGGATCGCTGCGCGTATGCCGGTCAGCCGGCCGGCCGTTTCCCAACATCTCGGAGTGTTGAAAAAGGCGGGGCTGGTAGCAGACCGGGCGCAAGGTACGCGGCGCATCTACTACATCGATCCCAAAGGCTTGGCCGCCATTCGGATCTGGCTCGATCAATTCTGGCACGACGCGCTGCTGTCCTTTCAAGCAGAAGTCGAACACGAGGATGATGACGCATGATTCGGATCGCACCGGTGCGCAAACAGCTGGTGGTCAAAGCCAGCCAGGCGCGGGCCTTCGCAGTGTTTACCGGCGAGATGTCGCGCTGGTGGCCCGCGACGCATTCCATTCTCAAGTCGCCGCTGAAGGAGAGCATCGTTGAGCCGCGTGTCGCGGCCGTTGGTACGCAGTCGGAGAGGACGGCTCCACGTGCCAAACAGGGTATGTGATTGCCTGGCAACCGCCGCACTCCATTGTGCTCGCTTGGCAAATCAACGCCGACTGGAAGTACGACCCTGAACTCATTACTGAGGTCGAGGTGAAGTTCATCGCCGAGAGCAACGCCACCACACGGATCGAGTTGGAACATCGCCACCTCGAGCGGATGGGTGAGAAGGCTGCGGCGGCGCGCGCAGCCGTGGATTCGCCGGGCGGCTGGGGCGGTATTCTCGAAGCGTTCAGAATTTCTACGGAAAGCTAAAAAGGATGGAACGTATGCACACTAGAATTCCCGCGATTGCCGCCGTCGTCATTGCGCTGGCGCCGGTGGTGGCGCAACGCGCGACGGCCGAAGTGGTCAGCGTCGCCGGCAACGGCTTTGAGGTTCGCGAAACGGCTCACACGGCTGCGGCGCCTGACAAGGTGTACGCCGAGATTCTGTTGCCCGCGCAATGGTGGAGTTCCGATCACACGTTCTCGGGCAGCGCCGCGAATCTCGTGCTCGAGGCGCGCGCCGGAGGCTGCTGGTGCGAAACTCTGACCAACGGCGGGTCCGTCGAGCATTTAAGAGTGGTGTTGGCAGCGCCCGGCAAGATGCTGCGCCTGCGCGGCGCTTTGGGCCCCTTCCAGGGCCTTGCCGTCGATGGGGTAATGACCTGGAGTGTGAAGAGCGCCGTGGGTGGCGGCACCGATATTAACCTTGCTTACTCGGTCGGTGGCTACGTCAAGGACGGATTCGATGAACTGTCGAAGGCCGCCGACCACGTGCTAGGCGCGCAGATGCAGAACCTGAAGAAACGGGTCGACGGCGCGGCGGCGGACGCGCCGGCGTCGCGCGGCCACTGAGCGAGCTGGGGCGCTTTATAACCTGCGCGGGCCCATCGGTTTGACCGCAATACCTGCTACTTCGAAGTGCGCACCACGCGGCAGCTTATTGACGCCGATGAAGGCACGCGTCGGGAATTGCCCGCGGAAATAGCCGCGATAGATGGCGTTGAACTTGTCGTAAAGATCAAGATCGGTGCAGTACACGGTTACCGATACCAGATCATCCATCGCGAGTCCCGCTTGCTCGATGGTGTGCTTGACGTCGTCTAATACCTGGTGCGCCTCGGTATCGACGTTGGTTGGGACCTGTCCGGTGGCCGGGTCGGCGGCGACATGGCCCGCCACGTACAAGGTATCGCCAGTCATGATGGCCTTGCTGAATGGCGCGGCAGGGCGCGCGTCGGCCTTCGGCGGCGCAGCCTGGACGGGACCGGTGTCGGCGGCATGAAGGTTCGCTGCGAAGAATGCGGCGGCGGAGAGTGCGAGCGCTTGCTTCAACATGGGCGGATTTCCTTCATTCGTGATCGAGCAGCCGAGCGGCAGGCGATTCTAACAGGGGTGATTCTAATCGGCGCGTTTACGACATGATGGCCAGTGTTCGTCCTTCCGGATCCTTAAAAAAGGCCATCCACTCTTCCGTACCATCCGCGTGCCGATGAATCATATGCGGCGCGTTGATGAATTCGACTCCGCGCGAGCGCAGATCTTCATGGGAGGCTGCGATGTCCGCCACGCGCAGATAGAGGATGGACTCCGCGGCAATGACGCTTGCTTCCCCGGTCAACATCAGCCGCGTGCCGCCGCAGTTAAAGAACGCGAGCTTGCCGAACGTGTAGAGATGGGGAATACCGAGCACGTCTGAATACCAGCCCTGCGATTGCCTGATGTCGCTGACGGAGCGGGAAATTTGACCGATGGGCCCAAGTGTTATCGGCGCGTTCATTGTGGATTCCTTGCGATGGAGAGAGCTTTGCTTCGGCGCCTGATGCCAGTGCCTAAGCGCCTTGCGATTGGTCAGCCCGAGCTTTGCCAGGGCATTCGCGACATGGAATTTAACCGCTTCGATGCTGATTCCACGGCGTTCGCCGATTTGACGGCTGGTCATGCCATGCTTGACCGCATGCACGACCCGCCATTCGGCGGGCGTCAATAAGTCGTCGTGCGGCGGGCGGCCGCGGCGCGAGCGGGTAGTCATTGACATATGGTAGTTCGCCGCGACGGGAATTACCCTCCCCCTAATATTTTTGCATTGGGATGGCACCGTGACGCCGGGCGTGCGATTTGATATTGGCCGGCATACGCGGCGCAGCCGGTTGATTTGCGCGTAGACGCCCCCATTGGGCCCGCAACGGCCACGAGCGGAGCGCCTGTTTGTCCCTTCCATCCCCAACCGACGACCCCGGCGCGCCACCGGCTCAAATGCCAGCCGTGGTATATCGCGGATCGAAATTGCTGTGCCGGGAATACAGCCTGGTACTCGAGGCGAAAGGGATCGAGCATGACGCACGCCAGAGCGGGGAACTGTGGCTGCTGAGCGTGGCGCCCTCAGTGCTTCATGCGGCGTATGGCGAGCTCAGCCGTTACGCGGCGGAACGCAGCGTGCCGCGGAGTCTTCCAATGCTCGCCGAGCCTTTTGCCGGCGCTGTGTTCGGGGCCGTCGGGTACGGGGTTATTCTCTTGAGCACTGCGTACTGCGCCGGCGTCGCCCTGTTCGGCGCCGACTGGTTGTCTCTAGGCGCGCTCGACGCCGGCGCCGTCCGCGAATGGTGGCGCGCGTTGACGGCGCTGACCCTGCACCTGGACCAAGAGCATCTGCTCGGCAATCTTCTGTTCGGCATGGTTGCCGGCATTGCCGCCGGCCGCCTGTTGGGCCCGGGAGTAGCTTGGGCGAGCATAGCGGGCGCGGGCGCGCTAGCGAACTACGCGGAAATGCTCATCGCTCCCGCCAATCACCGGGCGGTTGGCGCCTCCACTGCCGTGTTCGCGGCGCTGGGGCTGATCGCCGGCCTCGCATGGCGGCAACGGCTTACCCTGCGCGAGCGCCGCTGGAACGCCTTGGCGCCGCTGATTGCCGGGATCTGCTTGCTGACCTTGCTGGGTGCCGGCACGGAACACGTGGATGTACTCGGGCACGGTCTCGGGTTTCTCGTTGGATTGGGTTTCGGTTGGCTGTATGCCCGCGCAGGTATCCCGCGCCATCATGGCAGGGGACTGCAGATCGCTGCGGGGGCCGCCACCGTATTGCTGTTGATCGTCGCGTGGATCTTGGCGTTGACTTAAAGGCCCACGGCCCTTCAGGCCTAGCCCTTGATCGCCACGCCGCCCGGTGTGAGCTTGTCGATTGCCTGCGGTAGAACCTGCGACAGCTTCGCGGCGAGATCCTCGGGCGTTATATTGAGCCTCGCCGCAATTTGCTTCACGGTGTCGGAGCCAAAGGCCTGATGTACCTGGTCAGGAGTGATGGGCTGATTGGCGCCGGTGCCGACCCAGGAACGCACGGTGCTGCCCAATCCCTGCTGCTCCAGCTGCGCAACGATTCCCTGAACGCCGCCGTGCTTTTCGATCAGGCCGTTGACCACCGTCGCCATTTCGGCACCGACCATTCCACCTAATATTCCGTCAAACAATCCCATGTTCTTGCTCCCGCGAATTAAAACGCAAATACCAGATTGACCGTGGTTATTGTATCGAGCTTCTTGAGCGTCGGCGGCGGGAACTCAAGAAGCCGAACTGTAGCCCCGCATGTGCGTCGGCGTTTGACAGCGCGCTCAATTCACCGCCGAACGCGCCGCTCAATTGCCCCCACGCTAGCATTGTTCTTTTTCTTGAGTTCGTGTGCCCACAGGCCGTTGGCTGGGCCCCATGATTCTCAAAACTGCGCATGCAGGCGCACGGCTACGACCGACGCCGGTCCACGGTCGCGATTATAAGCAGGATGGTTGATCCATTGATAATCGAAGGCAAGATGAGCCACTTTGAGTACCGATAGCGAATAATAGCTTTCGAGAATTTGTTCTGGGCCGGGATGCGGCAGACGGCCGTCGCCGACGAGAACGCCTAGCCCGCCCGCATTCAAGTAACGTTGGCGGGCAGAGGAGATGCCGTTGTTGATTGCGGCCACTCCCAACGTGTCGTCGGCGCGACGCCACGCCGTCCCTTGCAGGGACAGTCCCGCCGACACCGTTCGGTCGATGTCCGTAAATTCATAGGGCTCGACGTTGCCTGCCGCCTTGCCGAGGCGCGCGAACGCACCCAAATCCGCCGTCAATTGTTGTTCGAAGTTGAGATTGGCGCCGCCGCGGCTGCGATAAGCGCGCACCGCGGCAATATTCACCGGCGTGCTCGAGCTCTGCGCCTGCCGCACAGCATCATCGAGCAGGCCCATGCGGCCACGGCTGTCGAAGACAGTGAGCATCCATTTGCCGGGGCGGCCTGCAATCCGATGGCGCTGCTCGAGTTCGAGAATGGACTGAAATTCGTGAAAGCCCGGCTCGAGACGCGCACTGTTCGGCACGTCGGATAAATCGAACACGCCGCCGCGCAGCGTCCAGGAATTACGGTACCACTCCACGGCGGCGCCCGCCGTGTAACCCCAGGCATCGGCGGCGTAATCGAAGGTGCCAGCGTCGATGGCCGCCCAATTCAAAAAGTCGCTGCGCGGATCATGGGCGTACTGATTCATGTCGAAAACATCGCCGACGCTGAACTTTCCCACCGTAATCACCACGCGGTTTTCGCGATACGTGCCGCCTAACTGGTTTGCTGCGGGGTCGACGGTTGCGCGCGACTCATCCTGGCTCGCTTCGCCCCGGTTCAGAGTCTGGCGTACGAATAGACGTGGCAGGCGCAGGTAGGGCTGGTTCTTACCGATCTTGTAGGCCTCGCCGCTGGGAAAGCCCGCCACCCCCAAGGTGTCGTCCAGACCGAAGCCTTGATCGATTTCGCCGTTGATCCATGCTTCAGCACCCGGCCACAGCCGCCTGCCCAAGTACAACGTGGCATCCAGGGTCTCGGCGCCACGGCCGGGCGACAGACTGTTGGCTCCCGCATAAGGCGCGTTGAAGTGGGCCGACTCCTGTTCCACATAAGTGAACTGTCCATGGACGGCGAAGGACTCTGCGACGGGTGTATCGGAAATCGGTTCCACCACCGCCGCGGCAACGGCCGCCGCAGCAACGGCCGGCGATGCCGCGAAAAAAATCGCGGCCGCGAGGCCAGCCGGTGATCCAGCACGCCTATGCCATGTCATTGAACGGTGCACGCGTCAGCTTCTACAGATATTTCGTGACGCCTTGAAATTCCTTGATCAAGTCGCGGAATTCGCGGGGCAGCGCCTCTGATGTTTCTTCCATGCAGTGATGGATATGGTCCTTGATGAGTTCCTTCTTGGCGTTGCCGATGGCTTTCTCGACGGCGTGCAGTTGCTGCGCCAGATCCATGCACGGCCGCCCCCCCGCCAGCATCTCGATGACTGCGGCGAGGTGTCCTTGGGCGCGTTTTAGGCGCGCGCTGATCTCGGGAAACTTATTCGTTGCACGCAATTCCATGTGGCATATCCTATCCCCCTAGATAGGATAATGGAAGCCACTCCCAGAGTGCGCTCGGTGCGTTGCAGCCGGCGCTAGGTGGCGAACATGCGGTCGATGGCCTTGAAATGCTTTCGTGCATACGCCAGCACCTCAGAGTCGCTGGGATGGTCGGCATTCTCGACTGCGACTATGGCCTTGCCCAATGAAGGATGCTTATCCCGCAGGTAGATGGCGAATTCCTGCTTGGTCTGCGCGGGACCGATGACCAGAATCTCGTGCGCTCCCTTGAGCGCGCGTGCGACATCATCGAAGAAATGCGGATCGGCGGGCGACTTGTGGCCGCCGTGCGCGCTCTTGCGGCTGTGCACGCGCTGATGCTGGTCGTGCGCGTGAATCACGGCACCGGTCTGTTCAGTCGGACTGAATTGCCAAGTGGTCGCCTTCTGATGGTCGATCCATGCAACAGCGTGAAAGTGTGACATTAATATTTCCTTGATGAATTTGCCGATAGGCCGCGGCAGATGGTCTATTGTATGCCGACGCCGGCTAGCCGCGCCGCGTACGTCGGTGTTTGTCCTACGCGCAGGTGAATCTCATGCCAAGTGTGCTCACAATCAACAGTGGCTCTTCGAGCATCCGCTTCGCCTTGTTTGAGGTGAGCTTGCCGCCGATACGGCTGTTGCAAGGGAAGCTGGATCGCATCGGCAGCGACGATGTCGCGCTCAGCGTCGATCCAGGCGACGGCAGCCCACCCAAGCGCATCAAAGCCGATATCAAGGGGTCGGCAATCGGGTATCTCATGGACTGGCTGGAGTCGCAGCCGCAGTTCAAGAGCATCGACGGAGTGGGGCATCGGGTGGTGCACGGCATGCTGCACTCCGACCCCGAACTCGTCACCCAGCCGTTGCTCGACGAACTCAAGGCGCTCATTCCCTTCGACCCCGAACATTTGCCGCGTGAAATCGAATTCATCGAGGCGGTGCAGCAGCGCTACGGGCAGTTGCCGCAGGTGGCATGCTTCGACACGGCGTTTCATCGGAGCATGCCGCTGGTTGCGATGCAATTGCCGATTCCGCGCCGCTACGCGGCGAAGGGCGTTCGGCGCTATGGTTTTCACGGCCTGTCCTACACTTATCTGATGCAGGAATTGGCGCGGCTCGGCGATCCCGCTGCGGTTCGCGGCCGCGTCATACTCGCGCACCTGGGCAATGGTGCGAGTCTCGCCGCCGTACGCGACGGTCAGTGCGTCGACACCAGCATGGGATTTACGCCGGCGGCAGGATTGGTCATGGGCACCCGCTCAGGAGACTTGGACCCCGGGCTCATGAGTTATCTGGCACTGACTGAAGGCATGACTGCGGCGCAATTTCAGACCATGGTGAATCATGAATCGGGTCTGCTCGGAATCTCGGACTGCAGCGCGGATGCGCGCAACCTTCTGGCCCGAGAAGTCAGCGATCCACGTGCGGCGCAGGCACTTGCGCTGTTTTGCTACCAAGCGAAGAAGTGGATCGGTTCCTTTGCCGCGGTGCTCGGCGGCGTGGACACCGTGGTGTTCGCCGGCGGCATCGGCGAACACGCGGCCCCGCTGCGCGAACGTATTTGCGAGGGTTTGGATTTTCTCGGCATCAAGCTCGACCTCGAGGCCAACAGCGGCAATGCACCGCTCATTTCCGCAGCTAAGGGTCCGGTTGCGGTACGTGTGATACGCACCGACGAGGAAGCCGTCATTGCGGCTTTGAGCATTCGCCTGCTGGGGTTCGAACCGACTTAGGAGAGAGTTGATGTCACGTGAGACGACGGGGCCGGCGCTGGATGCGGACCTGGCCCAAAAAATAGATGCCTACTGGCGGGCCGCGAACTATTTGTCGGTTGGGCAGATTTATCTGTGCGACAACCCGCTGCTCAAGGAGCCGCTGGCGCTTGCGCACATCAAGCACATGCTGCTGGGGCATTGGGGCACCACGCCCGGACAGAACTTCATCTACACTCATTTGAATCGCGTCATTAAGAAATACGACCTCGACATGATCTACATGTCGGGACCCGGGCACGGGGGTCCGGCGGTCGTGGGCAGCACCTACCTCGAAGGGACGTACAGCGAGGTCTATTCCAACATCAGTGAGGATGAGGCCGGCTTGAGGCGGCTCTTCAAGCAATTCTCCTTTCCGGGAGGTATTCCGAGCCATGCGTCGGCGGAATGTCCCGGATCCATTCATGAGGGCGGCGAACTCGGCTACTCGCTGAGTCATGCGTTCGGCGCTGTGTTCGACAATCCCGAACTCGTGGTGGCCTGCGTGATCGGAGACGGCGAAGCCGAGACCGGACCGCTCGCCACATCGTGGCATTCCAACAAGTTTCTCAACCCGGCGAGCGACGGCGCAGTGCTCCCCATTTTGCATTTGAACGGTTACAAGATTGCCAATCCGACGCTACTCGCGCGCATTTCGCGAGAGGAATTGCAGCAATTGCTGAACGGCTACGGCTGGAACCCCATCTTCGTCGAAGGCCACGACCCGCTGCCCATGCACGAGAGCATGGCCTCGGCTTTGGATCGGTCCATCGAGCAGATCAGGCAATTTCAGGTTCAGGCCAGGGCTCAGGGCAAGACGGAGCGTCCGCGCTGGCCGATGATCGTATTTGCGTCGCCCAAGGGTTGGACCGGCCCCAAAATGGTCGACGGCAAGGCAAACGAAGGGACTTTCCGTTCGCATCAAGTGCCGTTGTCCGATCCTGCGAAGAATCCCGAGCATCTCAAGCAGTTGGAAAGCTGGCTGCGCAGCTATCGCCCCGAAGAATTATTCGACGCGGCCGGTCGGCTGAAGCCTGAACTCAAAGCGCTGGCGCCGAAGGGCATACGGCGCATGGGTGCGAATCCAAACGCCAACGGCGGCATGCTGCTTCGGGATTTGCGCATGCCCGATTTTACCGAGTACGCAGTGCCGATACCCGCGCCGGGCGTCGGCGGCATCGGCGACACTCATGTGCTCGGTCGATTCCTGCGCGATGTGGCCAGATTGAACGCGGCGCCGCGAAACTTTCGGATCTTCGGTCCGGACGAGACTTTGTCGAATGGTTTGGAAGCTGTGTTCGAGACGACCAACCGCCAATGGCTGGCGGCTACGGTGGAGAACGACGAGTTCCTCGCGCGCAGCGGCCAAGTCATGGAGATGCTGAGCGAGCATCAGTGCGAGGGCTGGCTCGAAGGCTATCTGCTCACCGGCCGGCACGGCCTGTTCAATTGCTACGAAGCCTTCATCCACATCGTCGATTCCATGTTCAACCAGCACGCCAAGTGGTTGAAGGTCACCGCGGCGCTGACCTGGCGCCGTAAGATCGCCTCGCTGAATTACCTGCTGAGCTCGCATGTGTGGCGACAGGATCATAATGGTTTCACGCATCAGGATCCCGGCTTTCTCGACCATGTGATCAACAAGAAAGCGGAAATCGTGCGCGTGTATTTACCGCCGGATGCGAATTGCCTGTTGTCGGTGATGGATCACTGCCTGCGCAGCCGGCACTACGTCAACGTGGTGGTGGCTGGTAAACATCCGGCTCCGCAATGGCTGTCGATGGATGCGGCGGTCAAGCATTGCAGCGAGGGCATCGGTATTTGGCAGTGGGCCAGCAACGATCAGCGCGCGGAGCCGGATTTGATCATGGCTTGCGCCGGCGACGTGCCCACGCTCGAAACCTTGGCGGCGGTGTCTATCCTGCGCCGCGAACTGCCTGAGCTCAAAGTCCGTGTGGTCAACGTCGTGGACCTGATGAAATTGCAGCCGGCGTCGGAACATCCGCACGGTCTCTCCGATGCAGATTTCGATTCACTGTTCACTACCAACAAGCCCGTCATTTTCGCCTTCCATGGTTATCCCTGGTTGATTCATCGCCTCACGTACCGCCGCCACAATCATGAGAACCTGCATGTGCGCGGCTACAAGGAGGAGGGAACGATCACCACCGCGTTCGATATGACGGTGTTGAACGATCTGGATCGCTTTCACCTGGTGATGGACGCCATCACGCGCCTGCCGCAGACGGGGAGCCGGGGTGTGTATTTGCAACAGCAATTGCGCGACAAGTTAATAGAGCACAAACGCTACATCGATCAGAACGGCCAGGACCTGCCGGAAATCAGGAACTGGGTGTGGGCAGGTTAGCTGTTGCCGCCGGGGAAAGCTGCGAAGCCAGATCCCGCCACCATGCTGCCGTCAGCAGATCCGCATGCTGCCGGGTGAATACGGGAGTCAGCTGCGGCGGTATGGAGAGGAAGGGCAGCCACTGTTCCGGGAACACATCGCGCGGCCCATAGTGAAACCACGGCTCGCCGCTGGTTTCCTCTTCCTCACAGGTGGCCTGCGGCAGATCGCGAAACACGCAGTCCGACACCAGGCAGATTTCGTCATAGTCGTAGAAAATCACCCGGCCGTGACTGGTGACGCCGAAGTTTTTCAACAGGAGGTCGCCGGGAAACACATTGCTCGCGGCAAGGTCACGCAGCGCGTTGCCATAGTCGATGATGGCTGATTCGGCCGCGGCGGGCTCCGCTTCGCGCAGATACAAATTGAGCGGCCGCAGGCGGCGTTCGATGTAACAATGTTCGACGATCAGGTCCTCGCCCTCGATGCGGCAACTCTCGCTGGCTTCATTCAACAACTCCTCGGCCAGCGCGGGCATGAAGCGCGCGCGCGGCAGGCGCAGTCGTTTGAATTCCTGGGCGTCGACCAGGCGGCCGGCGCGATAGTGCCGGAACACGAATTGATAGCGCTCGATGACGTCTTCGCGGGTGCTGGTCTTGGGCGCCCCAAAGTGATCGCGGATGACCTTGAACACCAGATCGTGCGAGGGCAAGGTAAACACGATCATCACCAGGCCGCGCTCGCCTGGCGCGTGCACGAAACTGTCGATGGATTTTTCCAAGTGGCGCTGCAGGTTGAAGTAGCGCTCGGTTTTTCCCTGCTTGGCGCGGCCGAGCACCGTATAGAGCTCGTCAATGGACTTGCGTGGCATGAACGAGCGCAGCAGGGTGATCGCTGCACTCACCACCGGCAGATCGACATGGAAATACGAGCGCGCGTAGCCGAATACCGAACCCACATCGGCGCGCGACAGCATGACGGCGTCGATTTGCACCCCCTTCGGGGAGTTGGTGAAGGCCAGAACCAAAGGCGTGATCGAACCGTCGCCGATCAGGCGGCCGACGACAAAGGCATGCGTGTCTCGATAAAACAGGGGTTCGATCAACTCGATGGATTCGGGATGTCCGCGGTTTCGTCCGGACTCGAAATAGCGGCCGATTTCAGCGCTGATGCGGTGTACGGCGGCATCCGCATCCTCGATGACTGCGCCAAAGGGCAGGTCGGTAAGGATTTCGCGCACGGCGGTCGGCAATGAGGCACCTACCCGATACACCCGGATCGGCACCGTTCCGGAAGCGCGGCCGACGCTGGTGGCGCAAAATTCCACCTCAGGGTTGACGCCCACGGTGCCGAACAGATCGCGCGTGACCGAATTGAAAAACGTGCGATAGAAATCGCTGTCGGGGCGGCGCGCGACGATGATTTCATAGGCGCGCTTGATGTCGATCCAGAGCGATACCTCGGTGCGCCTGGCCTGCAGTTGCTCGGCGATGGCCGCAACCGCCCGCGCGACGCGCAGCTCGTAAAGCTCGATGCGGGCTACCGCATCGAGCTGGGCCATATGCCAATCCTCCGCAAGGAAGTTCAGAGCCGCGCGCCGCGTGATCTTGCCGAACTCCTCGTTATAGAGGCGGAAGTGTTCGGCGATCACCGCGGCGTGATCTTTCGCGGTGACCCCTTCTTTGATCGCGGCGGCGGCGCTCATGGGCGAAATATCAGCAGGGTTGCCCTGCGTACGCGAAGCCGTTAGACGGCCGCGCTCAAGCGACCACCCGCTTCGGGCCCGCTTTCGCCGGAGTGTTGAATTGCTCAGCCTCGGTGCTGCCGGCCATCGCCCCGGTCGAATGCGAACCCGCGCTGATCGCGGTCTGCACGGCGTCGAAGTAGCCGGTGCCGACGAAGGCCTGATGCTTGGTGGCGCGATAGCCTTGGGCTTCCTGGCCAAATTCGCGCTGTTGCAGGTGCGAGTAGCCGAGCATGCCGTCCGCGCTATACGCAGACGCCAATTCGAACATGGACAGATTCAATGCGTGCCATCCGGCCAGCGTGATGAACTGGAAACGATACCCCAGGGCAGCCAGTTCTTCGCGCCAGCGCTTCATGGAGGCGGCATCGAGTTTCGCCGCCCAATTGAACGACGGCGAGCAGTTATATGCCAGCAACTTGCCGGGGAACTTGGCGTGAATGGCGGCGGCAAAGCGCTTGGCTTCGCCCATGTCAGGCTTGGAGGTTTCACACCAGATGAGGTCGGCATACGGAGCATAGGACAGGCCGCGATCGATGGCCTGCTCGATGCCGGCCTTGACGTAGAAGAAGCCCTCGGTCGAGCGCTCCCCCGTGAGGAAACGCGCGTCGCGCGGATCATGATCGGTGAGCAGCAAATCGGCCGCGTCGGCGTCAGTGCGCGCGATGATGACCGTGGGCACGCCCATCACATCGGCGGCGAGCCGAGCCGCCACCAGCTTGTTGATCGCCTCGCCCGTGGAGACCAACACCTTGCCGCCCAAGTGTCCGCATTTCTTGGCAGAGGAGAGCTGGTCCTCGAAGTGGACGCCGGCCGCGCCGGCGCGGATCAAGGCCTTGGTCAATTCGAAGGCGTTGAGATTGCCGCCGAAGCCGGCTTCCGCATCGGCGATGATGGGGGCCAGCCAATCGATGTCGGTCTTGCCCTCCATATGATGTATTTGATCGGTGCGCAGCAACGCATTGTTGATGCGTTCCACCATTTTTGGCACCGAGTCGACGGGATACAGACTTTGGTCGGGATACACCTCGCCGGCGGAATTGGCGTCGCCCGCCACTTGCCAGCCCGAGCAATAAATCGCTTTCAAGCCGGCTTGCACAGTTTGAATGGCCTGGTTTCCGGTCATGCAGCCGAGGCCGGCAATCACCGGTTCGCTGTGCAATTGGCGCCAGAACTTCTCCGCGCCCAAGCGGGCGAGGGAGTATTCAATGTGCACCGAGCCGCGTAGTTTCGCCACGTCGGCCGGGGTGAAGGGGCGCTCAATACCTTTCCAGCGCGCGTTCGTTTCGTCGCTCAATTCACTTCTCCTTAGCGGTCAGATATACGCGAGCTTGCTTCTCGGATTGGGACCAGCTTAAATCATCACAAGAGCGGATTTACACATTAGAAATTTCACAGTGTGAATTTCACACAGGTGTTGCATGGCGGGGTTGATCCGGCAGGGGCATTTTCTCGGGACCAAGCTTAGGTCCCTGCGCAAGCGCAATGGGCTCACTTTGGACGAGTTGTCGGCCCGTTGTGTGCAAATTGACGCTGCGGGGGCCCCCTCTGTGTCTTATCTCAGCATGGTGGAGACCGGCAAGCGCATGCCCTCGGCCGATATGCTGGACATGCTGGCAGGGATTTTCAGCAAGGATGCCCGCTGGTTTCTCGACGAGAACACCGAGGTCGAGGCCTCCCCGGCGCAGCGCGAGCGGGGCGGGCTCGAGGCCATGCCCTTGGAACCCGCGTTTCTGTTCTCCCACCAATTGCTGCAGAACGCCTTGCCTGAGCTGCTCTCGCAGACCGGCACCACGGGCCGACAATTCGCGCAATTGCTGATTCGCGTGTGGCAGGAGACCCGCCACAATAATTTCCCCGACATCGAGCGCGCCGCCGAGGAATGCGGCAAGCGCCAGATGCCGCTGGACTTGGATGCCGTCATGGCCATCTGTAAGCAACATTCGCTGCAGGTGCGCTGGTTCGACGGGGATGCCCGCAAGCCCAGCGGCGCGCTGGTGCGATCGCAATTTGAGGCGCCCGGCACGGTGCTGATCAATGAGCGCCTGCGCAGCCAAGAGGAGCGGCTTAAATACGAATTGGCATTCTTCATCGGCCACAAGGTCTTGCACAACGGTGACGGCGCCATTTCACCGCACAGCGCCTTGCATGCCGCGGAAGGCGATGCAGCGGGGTCGGTGGGCGGCATGGGCGCCCAGGATGTGCTGTATGCCTGGCGCGATTTCGAATGCAGTTTTTTCGCCGGCGCGCTGCTGTGTCCGCGCGTGCCGTTCCGGCGGTTCCTGATCCGCGAGGCGCATAGCGTTTCGGCCTGCCATAAGCTCGGCGTGACGCCGGCGCTGGTCATGCGGCGCATGACGGCCGTCTCCCCGTATCGGCACTGGCATTTCTTCGACGCGTACGCGCCTGGTTATCTGCGCGCAGTGTATCGCGGCAATGGCATCCCGCTGCCCTGGGGCAACATGAGCCTGGTATCTGACCCCTGTCCGCGCTGGGCGGTGTTTCGCCTTCTGCAACAGAGTCCCGCGGTGCCCGCGATGCAAAAGCCCAAGTCGCAAATCTCCGTGATGCAGGATGGCAAGCGGGCACGGCTGTACTGCTGCCATTCCCTGCTCACTCGCGACGCGCTCGATGAATTGCACGTGATCTCCGTGGGAGTGGATTTATTGCCGGCGCTCGATGCTCAGGGTTTCGATGGCGAGGAGATGGTGGCTGCGGTTGCCGAGGCCTGTCGCCTCGGAGGTGGCGACGGCATCATCCCCGAGCGGGCCGCGATCGCCATTCGCGCGGCCTCGCAGGTGCTCAATATCGCGTGGATCGCCGATGCGCTCGATTCACCCGCCAGTGTGATTTGCCCGCGCAGCGGCGCGTGCCCGCGCCAACCGCAGGGCTGCGTGTCCTAGAATTTGTATGTCCCGCCAAACTGCACGGTGGCGCCGTAAAATTCGCGTTGGATCACCCGATCCGGTCCGGGGCCTTCCGTGAATTTCAGCGCCGTATTGGTGAGATTTTTGACGTTCAAATAGACAGTCAGGGGCTCGATAATCTTGTATTGGCTCCCGAAGTCCACCGACAGACGCTCCTGCGTCCAGACATCGAGCGCCGCGGTATTTCCCAGGCCAAAGATGTTTTTGCTGGTGTAGTACGCACCGAGCGAGACGTTCAATCCATAGCCGTCGTAGAGGAGCTCGGTGTTGAAGGTATTCCTGGATGTGGAAGGCAGCACGGAGTCGCGCGTCTCATTCGTGAGGCCAGTGGCCGGATCGGCCACAGGCAGTTTGTATTTCGATTGCACCCAAGTCCAATTCGCCGAAACGCCGAGGCCGCCAAGGGGTCCGGGAAGAATGTCACTGAAGTGCTGCACATAGTTCGTTTCGAAGCCGAACAGGTGTGACGTTGCGGCATTGCCAAAACTAATGAGCTTGATGATGCCGAGATTGCCGCCGGTATTTTGCGGACCGCCGGCAGTCTGCTGAACAGTCTGGACGATGTAGTCTTTGATGTCCTTGCCGAAGAATCCGATTGAGGCGATGCCCGCGTGCGGCAAGTATTGCTCCAGCGCCAGGTCCAATCCGGTTGCCGTGGTGGGCTTGAGGTCCGGATTGCCGGTCGTGATATTGCCGCTGCCCGCATCAACGGTGGTGGCGGCGGTTACTTGCTGGAAGCCAGGGCGTGCAATCGTTGATGAAACTGCCGCCCGTGCAATCAAATTAGAATTGATTTCGTACCGTGCCTGCGCTGACGGAAACCAATTGGTGTAGGACTTGGAGTTTGAGACCGCGCATATTCCACAGGCCGGGTTGGCCGGGTCGTCCTTGTAGCCGGCGTAGGTCACTTGGGTCTCTTCCACGCGAAGGCCGGCAATGATGCCCAGCGGTCCGAAACCAAATTGATACTGGCCGTATTGCGCGTAGACATTTTCCTTGTCGTGCACGTTGTTGAGGATGTCCTCACCGCCTGAAACGCCGCCCGACGCCAACACGGCTGCATATACCGCCCTCAATGTGGCAGCATCGATCTGCGGCCCATTGGCGTAGTGGTCCATGTAGTAGTTGATGCTATTGCCATAGACGGCGGAGGACAGCGCCAAAGGCGGCAACGCAGCCGGGTCGACGGAGGAGGTGATCTGGTCGGCGGAGCGATTGCGCAGGCGCGCATTGACGCCAAATTTGAACTCCTCGTCGGACCGGTCGGTAAAGTGCGTGGGCATGGTGAAATTCGCGCCAATTCCCCACTCATGATCGTTGGAGTGCTGCACTTGCGTGTATAGCCCCGTCAACGCATAGCCGGTGGGGTTCGCAGGGTTTACGGCCGTGGTGCCATTGGCCGGGGTCGCCGGCAGGGTCCTCAACACAGGCCAATTGGGCAGGGTCGTATTGTCGTAGGCTGCGTTTGCAAGGCTTGGGTTATCGAAACTCGAGTTGTAATCGTGGGGCTTGTAGTAAGTGCCTTTGGTGTAACCCACATGATAGTCGAGCGTGTTTTCGGCGAATTCATTCTTGCCGCCGAACTCGGCCACTCGCGAGTCCAGATACTCCTTCTCGTCGCGAAGCGCCTTGGTAAACGTGGCCGTGTCGTTGAAGCCATTGGGATCAGCGGGATCGACTGTCGGCGCGCCTGTGAAATTCCAAATGAGCCGATTGCGAATGACGGATTCGGAGTATCCAGCATCGTAATACCGCAAAAAATAGCTATTTTCCGCATCTGGAGCAAATCCCAGGTCGGCACCGTAACCGTGGCGTTCCCGGTGGTAAGTATAGTAACGCTGCTCGAACGCTGCGAACGCCTTGTCGGCGACGCCGCCGGGCTGATTGTCGACGAAAGCTGCTTCTGCATCGTCAATGCCGCGCCGATCGGTATACAGGGAGGCCGTCACCAATATGCTGAAGGGTTGGTAAGCGCCCGATGCGCCGCCAAAGCGGGCTCCGGCGGTACCTGTCAGATCGGTAATCCAGGTGTGGCGAAGGAGTTCTTCGCCGCCGCCTAGTTTGACGTCGTCGAAGGCCTTCCCGTCGCTCGGCGCGGTTTTTGGCGTGATGTCGATGGTACCGCCGAGCGCCTCGGCATCCTGCTCAGGCAGATTGGACTTGGTAACTTTGATTGCGCCGACGAAGCCGATGGGAATGGAGTCAAAAGCCACCGCCCTGCCAGCGCCTGACGGCGAGCTGTTGTTCGTCGGTGGCAGTCGCAGTCCGCCGAAGGTGGTGCTGTTGAGGTCCGCGTCCAGACCGCGGATGTTGATATAGCGGCCCTCGCCGGTATCGGTCTCCAGCGAAATCCCGGGTACGCGGCGGATCGCTTCGCCGGTGTTAACGTCCGGCAGCCGCTTCATTTCATCTGCGGTGGTCAAATTAATAAGATTAGGTGCCTCCTGCTGTGCAGCACGAGCCATTTCCGGGGTCGAGCGCTGCGCATTCACGAAAATCTCCTGCAGCGCGTCGGGCTTGAGTTCCTTTTCCCGATGGCTGGCCGATTCACCGGCGTCGCCGGCCTCGTCGCCGGCCTCGTCGCGGTCGAGGCCCAAAGCGAGCGAAGACCCGCTGGTCAACGTCAGGGCGATTAGCAACGATTCCCAGGTAGATCGATGTTTCACATTCACTGTTTATATCCCGCAAGCAAAAGGATGAATTGCCGCCGAGCGGCCCTGGTGTTATCTCTGAAGGGCCGGGTCGGAACTCTGTACGGCAAAGTTTGACAGCGGTATTTTGCAGATTTGTTGCAGCGACGGCCTCGCGCCTACCGCCTGGTTCATTGAGACGTGGGTCGCAATATGGTCATTGCTCGGCCATCCGCCGGTACGGGCCGCTTCAGAAAGACGCTATCTCGCCGTTAAGCAGACGGTCACTTTGTACAGCAAAGTTAAATCCCGAAGGAAACACCCATGACAACCCGTCCCGTCGATGCCGCTGCTGGTTCCCCTGTCGCCGCTCAGGCCAAACCCCTTAAGCCGCAGGTTGCAACGGCGCCGAGTCCGTCCAGCAAGGCCTCACCCGCCCCCTCAACGCCGGCTGCCGCCGGCTCGGTTCGAATTAGCGCCGCGGCCCTAGCTGCGCTAAAAGAAGCCACGGAAACGCCGGCGCAGACAGCGAACGAAGCTCGTAGTGGCGATCGTGCCGCCCAGCATTTGGTGGCCAAGGCGGCGGCGAAAGCAGCGCAATTCAAGGAATAGCTGCGTAAAACGAAACGTTGCGTGCGTGGCGGAAAGTCGATTAACGCGCGGAGGTGTGTCGACCTTCGGGCTTTGAGGTGCGGCCGCCAAATGGCCACATTCGCTCAAGCACTCCATCATGCAGGTAAAACCTGTGCCACAGTGCCGCCAATGCATGCACACCTGCAAGGGCAAACAGCGCATAGGCCAAATAGCCGTGAATGTCTTCCGTGGGGCCGAATATTGCGCGGCTTTTTTTGACACCAAAATCAATACGAAAAAGGCCGAAGTCGAAGATACGGCCGTGATAGATGAAGGTCACCACCCCCACGATGGGGATAAAAAACATCAGCGCGTACAGTACCCAATGGACCGGACTGGAAAAGCGCCGTGAGATGGCGCCGATATCCTCGGGCAGTGCAGGGGGAGCATGACGGACGCGCCATAAAAGTCGCGCAAACAGCGTAAACCAGAGTAATAGGCCGAGCAGCGCGTGAAGGTTGATCCAAAACCCTTGGGTTGCCTTTGGCCAGTCATCGTGTAACAAACCTAAAATGCCGACCATGACGACGAGTAAGAACATCGTCCAATGAAACGCGATGGCCCCCGTTCCATAGGCCTTCCCGGTTGCTGGTTGTGCTGTGTCTAATGGGTCGTTGGGCATTTTTCAGCATTCCTACGTTGTGAGGCGAAAGCGTTCATTTCGCTCGAGTTGCCGTTCCCAGCAACGCCGCTCCGCTCGCCGTCAGAACTCCCCGACCCACTGCGCGCGGTAACGCGTGCATAAGCAGGCCCCACGGGAATGAGAACGGATACGGCCTATTCACTCTTGCCGATTCGTCGGCGCTAGATATGACCCGATGCGCGTGCCACCCGCAATTTTCGAAGAACCCGAACCAGTCGATCGGTTGAAACAGCATGGGCGCGGCCTGTAATTGCTTCGCCCAGCTCCGCGGCGTTCGGCGGATACCGGCGTTATCAAAATCCAGAATCCAGAACTGACAGCATGTGAGCAAATCATCGGCAAGGCTGGCAACGTCGTCGTTGGAAAGGTAAGGCACGACCCCCTCTGCGATCATGAGCGTGCTGCGCGAGCGGTAAGCGGCAAAAAGTTTCTTACGCCGGGCACCATCCAGTAAGTTCAAGCCAATCCGCTCGACGTGACAGGTGGGGGTATGATCCTTCAGCGCAGCATCCTTCAGCTGCATGAGGTCAGGGAAATCGATCTCGACCCAGCGAATGTGGGGCGGGATTGTCATGCGATAGGGGCGCATATCGAGACCTGCACCGAGATTGACGACGCAGTTGATTCCGCTGCGTATCGCATCTTCGATCAACAGATCGATGGCCGACGTGCGAATGACGACACCCCACCGGGTTACCGCGGCGTTCGGCATCGAGCGCGCAATGGCAGCGCCACGCTTCCCGGCTAACCGCCCCGCAAGTGGGTCATGGAAAGCAGCATCCGAACGTTCTGATTCTTGCGCCCTCAAAGCCGCCACCCACAGCGCGGTGTCGGTAACATCCACAATCGACTTGGAGTTCAGGGGCGCATGGCTGAGCGGATTCTCAAGCATTGGCGGCTCATCCTCGGTTTCGGACCTAAGCGTTCGTATGAAGTGCTGCGCTGGAATTCTAGTTACTTTGCGGGACAAAGTGTTGACTAATGATGCATCGACTCTGCAGCATGGACAGTATGAAAATTCTGGTGATTGAAGATGATGTGGAGACGGCCAATTTCGTGCAGCGAGGTCTGCGAGAAATTGGCTATGACGTGACTGCAGTCCACAACGGGCACGACGGATTGACCCGTGCGTGTGCGGAGGATTGGGATATGTTCATCGTGGACCGCATGTTGCCTGGAATCGACGGTTTTCAGGTCGTAACCAGCCTGCGGGCCCGGCAGATCACGGGCGCAATACTGGTCCTCACGACCTTGGGCGGCATCGATGATCGCGTGTTGGGGCTAAATGCCGGCGCCGACGACTATTTGACCAAACCGTTCGCATTCGCCGAGCTGGCGGCGCGGGTGGCGGCCCTGGGACGCCGATCTCGAAAAGCATCGCCCGAATTGCAGCTTCGTATAGCGGACCTCGAGTTGGATCTATTGGCCCACACCGTTCGGCGCGGGACTGATCTCATCGATTTGCAGCCTCGCGAGTATCGACTGCTCGAATACCTCATGCGTCACTTGGGCCAGGTGGTGACCCGGACCATGTTGCTCGAAAACGTATGGGATTTGTATTTCGACCCTCACACCAATGTGGTCGAAACGCACATCAGCCGCTTGCGCGCGAAAATCGACCGCGGGCGAGGGGTCCCGTTGATTTCGACGGTGCGCGGATTTGGGTATTCGATCAGTGCGGCTTCCTAAAGCTCTCGGCACCTCCAGCTTTCGGCTTACCGTCGTATACGCGATACAGACAGGGGTAAGTTTTCTGTTGCTGTTTGGGGTCATTTTCTGGTCGACCGCGCGGTTCATGCGGCATCAGATCGACGACAGCGTCTCGAACGAAATCAGCGAAATCATTTCCTCGCCCATATCCGCCACCCCGGAGGGCGTCACGAGTCTGGTGGGAGACATGTCCAGGCATGCCTCCGGTTTCTATTATATTTGGCAGGACGCCGACGGTAAGCTCCTGGCGGGCAATTTGCCGGCATTGCAGCCCCAAGTGGGCATTCGCGAATGGAGCGAGACGCATCGCCGGCCCGCCAATGAGATGTCCGCCATTCGCGGCCGCGGCGTGATGATGTCCGGCCGCTACTTGTTCGTCGGCTGGAGTACCCACCAGCTGCTCGAGATGAGTCAATTCGTCACGGCAGCATTTGGCTGGGGATTGGCGGCATCTCTGCTTCTCGCACTTTCTGGCGGGGCGCTGATGAGCACCCGGCTGATGCGAAAAATCGAGGATATCAGCGAGACCAGCCGCATCATCGTCAATGGGGATTTTCGGCAGCGGGTCTCGGTGCAACACAACGGCGATGAGTTCGATCATCTGGCGCTCAGCATCAATGCCATGCTCGATCGGATCGAGTCCCTGATGAACGACCTGTGCGAAATGACCACCGATATCGCGCACGATTTGCGCACCCCGCTGACTCGATTACGCAACCGCCTGGAGGTTCGCGACGACGTCACTGAACTACAGCTGCTACAGGTGCTGGCCGATGCGCGCCGCGATATCGACCTGATTCTGGAGATTTTCAGCGCTCTGGTACGCATTGCGCAGATCGAAAGTGGCGGGCGCAAGAGTCGATTCACCGCCGTCAAATGAATCGAGGCGCCGTCGGGCGTATGCCGCAGCGCATTTTCGATGAGATTCGCGAACATCTGCATCAGCAGCTCCTTATCGCCCGTGACGATAAGCT
>JANXZQ010000502.1 GCA_025355445.1 Gammaproteobacteria bacterium
GAGCAGTGCGTACATTTCTGCGCCTCGCGTTCGGCGGACCCATCGTGCCCAGGTGGCGGAACTGGTAGACGCGCTGGTTTCAGGTACCAGTGGAGCAATTCGTGGAGGTTCGAGTCCTCTCCTGGGCACCATTCAAAACAATAAGTTACAAATTTTATCTAATGTGAGATATCGCTAGCGGATCACGCGCCGTCGCAAAGTCCGCATCCGCCTGATGACCTCGAATTGATCTATGTCGATGCCGCCAATCGTCAGCGGCGTTTGGGTCGCCATGGCGGCCACCGGGCTTAGTGACAAGATCAAGCGCAGCGGGCATATTGAGCACGGAATACAACAATAAACCTCCGGGGCACCCAATGACCGCTTCGTTCCTGGATCGTCAGAACACTGTCGCGCCGCCCGGATACAACCGATTTTTAGTCCCGCCCGCTGCCTTGGCGGTGCATCTGTCCATCGGCCAGGCTTACGCCTTCTCGACGTTCAATCTGCCGCTTACCAAACTGATCGGTCTGAACGCATCCGCTCCCGGCGATTGGGATCTGAAGCAGGTGGGGTGGATCTTCTCCATTGCCATCGTGTTTTTAGGATCCTCTGCCGCCGTATTCGGGCGTTGGGTGGAGCGAGTCGGCCCGCGTAAATCCATGTTCGCGTCCGCGATGTGTTTCAGCGGTGGCTTCTTGCTGTCCGCAGTCGGCATTCATCTGCACCAACTGTGGGTGATTTACTTGGGCTATGGCGTGCTCGGAGGCTGCGGCCTGGGCATCGGCTACATCTCGCCGGTCTCGGCTTTGATCAAATGGTTTCCGGACCGCCCGGGCATGGCCACCGGCATGGCCATTATGGGCTTCGGCGGCGGCGCGCTCATTGCCGCGCCGCTCTCGGTTCTGTTGATGGCGCATTTCAAGACGCCGATATCGAACGGCGTGCTCGAGACCTTCGTGACCATGGGCGTCATTTACTTCATGTTCATGATGATCGGTGTATACACGGTGCGGGTGCCGGCCGCCGACTGGAAACCCACCGGCTGGACGGCGCCGCCGCGGCTGCAACAGTTAATTACCGGTGCGAATGTGGCGGTCGAGATGGCCTGGCGCACGCCGCAATTCTGGCTGCTGTGGGTGGTGCTGTGCATGAACGTCACCGCGGGCCTCGGCGTGCTCGGCCAGGCCTCGCCCATGATCCAGGAGATATTCAGCGGCCGCGTGACGCCGGCGGCCGCGGCCGGTTTCGTCGGATTGATCAGCTTGTTCAATATGGTCGGCCGATTCTTCTGGGCTTCGACGTCCGACTACATCGGGCGCCGCAACACCTACATGATCTTTTTTCTGCTCGGCATCCTTCTCTACTCGACGGTGCCGAGCCTCGGCCACTTGGGGTCCATTCCGCTGTTCGTCGCCGCGTTCTGCATCATTCTCTCCATGTACGGCGGCGGTTTCGCCACCATCCCGGCGTACCTGCGCGATATTTTCGGTAATTATCAGGTCGGCGCCATTCACGGCCGGCTGCTGACTGCCTGGTCGGTGGCGGGCGTGCTGGGTCCCGTGCTGGTCAATTACATACGCCAGTACCAGATAGACAGCGGCATCCCCAAGGCGCAGGCGTACTCGGTCACCATGTACATCATGTGCGGACTGCTGTTGCTTGGATTCCTGTGCAACTTCGCCATGCGTGCGGTCGATGAGAAATATTTCCACCGCGGGAGCACACAATCATGAAGGGTCGGCTCGTGCTGTTATGGGCTGTGGTAGGAATTCCCCTACTGTGGGGCGTGACCAAAACCCTACAGAATGCGCTGAAGCTATTTCAGTAAGCTGCTGCCCTGCCCGCCCGTGTGGCCGCACCTTGCAAGGATCTCCCCATGAACGTGAACCTAAGTCTTGCTCCCTTGGTGGCCCTGCTTGCCGGCGTACTCATTTTGGTGATGCCGCGGCTGCTCAACTACATCGTCGCTGTTTATTTGATCGTCACCGGACTGCTCGGCCTGTTCGGCGGCGCCAGCGGATTCCATCTGCACCACTAACAGCCTGCCTGCGCGTTCCGAGAGGCTGTTAGCTATGCCGGCAGCGGCCGCCGCGCAAACCAACCATAGCCCAGGATGGTGAAGTAGCAAACGGCCGGCACGATCAGGGCGTGTTTCAAGCCCCATATGTCCGCTGCCGTGCCTGTAATCAGCGGCACTATGGCGCCGCCGACGATGGCGACGCAGATGACCCCCGAACCTTCGGCGGCGCGCTTGCCCAAGCCTTCGCTCGCCAGGGTGAAAATCGTCGGAAACATGATGGAGTTGAACAACCCAATCGCCAGCAGCGACCAGCCCGAGACGATTCCCACGCTGTTTGCCGAGACGGTCAGCAACACGATAACGGCCGCCGCTGCGCAAGCCAAGACCTTGCCCGGCGCGAACAACCGCAGCAGCCAGGCGCCGATGAAGCGCCCCACCATGGCGCCGCCCCAGTAGAACGGCAGATGCTTGCCGGCGGCGTCGCCGGCCAATCCCAGGACACTGGACTGCATCAGGTAATTGACAATCACCGAACCGATCGCCACCTCACCACCCACGTAGAGAAAAATGCACAGAGCGCCGAAGGCGAAGCGCGGGCGGGCGAGCAAATTGAAGGCGCGCAAAATCGGCGTCGGCGCTGCCGGCGCCTCCACCAGACTCTTGCGCCTGAACCACATCACCGCCGCCACCAACACCAGCGCAATAGCGAGGCCCATGTACGTATGCACCACCACCTGCGTCTCCGCTCCGCGGAAGGCATCGAGGGCGGCGCCGGACAATGTCGTCGGATCGATGCTGGCAAGCGATCCTAAAATCAGAATCGATCCCACGTAGGGGAAGATGGTGGTGCCCAGTGAGTTGAAGGCTTGCGCGAAAGTGAGCCGGCTGCTGGCGGTGCGAGCCGGTCCCAGCATCGAGATCAAGGGGTTCGCGACCACTTGCACCGTGGTGATACCGGAGGCCAGCACGAACAGGGCGACCAAGAACAGCCCGAACAAACCGAACGAGGACGCGGGGATGAACAGCAGACACCCCGCCGTCATGGTCAAGAGGCCGGCCACCGCCGACCGAATGTAGCCGATGCGCCGCACCAGCGCGGCGGCCGGAATCGAAATGATGAAGTAGGCAGCAAAAAACGCCGATTGCACCAGCATCACTTCACCGTAACTCAAGGTGAACAGCGCTTTGAGCTTCGGGATGATGACATCATTGAGGCTGGTGATGCCGCCGAAGCAAAAGAACAGGACGTAGACGTAGACCTGCAGATTGGTCGCGTAAGTGATTGCGGCACCGCCCTCGGTCCCGGTGCTGGGCAAGCCTGCGGCCGACGGGTCGGCCCCCGCGGTGTCAAATGCCATGACTGTCCCCACGCATCCTGGCGGAATCAGCCAAAGGGATTCTGGCGAATGATGGTCTGGTCACGATCCGGCCCAGTCGAAATGAGGGTGATGGGCACCCCCACCAAGGCCTGCACACGCTCCAGGTAATGACGGGCATTGGGCGGCAATTTCTCATAGTCTTTGATCCCAACCGTGCTCTCCTTCCATCCCGGCAACTCTTCATAGACAGCTTCCGCGTTGCCGAAGTGCTCGGACAGCAGGGGCGGAGTCGAATGAATCGCGCCATCGATGCGGTAGCCGACGCAGACCCGAATCGTATCCAGGCCATCGAGCACATCGAGCTTGGTGACGCAGAGCAGGGAGCAGCTGTTATGCACGATGGAACGGCGCAGTGCAACGGCGTCGAACCAACCACAGCGACGACGCCGGCCGGTCACGGAACCAAACTCATGGCCCACGCGCGACAAATGCTCGCCCATCTCATCGAACAGCTCGGTGGGAAATGGCCCGGCGCCCACCCGCGTGGCATAGGCTTTGACGATGCCCAGCACCTCGTGCAAGCGCCGCGGACCCAAGCCTGTGCCCGTGGCGGCACCGCCGGCCGTGGTGTTCGATGAAGTCACATAGGGGTAGGTGCCCAAATCCACGTCCAGCATGGCGCCCTGCGCGCCCTCGAACAGGACATTGCGACCATCGACGCTCAGCTGTTCCAGGATACCGGTCACGTCTGCGACCAGCGGCTTGAGGCGCTCGCCGAGTTCCAGATTCGATTCGAGGACCTGCTGGAAATCAATGGCGGGGACTTGGAAATAGCGTTGCAAAATAAAATTGTGGTAGTCGAGAATCTCGCCCAGCTTGGCGGCAAAGCGCTCGCGGTGAAACAGGTCAGCGACCCGCAGGGCGCGGCGCGCAACCTTGTCCTCGTACGCGGGGCCGATGCCGCGCCCCGTGGTGCCGATGGCGTTGGCGCCCTGCGCCTTTTCGCGCGCGCGATCGAGCGCGACATGCGAGGACAGAATCAAGGGACAGGCGGGGCTGACCCGCAGCCGCTCGAATACCGGCACACCCTGCGCGATGAGCATCTCGGCTTCCTTGAACAGCGCCTCGAGCGACAGCACCACTCCATTGCCGATCAGGCACTGCACATGGGCGTGCAGGATTCCGGAGGGTATCAACGAGAGGATGGTCTTCTTGCCGCCGATCACCAAGGTGTGCCCCGCGTTGTGCCCGCCTTGAAAGCGAGCCACGGCCTGCACCTGATCGGTCAGTAGGTCGACGACCTTGCCCTTGCCCTCGTCGCCCCACTGCAAACCGATTACGACTACGTTTTTACCCATTACGCACCCACCACAATAGTGCGAGTCCCGCGACCATGCTGATCAATCCGCCCCAACGCAACTGCGCCGGTTCGGTGTTCGCGAGCTTCGCCAGCACCCGTTGCGCGGCGGCGGGATTCACGAAGGGCAATATTCCCTCGATAACCAAGTACAAGGCAAAGGCGCCGCCCAAATAGCGGGCGAGTTCAGTCCAGCCGACTTCCATCATCGCGGCGGGGGCTGCGGCTGCGATTTGTTGAAATACTTGAAGTAGGCGTTGTCCGGGGCGACCACCAGCACATCGCCCTGGGTGCCGACGGCCTCGCGATACGATTGCATGCTGCGATAGAAACTATAGAACTCGGCGTTTTTCGAATACGAGCGGGCGTAGACCTCGCTCGCGGAGGCATCGCCCTGACCGCGAATCTGGCCTGCCTGTTTGGCGGCGTCAGCCAAGATTTCCGTCTGCTGCTTGTTGGCGTCGGCGCGCGTGCGCTCGGATGACTCGACGCCCTCGGCGCGCAACTTCGCCGCCTGGGCCTTGAAGGTCGCGCGCATGCGCTCGAACACGGAATCCTGCACCTGCTGCGGCAAATCGATCCGCGTGATGCGCACGTCGACCAAGTCCACCCCCAGCTGCTCGGCGGCGGGACGCGCGTTCTTCATCATGGAGTCGGTGAATTCCGCACGTTCGGCGGTAACCACCTGTTGCAAGGTGCGCTGAGTCACCACCGTCTTGATGCTGTCCTTGATGGTCTCGCCGAGGCGATCATTGGCCACCTCTTCGGCACCGCCCGTGCCTTCGTAGAAGCGGCGCAGATTATTGATGCGCCATTTCACGTAGAAATCCACCTTGAGCTGTTCCTGTTCGCGCGTCAGGAAAAGCTCCTGACGGTACAACTGCGTGATGATGCGCTTGTCAAAGCGTCTGACCTCTTCGACCAGCGGAATACGGAAGTGCAGTCCCGGCTCGAAATTCGACTCGACGATTTCGCCGCCGATCGACTTGATGGCGAGTTGACCTTCGCTCACGGTGAAAACGCCGGCGCGCACCACCAAGATCAGCGCAACCAGCCCCAACAACGCATACAAAATTCTGTTTTGCATCAGAGTTTCCCGCGCGCCCGCGCCGAATCCTCGACCGGCGCGACCTGAATTTCGGGAACTCGCGCCGGAGCGACGGTCATCGTATCGTTGGGCATGGCGATCGATTGCGGACCCGGTGCGATCAATTTGTCGAGCGGCAGATACATCATGCTGTTGCCGGTTTTGGTATCGACGATGACCTTGCGCGAGTTCTTGTACACATTTTCCATGGCCTCGAGATACATGCGCTCACGGGTGACCGCGGGGGCGTGCTCATACTGGGCGAGCACCTGATCGAATCGCGCGGTTTCGCCCTGCGCCAGCGCCAGCACCTGCAGGCGGTACGCCTCGGCGTCCAGCACTTCCTTGGCGGCGGCGCCGCGCGCCCGCGGCAGCACGTCGTTGCGATAAGTTTCCGCGTCCTGCTGGTAGCGCTGCCGGTCCTTGTCCGCTTTGATCGCATCTCGCTGTGCGTCCTGCACGGCTTCGGGCACGTTCACGCCGGTGAGATTCACGCTCAGGATGTGGATGCCCATGTCGTAATTGTCGAGCGTCCTTTGCAACAGGAACTTGGCCCGGTCTGTGATCGAGGCATCGAATGCCAATGCCTTGTCGAGTGAGGCTTGACCCACGGCTTCGCGCATGGCGCTTTCGCTGACCTGGGTCAACGTATCTTCGACGTCGCGCACCTTGAACAGCAGCTTGAGCGCATCCGGCTGGACGTATTGAACCGCGGATTTTACTTCGACCAGGTTGGTATCCGCGGTCAGCATGCTGGCGTCGTCTACGACGCTGTACTGATGCGAGACGTTGACGATGATTTTCCGCTCGATCGGCCAGGGCAGGTGCCAGTTGTAGCCGGGCCCTGTGGTATGCAGATACTTGCCGAAGCGCAACACCACGGCGCGCTCCTGCGCGTCGACGCGGTAGATGCCACTGCCGATCCAGACAGCTCCGATCAGGACCAGGATGCTGCCTAAGCCCTTGCCGAAGGCTACGGAGTTCTGTCCCCCGCCGCTTCCCGATCCGCCGCTACCGCGCCCGAACAGCGCCGACAGGCGGCGCTGAAAATTGCGCAACACGTCATCCAGATCGTTCTGCGACTGCTGCGGACGGTTCCAGGGATTGCGCTTCTCGCCGCCAGGTTCGTTCCAAGCCATGCCTAATGCCTATATATGAAGAGCGGCGCATTCTAACAGCCGACTTGGCCGCCACAAGTGCGCCGGCAGCCTATGCCACTCGCTGTTCGCGGGTTTGGCCGCCGTTGTCCACGAGGTTGACCCCCTTGCTGCCCAATAGCTTGTCCACCTCGGACAAATCCAGCTCCACATCCAAGTCCCAGCTGCCGTCCTCGCACTGCCGCTCGGTGCGTACCGCATTGCGCTTATACAGACCGGATCGAATCGCGGCGGCCCGTAATTCCAGGTGCAGGGTGCGGCGGACCTGATTGGGCCGCACGGCGTGCGCCAATGCCTCGCGCAGGCCCGGCAGGCCCGATCCCGTGGCCGCGGACACCGAAACCAGAGCGGCGATAGCGGGGCGGCCCAAGCCGGGGCGGTCCATACCGGGGCGGCCCAATTCGGGGCGGCCCAAGCCGTCCGCTCCCTGCACGACGCGGGGCTCTTCACCTACCAAGTCGATCTTGTTGAACACCACCAGCTCGCGGATCCCGCCCGCGCCGATGCCCCGCAAGACCTCCCGGACCTGTTCGATGCGCTCATCCCGCAGCGGATCGCTGGCATCCACCACATGCAGCAAGAGATCGGCATCCCGCGCTTCCTGCAGGGTGGACCGGAACGCCGCGACCAGCTCATGGGGGAGCGCGCGCACGAAGCCGACCGTATCGGCCAGCACCACCTCGCCTACTCCCGACAATTTCACCCGCCGCACGGTCGGATCCAAGGTGGCAAACAGCTGGTCGGCGACATAAGTCGAAGAATCGGTCAGGGCATTGAACAAGGTGGACTTGCCGGCGTTGGTATAACCGACGAGAGCGACCGTTGGCACAGGCACTTCGCGTCGCACATGCCGGCTGGTGTCGCGCTGCCGTGCCAGCTTCTCCAGGCGCGACTTCAAGGTACGGATGCGCTTGGCGATCAGGCGACGGTCCGTTTCCAATTGGGTTTCACCGGGACCTCGCAATCCGATGCCGCCCTTCTGGCGCTCAAGGTGGGTCCAGCCTCTGACCAGGCGTGTCGACAAGTGCGAGAGTTGTGCGAGTTCGACTTGCAGCTTGCCTTCGAAGCTACGGGCGCGCTGCGCAAAAATATCCAGAATCAACCCGTTGCGATCCAATACTCGACGGCCGGTCAGTTTTTCGAGATTGCGCTCCTGGCTCGGTGACAGGGTTTGGTCCACCAGCACGACATCCGCTTCGTGCGCTACTGCACAGAGGCGTATTTCCTCGGCCTTACCTGAGCCGACAAAATACTTAGGATCAGGCCGCGCTCGTGAACCCAACACGGTACCCACTACCAGGGTGCCCGCAGATGCCGCCAATGCCGCGAACTCAGCCGTGTCGTTGGGGTCAACCGGGTGCCCGATACCGACGCCCACGAGAATAGCGCGCTCACCCCCTCGAGGCCGTTCAAATAGCTGCAGAAAACCGCCCGCTCACTCTACGATCGCCGGTTCCGTCACTTCGCCGTCTTCGCCGGTCGGCAAGCGCACATTGCGCGCGGGCACAACTGTGGAAATGGCATGCTTATAAACCATCTGACTCACGCTGTTTCTGAGCAAGACGACGAACTGATCGAATGAATCGATCTGTCCCTGCAATTTGATGCCGTTCACAAGATAAATTGAGACGGGCACCCGTTCTTTGCGCAGGGCATTGAGAAATGGATCCTGCAGTGACTGGCCACGGGCCATGGGTGAAGCTCCTTGTTTTTTAGTGTCAATTGTACTGTCGAACCACTTCCCTGCGGCGCCAGGCAC
>JANXZQ010000511.1 GCA_025355445.1 Gammaproteobacteria bacterium
GCAACGGTATCGGGCAGCCGCCGTGCTGCGCTCGCGTGAGCGGCGCGATCGCGCCGAGCGGCGGAGCCGCCGCTGGTGGTCCGTTCTTTATGGCAACTTCAATCCGCGCCGTCGAGCGCCCGCGCGCCGTCTCGGCGACACCCGTTTTCACATGCTCGATTGGCATTCCCCACACTTGCTTGCCGTGGCGATCGGCATTGTGTTGTTGAGCGTAGTGGATGCATTCATGACATTAGCGCTGCTGCAGGGGGGCGCGGACGAGGTGAATCCGATCATGGCGGCGCTCATCTACCGCAGCGTGGCCATGTTTGCCGCCCTGAAGATGGGCATAACCAGCGCCGGCGTGATTCTGATGGTGTTCTTGGCGCGTTATCGGTTCATGCGGCTGTTGCGGGTCGAATGGGCGCTGTACGGGTTGCTTCTGGTTTATCTGTGCCTGGTCGGCTATGAGCTTTGGATGCTCAAGGCTCCGATCGACCTGCCGATCTTGTAATACAGCCGGATTGCTCCACATTTCATATTGCGGCGCCTTCGGCTAAACTAGAGCCTCGGGTCAGGCTCGGTCTTCTATTCTCATCTTGTTGATATTGTTGAGTTTTTTCACTGTCCATCCTATGATTCAATCGCTCGCCGACCAATTAGCCACTACGGCGCTTTCCGGCGGAAATGCCGGGTACTTAGAAGACCTGTACGAGCAATACCTTGAGGATCCGAACTCGATCGCCCCGGCTTGGCGGCAGTATTTCAGCGATCTGAAGGTTGGCCCGGGCACCGAGACGGCCCACAGCCCTATCCGGGAGCGCCTTTTGGCGCGGCTGCAGCAGCCTGTTGCGCACAACGGCGGGCAGGCCGCTCTGACCGGCGGGGCCAGCGCCAAGCAGGGTGCCGTATCTCGTCTCATCCAGGTGTACGCGAATCGCGGTCACCTGGTCGCCAAGTTGGATCCGCTGGGGCTGCAGGAACGCGCCAATCCGTATGTGCTCGATCTGGAATATTTCGGCCTATCCGCTGCCGATCTCGACACCGAATTCTTCACCGGCAGCCGCAATGCCGCGATTCCTGAACGCGCCACGCTCGGGAAGATTCTCGCGGACTTGAAATTCATCTACACGGAGACGATCGGGGCGGAATTCGCCCATGTCTCGAACACGGATGAGCGTCTTTGGCTGCAGGATAATTTCCAAGTCGCGCGAATGCAGCGCCGCTTCAGCGCCGACGAGAAGGTAAATATTCTTTGGCAGCTGACCGCCGCTGAGGGGCTGGAACGCTACCTGCACACCAAGTACGTGGGCCAGAAGCGCTTCTCGCTCGAGGGCGCCGATAGTCTCATCCCCTTGCTCGATGATCTGGTGCATCGGGGCGGCGGCGCCGGCGTCGAGGAGGCCATCATCGGCATGGCGCATCGCGGCCGTCTCAACGTACTCGTTAATTTGCTCGGCAAGTCGCCCAAGGACTTGTTCAGCGAATTCGAGGGCCAGTACGATTTGGCGAAGCTGCGCGGTTCGGGCGACGTCAAGTATCACAAGGGCTTCTCGTCCGACCTGAAGACCGGCTTTGGCAATGTGCATGTGGCGCTGGCGTTCAACCCCTCGCATCTGGAAGTCGTGAACGCGGTGGTGGAAGGTTCGGTGCGCGCTCGGCAGGAACGCCGCGGCGACGCGCGCGGCGATAAGGTGCTGCCGGTGCAGATTCACGGCGATGCGGCCTTCGCCGGCCAGGGCGTCGTAATGGAGACCTTGCAGCTGTCGCAAGCCCGCGGTTTCTACACCGGCGGATCAGTGCACGTCATCATCAACAATCAAGTCGGCTTTACCACCAGCGATCCGCGCGATGCGCGCTCCACGCTGTACTGTTCCGACGTCGCGAAAATGATCGAAGCGCCGATCTTTCACGTCAACGCGGATGATCCGGAAGCGGTGTGCTTCGTCGCGCGTTTTGCACTTGAATACCGGATGAAATTCCACAAGGACGTGGTCATCGACCTGGTGTGCTACCGCCGGCACGGCCACAACGAGGGCGACGAACCGGCGGCGACTCAGCCGCTCATGTACCAAGTCATCCGCAAGAAACCCACAGTGCGCCAGCTGTACACGGACAAGCTTGCGGCCGAAGGCGTGCTCACAGCCGCCGCAGCGTCGGCCATGATGGAGCAGTACCGCAATGGCTTGGACGAGGGCAAGCCGCAAGCGCGCGCCGCACTCGGCCTCATCGGCAACAAATACACGGTGGATTGGAGCGCGTACCTAGGCGCCGATTGGTCCGAACCCATCAAGACGGCGGTCGACATGGGACGCCTGCGGGTACTCGGCAAGGCGATCACCACGTATCCCGCCGACTGGACGCTGCATCCGCGCGTGCTCGCCGTCATGCAGGCACGCGAGCGCATGATCGCCGGCGATCTTGCGCTCGATTGGGGCTGTGCGGAGAACCTAGCCTATGCAAGCCTGGTGCAGGAGGGCTATCCGATCCGCCTCACCGGCCAGGACAGCGGCCGCGGCACATTCTTTCACCGGCACGCGGTGCTGCACGACCAGGTCACGGGACGCAGCTACGCCCCGCTGCAGCATCTGGCCACCAATCAGCCGACGTTCACGGTAATCGACTCCGTCCTGTCGGAAGAAGCGGTGATGGGCTTCGAGTATGGATTCTCCACCACCGAGCCGCACTGCCTGACCATTTGGGAGGCCCAGTTCGGCGACTTCGGCAATGGCGCGCAGGTCGTCATCGACCAGTTCATCAGCTCGGGCGAAGCGAAGTGGGGCCGTTTGTGCGGCATCACCTTGTTCCTGCCGCATGGCTATGAGGGGCAGGGGCCGGAGCATTCCTCGGCGCGCTTGGAGCGCTTCCTGCAGCTGTGCGCGGAATTCAACATGCAGGTGTGCGTGCCGTCCACGCCGGCGCAGATGTTTCACATGTTGCGCCGGCAAATCGTCAGGCCGCTGCGCAAACCGCTCATCGTCATGACGCCGAAGAGCTTGCTGCGCCACCCCCTGTCGGTGTCGCGGCTCGAGGAGCTTGCGGGAGGCGCGTTCTACCCGGTGATCGATGAGATCGACGATATCAAGCCCTCGGTCGTGACCCGCATCGTTCTTTGCAGCGGCAAGGTGTATTTCGACTTGCTGAAGTCGCGCCGCGAGGTCAAGGCCGAAGGGGTGGCCATCGTCAGAC
>JANXZQ010000035.1 GCA_025355445.1 Gammaproteobacteria bacterium
CGCATGTTGCGGCCGATGCCGTAAAAGGTCTCCGTGCTGGGGCTGAAAAAATTGGCGGGGGCATTCGGGTCGTACTGGCGTGTGTCGGTGTTGGTGTATTGGAACGCCAGCCGGTTGGTGAAGGTGTGGTCCGGCGACTTCAATGTAATCCCGGCATAGCCCAGAACCTGATCGGATTTGCTGTATTCATTATCGTCGCCGAGTGCATAGTTGGGCGTGTCGAAGCCGTCGAAGGCTGTGCGCGCCTGAGTGTAGTAGCCGCGAAAATCCACCTGCAAGTCGGGAGTGAAGTCGTAGCGCAGCTGCCCGGAGCCGCCGCCGATCTGGCTGGTGTTCGGCAGCTTGCCGCCGAGCCTCTCGTCGAAGGAGGAAATGCCGCGCGTCCCGTACCAGTTGCCGGATAGCTGCCACAGCAAGGCGTCATCCTTGCCGCCGACATAGACATTGCCGTAGCCGGTATCGTGCGAACCGCCCTCGGCGGTGAGACCGCCGCCGAGGGCCGTCGCGGGCTCCGCGGTCACGATGTGGATGACGCCGCCGATGGCCTGGCTGCCGTAGAGCGTGGATTGCGAGCCGCGCAGAATCTCGATCCTGGAAATATCGCCGGTCATCAAATTTTGGAAGTCGAAGGCGCCGCCGGTGGTCGACGGGTCGTTCAATTGCACGCCGTCGATCACGACCACGGTCTGACCGCTTTCGGCGCCGCGAATGAACACCGAGGCAGGCTGGCCCACCCCGCCGGCACGCGCAAAGGTGAGGCCGGGGGTTTGCGCCAAGAGATCGGCGACGACGGGTTCTTGGCTGCTCTTGATTGCCGCGGCGTCAAGCACGGTGACGGAGTTGCCGATCTTGGACAGAGGCTCCGGCGCGCGGTTGGCCACGACCACGACTTCGTCGAAGGAATCGTCGCTGCTGTCGGCGCGTGCAAATTGCGCGAGCGACGTAATGAGGATGGCGATGCCGGAAAGCGCGCTTGCCGCGCTGGCAAGACGATGCAGAGGATATTTCAAAATAGCTCCCGCGTGATGACGTAACTCGGCCGTGTGCGTTGCCGCGCACAGCCGTACTCCGTCGCCACTCGGGAAACTCCGCTCGATCAGCACACCCCGGCTCATCGAAGGGCGACCACGACAAGCAGGTCTCCTGGCTTGCGGCTTTAAGTCCCTGCATCACCTTCCCAGATCGCGTCGATCCAGTGGTCTTTGGTGCAGGGCGCACCGCGTACAGTTGCGAGGGCAGCCCGGGTCTTTAACCCGAGTTCCCTTTGAATCCCCGTGCGGGGAACTTGTTGTGTCTTCTTACGTTGCCGCAAAACGAGTCGTCGGTCAACTTGCAGTCAACGGCACGTGGAGCGAGGGTTGGGTGTAGCCGAGCGCGGGGCTTGGCCGGCGGCGGCGGCCGCGAGCGTGATGCTCGCTGAGGGTCCGGTGAGTGCTCGCTGATGTTCCGCGATTAGCGGACTTGCACCAAGGGTTCCGAGGTAACGCGCCCGTCGAAATCCAACCAGGCGTGCTGCGCGAAGTCGTACAGCTTGCAGCGCCGTACCGTATTCCAGTAGTAACGCCAGGTAAATACCTCGGAATTCAGCCTCTCGTCCAGGGTGGCCGTGAGCCGCGCCTGGGCTTCTTTCAGGCGATAGAGAGGGATCCCCATATTCACGTGATGCGCGCCGTGCTCGAGTATGTAGTGAATCAAACCATCGAGCGGCCGCATGAGCTTGATATGTACGGTGGTCGTGGCGTAGCCGGCATTCGCGGACCACTCGTCGCGCCGTTCGTACCACGCGACTCGCGGGTGCGTGTGCTGCACGTAAATGACGAAACCCATCAGGCAATTCCAGACGAAGAACGGCACCGCGAATCCGAACACCAGCAGCGACCCAATCGACTTGCCGCTGTACATTCCCCAGACGACCAAGCCGCCGACCCAAAGGATGCCGAATGCCGCCACCAGCATGCTGTCCCAGGTATAGCTGATGCGCCGGCTCGATACATGCTTGCGCCCGGGGAAGAAAAGCTTCTTCCACCACATTTCAATCATGTAGTAGACGCCCTGGCCGACACCGCTGCGGTAAATGCGCTCGAGCTGGCGTCGGATCCAGGACAAGTTCGCAAATTCGGAAGGGGAATAGGGGGTCCAAACGTAGTCACGGCCCTTCAGGTTGGTAAAGCCGTGGTGTGCCAAATTATGGCCGATCTCCCACAGGCTGAAGGGCGTCAACGAGGGTAGGAAAGCAATTCTGCCGATCCACTTATTCAGGGTCTTATTGGGTGTGTAGGAGCCATGGCAGGCGTCATGGCCGATGACGAACAGGCGGGCGATCCACAGCGCCGCGACCAGGGAGGCGAATATTTTCACCCACCAGGCTTCCACGACCAGCAGGCTGGCGATCGAGACACCCAGCACCAGCCAATCCAGCAAGAACCAAATGATGGGGGTGGCAATGCCGCGCTCGACGGTGAACGGCTGCAACAATTTTTGAAACTTGAAGCGCGACTTATCGGGTGCGGGCGCCGCTACTTTTTCAGTTTCAGGTGTGGGAGGTGTTTGCATTCAAAAGCTCCGGCCTTCTACGTAAACCCCAGGAGCCCGTAATATCGACGGGCCAACCCGGTACTATACGCTTGTTCAGGCGGTTTCGGCGTCCGGCCAGAGGAGAACCCCTAGGTGCTCGCACGCCTCAATCAGGGCCGTGGCGGCTTCGCGAGTGCTGGCATCCAGGCGCCTGTCATGCGTCAGGAGCCAGGTCAGCCGCGCCCGGCGCGATCGGGCTGACGGCTCGCTATCGAAGAGCGCCGGGAACAACCCTAAGGCATCGACGAATTCACGCAGCGGCGCGGTAGAGGGAGCGTTCGGCGCCGGGGTCAGTAGTAATTTCAGCCAGGTGACGCAGCGTTTGGCGAGCCCGGCGCGCG
>JANXZQ010000044.1 GCA_025355445.1 Gammaproteobacteria bacterium
CGAGCGGTGAGGTGCGTAAGGACATCGAACCGTCCGATTTGCTGCGCGCTTCACCAATGTAGAAATGGCGCCGGTGATGAGTTCAGCCGAGCTTGCGTAGAGGGTGGAGGAACGGCCGTGGAGGGGCCCTAGGGACGGCGCGATCAAGCGCTTGGTGGCAATGTAGTCGACGAACAGGTGCATCCATTTGTGGAGCGCTCTCCCGGAGCCCAACTTTGCAGCAGTTGCGGCACGGATTCGGCGAGTTGTTCGACCTCGCGGCGGTACACCGCTTCCATCACGGCCTCTCGGCCGCGGGTGCCTGGGAACGCATAGGGATGCCGTACGAACAGGCGCTCGCCCTCGCTGCGTAATCCGGGCCACGACGGACAGGATTCCGGACTGATGGCGGACAGCATTCCGGAGTGATGCCGGACAGTGTTCCGATCTGATGGCGGACGATTTCGCTGGTGGAGCGGAATGCTGTCCGGCATGCCGGATTGGGTGTCCGGCATGACCTGCCCCGGGATTAAGCAGCCGGGATCGGTCGATTCGACGTAAGCCTTTGTAAACCGCCATCCTCGCCCTTTTTTCACGAAAAGGAGCGAACGGGTGGCGCAACCGAGGCTTGCAATGCAAAAGATCAAAGATGTGCTGAGGATGCACCTGCTGGGTGGTGTGGACAGCTGCCGTCAGTTGGCGCGCACGGTGGGATGCGGCAAGTCGGCGGTCGCGGACTGTTTACGCCGGGCCAGGGTGGCCAATCTCAACGACTGGACGAGCGTCGCGGAACTCGATGAAGTCGAGTTGTCGCGGCGACTGTATCCGGCCGTTGGCGCTACGGTGTCGCGGCCCTCATCCCGGCCGCTGCCGGACTGGACCAAGGTGCGCGAGGAACTCGCGCGCGCCGATCACCAGATGACGCTCGCGTTGCTGTGGGAGGAGTACAAAGGCCAGCACCCGGACGGGTACCAATACTCGCAGTTTGCCGAGCTGTATCGACGCTTCGAGAAGCGGCTGTCGGTGGTGCTGCGACAACCGCACCGTGCCGGCGAGAAAAGCTTCGTGGACTTCTGCGATGGTTTGCCGCTGTTCGATGAGCACACTGGCGAGCGGATCACGACGGAGCTATTTGTCGGCGCCTTGGGCGCGAGTTCTTACACTTTCGCGTGGGCGACGCTCACGCAGGCTCTACCGACCTGGCTCGACTGTCACGTGCGCATGTACGAGTTCTTCTCGGGCGTGAGCGCGATTACTGTTCCAGATAATTTGAAATCGGCAATCAAGACGCCGGATCGCTACGAGGCCGAGATCAACCCAGCGTACCGCGAGCTGGCCGAGCATTACGGCACCTGCATTATCGCAGCGCGGGTCCGAAAACCGCGGGACAAGGGAAAAGTCGAAGCCGCGGTGCTCGTAGCACAGCGTTGGATTTTAGCGGTGCTGCGACATCGTCGATTTTATCACCTCGAGGATCTGAATCAAGCAATCGCTCAGTTGCTCACCAAGCTCAACGACCGGGTAATGCGTCATGTCAAGCAATCACGCCGGCAACTGTACGAGCGACTAGACCGACCCGCGCTCAAAGTCCTGCCGGCCCACGCGTACGAATATGCCGAATGGAAAAAGGTCGGCGTGAACGTCGATTATCACGTGAGCTTCGACGAGCACTTCTACAGCGTCCCGTACACGCTGGTCGGTGAGACTCTCTGGTGCCGCGCGACGGGTCGCACGATCGAGCTGATCCACCAAGGAAAACGCATCACTTCGCACGTTCGCAGCTTCGTCAAGTACGACTACAGCACCCATCCGGAGCATCGTCCCGCCTCGCACCGGGCACACCTCGAGTGGACACCTTCGCGGCTCATCGACTGGGGCCGCAGCATCGGCATACACACCGCGGCGGTGATCGAGCACGTGATCCGCAGCAAGCCGCACCCGGAGCAAGGGTATCGATCAGCGTTTGGAATCCTGCGTCTCTCGCGCTCTGCCGGCGCCGCGCGGCTCGAACTAGCCTGCGCCCGGGCGCTCGATATCCGCTCGCCGCACTACCGCACCATCAAGACCATGCTCAAGCAGCGCATGGAGGGAGTGACCGCTGAACCGGCCGCCACGGAATCGAACGACGCCCTCGGCGCCGCGAACGTGCGCGGACCGCGCTACTACCACTGAGCATCACCGATCGTGAACACCGTCACCACCGCAGGAGAACCCACGCCCACAAAAAAACTGTCCGATCCGAAATCTCCAATCTTTGAAATCCACTCTCAGGAGCCTTGACATGTTGCATGAACAAACCCATCAAAAGCTGATCGCCATGAAACTCCTCGGCCTGGCCGCCGCGCTGAAAGACCGCCTCGAGCGGCGTGACCATCAAGACCTCAGCAAGACCGAGTTCCTCGGCCTACTCATCGATGACGAGTGGCTGTATCGCGAAAATCGCAAACTCACGGCACGCCTCAAGGTCGCGAAGTTTAAACTGCGCGCCGCCACGATCGAGAGCATCGACTACGCCACGCCACGGGGACTGCGCAAAGACCAGATCCTGGAACTGACGCAAAATCGATGGCTCCGTGCCCACGAGTCGTTGCTCATCATGGGACCGTCGGGCTCCGGCAAGAGCTTCCTCGCTCAGGCCTTCGGGCAACACGCGTGTCGCTCCGGCTTCCCCGTGCAGTATCTGCGGATGCCGGCCTTGCTGACGCTCTTCGTCCAAGCCCGGGCGCAAGGCACCTACGATCGATTGCTCAAGCGGCTGTCGAAAATCGCACTGCTCATCATCGATGACCTCGGTCTGGCGACCCTGACCGAGCCGCAGAAGCAAGATCTCCTCGAAACCATTGAGGAACGCTACGGCACCGGTGCCACGATCATCACGTCTCAATTACCGGTGGCCGACTGGCACGAGTACCTCGGCGGTGGGCGGATCGCGGACGCCATCTTGGACCGGGTCATCCACAACGCACATCGCATCGAGCTTGCGTCCAGGGACTCGATGCGCATAAGCCGTCCCGACTTGCCCCATGCCGGACAGTCTGATATCTAACCACTCAGCTTACGTCGCTTCGCTCCGGAGCTGTCCGCCATGACCGGATCGACTGTCCGCCTTGGCCGGAATGCGCAATGGCGCCCGGAAAAATCTCTGAAGGACAGCGCAGGGCTATGTTCGCTTGGAGCATTGTGCCTTCCTTGATGGCATTCCTCGCGCTAGCTGCGCATTCCGGATTCGGCAACGTTCTGTTGGCGAGTGGCTTTTTGTTGCACTATGGAATGGACCAGCGAATCGCAAAACGTGCCGCCCTGCCAGCGTGGTATCTGCGCCTGCGCCTACG
>JANXZQ010000065.1 GCA_025355445.1 Gammaproteobacteria bacterium
CGGTGCAGCTGCCGCTCAATCCGCGAACGAGATATCAGGCCGCGCACGGCTTCCGCGCCTTGCGCGTCGGTTTCGACCACCAGCAGATGCATCACTCCGACCCCGGAGAACATCTCCAGCAGATCGGAAATGGTCGCGGTCTGCACGGTGTTCCAGTCCAAGGTCGGCAGGTCCTCCCACTTGGTCATGACGTCGCCTACCCGGATATCCTCGCGGCGGCGAGCATGAGGCGGCTGCGCGAACTGTACGGATCGCGTGCCTTCGATATCGTACGAAGTCACCAGACCAATGACGCTCCCCGCCCTCACCACCAGCAAGGCGCGTACTCCGAGGCGCACCATGTCCGCGAGTGCCTCATCGATCTGCCAGTCCGGACCCACGGTAATCGCGATCCGGCTCTTGAAATCCGTCATGGTGTGCAGCGCCGCGTCCCTCAAGCGCAGCTCCTGATATTCCACAGGCTGGCGTATCGGCAATACGCCGGCGGCGTGAATCTTAGGCCCGTCCGATAAGTCGTAGCTCATGTACACCGGATCCTCCGTCGCCATGGAATATCACGCTCAAGGTCTGCCTTCGGCGGCGCTCTTCGACGCGGCCTGTCGCTGCAAATAATCGTTCAGTGTGTGCGCCAACGACACGAAATCGGAAGGTATCATCAGTACCGTGGTGCTGTTGTTCTCGGCGCCCACCTCCGAAATCATTTGCATGCGCCGAAGTTCCAATGCCGCGGGATTCGCGGTAATTTGCGCCGCGGCGGCCGAGAGTTTCACCGAGGCCTCGAGTTCCGCCTCGGCTTTGATGATGCGCGCCCGCTTCTCGCGAATCGCCTCCGCCTGCATCGCCATTACCTGCTGCATCGCCTGTGGCAACTCGACATCCTTCATTTCAAAGCGCTGGACCTCGAGGCCCCATGCGGCGGTCGATCCGGATATATTGTCGCCCAGCAATGTGTTTATTTTATTTCGCTCCTGCAGGATCTCATCCAAGTCGTGCTGGCCGATGATGTTGCGCAGTCCCGTGAGCGCCAATTGGTAAACCGCAGCCGGTGCATCCGCTACCGCAATGACCGATTTCGACGCATCGACGATTCGATACCACAGCACCGCGTTGACTTTGATGGTCACGCTGTCGCGGGTAATCGTCTCCTGTTGTTCGGCCGAGACGGTGCGCGTGCGGATATCGACTTTGACCGCGCGCTCGATATTCAGGGGAATGATCCAATACAGCCCGGGACCGCGCAGTCCGTTATAGCGGCCGAGCCTGAACACGACGCCGCGCTCATACTCCTGAGCAACTCGCAGGCCCGAGAGTGCGATGATGACCAAACCGATGATCAATAGATCCACGATCGGAGGCATTCCCCTAGTCTAGCCTCATCGGTGCTGCCTGCCAGCTACCAACGCCACTTCCAATTGACATATCCCGCCGCCGCGCCTCATGGGAAATGCTGCACCGAAGCATGTCCTTCAGCAGCCGTCCCAGCACGTGGCTTCGGTTGGTGGAACCGCCAGCCCCCGGGCTATTTCAGCGATAATTCCAAGCGAACGTTGCCGTCCTGGTTCTTCGCCCTGTCATTGGCGACCAAGAATACTCGCGCGGGGTCCAGCTGAGTATCCGTCAGCAACAGCTGCTGCATGGCCACCGCCCGTTGTTGCCCCAACGCCGTGAGGTCGGAATCGCTGATCGCGATGTGCTCGTGCAATGCCTTGCTGAGAAACTCTGCCTTCGCTGCCGCAAGCTCGGGCTTGGGTTTTATGTCCGAAATCGCCGGCGGAAATTTCGGCTCGCCCCCAAAGGCCCTCTTGTAGAGTTCCGTCAGAACCTCGGTCTTGCCCGCCGCATCCAACTGTTCATAGGCCGGCGGCGATGGCGCCCCCGGCGATGGCGCCCCCGGCGATTTCTTCTGTTGCGATTTCGCGGACTGCACCTCGCGCACCTGCGTCATGAATTGCCTCTCCGCCAGAGCCGGGCGATCGAGTTCACTCACCCACGCAATCGGTATGTCGATCTTGAGCTGTGGGCGTTCGCTCAGGGCCTTGACCATTGCCCGTCCCTTGTCCGTCGCGGCCGCATCAAGCTGCGCCGCACCCGGGCGGAAATCCACGAATTGCATATCCGGGCCGCCGCCGAACAAGGAACCCAGCAGGGCAAACGGGGCGGTGACGGCTTTCTCGAGAATGTTGACGAACACCTTCCAAATGATGGGCCCGAGCCGAAACTTCGGGTCATCGAGAGTGCCGCTGACGGGGATATCGAGATCGATCACTCCATTGCGATCCTTGAGCAGCGCCACCGCCAGTTTGATGGGCAGCGAGACCGCGTCCTTGCTTGCAGTCTTGTCCCCGAATTCCAGCTGATCCACGCTGATGTGATGTTGCGCTTCGAGCTTGCGGCCATCCACCTTGTAGTGCAGCTCGGTTGTGAGTTTGCCCTTCGTAATGTTGTAGCCGGCGAATTTCCCCGAGTATGGATTGAAGGTGCTGAGTTCCAAGTTGCGGAAACTCAGTGCCAGATCCGTATACAACGCCGCGCTCAGAACGTTGACCTCGCCCGTGATCGAGACCGGCGAGAATTCGTCCACCGCGCCGTGAATGTCGACCTTTGCCCTGGAGTTGGGTTTTGAGGACAGCCCGCTGACGGTGCCCTCGATTTTCTGGATGCCGGTGGCGAAATTCGGCTGCACTGACAAATCCGCAAAATTGGCTTCACTGGCGTGCAGCTCGATTTTCTTGATGGACATCGGCATCGCAGCGTCGGCCGGTGCGGGCTGCGCCGCGGCAGCCGCGGTGTGAGCCCGCGCAGATTTAGCCGCCGCCGGCTGCGGCTTGACGGCCGTCGCCACCACCGGTGCGCCGCCGGCAGGCGCCGGTGCCACCACGGTCGCTCCGGGACCCGCCAGCACCCGTGTCACGTTCAAAGTGGAGTCCGGCTCGACCATGACGCGCGCGTACAGTTTGCGTGCGACGACCTGGTCGACGTCGAGCCGCCCGGGTGCGCGCTGATAGCTCAACCCCAAAATGTCCAGTCGATCCCAATTGATGAAATCCTGGTGCAGGGCGTTGTCGACCGTGTGGACGCCGGCGATGCTCAAATTGCCGGCCAATTGCACCGCGGGCTTCTGCGCCCCGTAGCGCAGTTTGACATCGCCGCTGAGACGCCCCCCGAGCAGGGTCATCGAGGTGTGCTGGGCAATGTAGGGCTGAACCGTTTTCAGTTCGATGTCGGCCAGCTTCACCGCCACGCTGGCGGACAGGGGTTGCGGCGTGACATCGCCGCTGACGTTGACAGAGCCGACGTCGTTGATGCGCGCATCGAGGCTCACGGACAAGGGTTTGGTGAGGTCGAGACTAGCGCCGCCCACTTTGATCGAGAGCGGTGCCAGCACCACCTTCACGGTCGGCGCAGTGCTGCGATCTTCCGCTGAAATGTGGGCATCCTGAAGCTCTAACTCGCGTAGATCGAAGCTCCAAGGCGGAGCCGCAGCGGCAGGCGAGGTACTGATCGTGGCTGGTGCTGCCGCGGTCGTTGTCGTCGCCGTCGCGATGGGCGGGGATTGAGCCAGCTTCTGTAAATTGATCGACCCGTCCGATTCCAGCCACGTCAGTAGCTTGAGCCCCTTGATCGACAGCGAATCGACGTGCGCTTGGCGCCTCGCAAGGTCCACGGTGGTTCCGCTCACCAGCAGCGACGGCACAGAGACCCAGTCGGCGTCGGCATCTTTGGGTCTCACCGCAAGATCGCTGAGCGCAATCTTCGATATCGCCGCTTGCAACTCGACCGCATCCTTCAGCGAGAATTTGTAGGTTGCGTTCAAATCGATGACGCCGGAATTGACGGCGAAATTCAGGCGATCCTCGAGATACTCCCAAATCGTGTGCGCCCGCAGGCCTTCGATCTGTGTCAGGGGCAGTGACCATTTTGCATCTATCTGAAGGGCCATGTCATATGCCGCAATTGCTCCCTCATAATCTCCCTGCATTTCCAGGGCCTGTCCTTTG
>JANXZQ010000071.1 GCA_025355445.1 Gammaproteobacteria bacterium
GGGGTGCGGGACGCTCTAGCCTGTCATTAAGCGCGACTTGAACGCGCTCAGGTAGTCTCTGCACCTTCCGGCGGTGCACCGCCGGCTTGGCTCAGGGTTGCCAGCGGCTCGAAGCCGTTGAGGTTTCCCTGAATTCATCCCGTCCACTTCGCACCTTGCGATGCGAAGGCACCATTTATTGATGAGTCCCCTGCTCTAACCAACTGAGCTACAGGCCCGACGGCGCGCATCTTAACATGGGCGACGCCGCGCGCGCCCCCGGCTCGCCACGCCGGTCCTTGGGTTATCTTGGGGGCCTGTGAGCCCACCGCCACTACCCGATTTACCGATCAACGAGGCATTGCCGGCGCTCGCCCAAGCTCTGAGGAACCGAGGCAGCGTGCTGCTGCAGGCCCCGCCAGGGGCCGGTAAGAGCACCATCGTGCCGCTCTTCTTGCGGGACAGCGCGTGGCTCGGGACACAAAAGATCCTGATGCTCGAGCCGCGGCGCATCGCTGCACGCGCCGTCGCCGCCCGCATGGCCTATCTGCTCGGCGAGCCGGTAGGCCGCAGCGTGGGATTCCGCACGCGGCTCGAAACCCGCGTGAGCCGCGAGACGCGCATCGAAGTGGTCACGGAAGGCATTCTCACGCGTATGCTGCAAGACGACTCGAGCTTGGCCGGCATCGGCTGCGTGATCTTCGACGAGTTTCATGAACGCAGCCTGAACGCCGACTTAGGGCTGGCGCTGTGTATCGAGAGTCGGCAGAACCTGCGCGAGGATTTGCGTCTCGTGGTCATGTCGGCGACCTTGGAGATGCAGCCCATCGCCAAGTTGCTCGGTGATGACGGGCCGCCGGGTGACGCGCCCATCATCGCCGCCAGTGGCCGCAGTTTCGAAGTGACGACGCAGTACGTGGCGCGGCGCCCGGAGATTTTTCTCGAGCAGCAAACGGCACAAGTGGTGCGCACGGCCTTGCGTGAGCATGACGGCGACATCCTGTGCTTCCTGCCCGGTGCGGCGGAGATCCGCCGCGTGCAACGGGCACTCGAAGACGCAGGGCTCGACGGCAATGTCAGCGTATTGCCGTTGTACGGCGAACTCGAGGGCGCGGCGCAGGATGCGGCTCTAACTCCTGCGCGGGCAGGCAGGCGAAAAATTGTGCTCGCCACCAGCATCGCGGAAACCAGCCTGACCATCGAAGGCATACGCGTGGTCGTCGATTCGGGATTGCGCCGTTACGCGGAATTTGATCCGGCCACCGGCATGAGCCATTTGGTGACCACCAAGGTGTCGCAGGCGGCGGCAGATCAACGCCGCGGACGCGCCGGCCGCCTGAGCTCCGGCCACTGCTACCGCCTATGGTCCCAGGGCACACAGGCATCACTGACGCCGCAAACGGCGCCGGAGATCTTGCACGCTGACCTCGCCCCGCTGGCGTTGGAACTGAGTTGCTGGGGCGCCGTCGACGCGGCGAGTCTGTCGTGGCTCGATCCACCCCCTACGGCGCCGCTGGCGCAGGCGCGCGATCTGTTGCGGCAGCTTAGCGCCATCGATTCCACTGCGCGGGTCACGCTCCATGGCAGGAAGCTGGCAAAGCTCGGCCTCCACCCTCGGCTTGCGCATATGTTGGTCAGGGCGAACGAATTCGGCGCCCCGCGTCTGGCCTGCGATCTCGCGGCCATTTTGAGCGAGCGCGACATCCTGCGGGCAGCGGCCGGCGCACGCGACGCGGATCTGCGGCTGAGGGTTGCCGTGCTGCGCGGCGAAGTGCGCAATCCGCCGCCGGGAATCACCATCGACCAGCGCGCGATGGGGCAGGCGGCGCGCAGTTCTGCGCATTGGCAGCGTGATCTCATGCGAGGCGGCCCCGACTCCGTCGATCCGCACGATGCCACGGGAATCCTCCTGGCGTGCGCCTACCCCGATAGGATCGGCCAGGCGCGCGGCGACGGTGGCCGGTACTTGCTGGCGAATGGCCGAGGCGCCCGCTTTGGCGAACCGCAAGCGCTGTCCAAGGCCGCATACATCGTGGCGGCAGAACTGGATGGGGCGGAGCGCGAGGCGCGGGTTTTTCTCGCCGCTCCCGTGCGGCTTGCGGACCTTGAAGAGCACTTCTCGGAACAAATCCTCGATCAGGCCGAGATCGTGTGGGACGAGCGTGAAAACGCCATCCATGCGCGGCGCGAGCGCCGGCTCGGCGCCCTGGTCTTGGAATCTGCCGAACTGCGCAATCCCGACGGTCTGGCGCTGCAGAATGCGGCGCTCGCGGGGCTGCGAAAGTTAGGGTTGGCCGCTTTGCCCTGGACCACCGATTTGCGGCAATGGCAGGCACGCGTGACCTTAATGGGGCAGCATGCGGTACCGTCGCCGGAAGCGTGGCCGGACGTTAGCGACACCACGCTGATGGCGACCCTCGAACAATGGGCGCCGCCCTGGATCGCCGGCATCAGCCGCCGCGAGCATTTTGCTCGGATGGACTTGAGCAATGCGCTGCGATCCCGCTTGACCTACGCTCAGGGAGTTATTTTAGAGCGGGAGGCGCCGACACATTTCACCGTGCCCAGCGGATCGAATATACTGATCGACTATCTGGACGGTGACACACCCACACTGTCGGTACGCCTGCAGGAAATGTTCGGATTGAGCCGGACACCGAGTGTCGCAGCCGGACGATTGCCCCTACTGCTGAAACTGCTGTCGCCGGCGCGCCGCCCGGTGCAGATCACCCGCGACCTCGTGAGTTTTTGGAACCGCGGATACCACGAAGTCAAGAAGGACTTGAAAGGCCGATACCCAAAACACTATTGGCCGGAAGACCCGTACACGGCGGAACCCACGCGCCGTGCCCGCCCGCGCTCTCCTTCTCGGTAGTGATGCGAATGCACATGATTGATCGCGATTCAAGTAGGATATCGGTGCGAGGAATCAAAACCGAATAAACCACGATTCGATGAAAGACTACAGCAGCCATTTTCGCAATCTCGTTGAACTGCGGCTACCGGATGACTCGCGTATCCTGACACCGCGCGGCGGCCAGGACATGATGATTCTTGCTTCCTGGCGTCTGCCGGCAGACGCATTCCGCGCGAGCAAACGATCGCGCATGATCCGTATCGTTATCAACGAAGAGGCGCTGCAGGATTATGCCCGCGGCAGCGATGACGTTCGGCTGGCCAGCGATGAACGCTTCGGCGCCTGGCTGCGGGATCAGTTGAGCGCCTTCGATCCCAATCATGACTCGCCGCTGGGCGTGGAGCCGGCTCCCGTGACCTGGCCGGTGAGCACGCATATATTGAACGGTTAGTGATGCCGGCACCAAACCCTACTCGCGATCTATTCAGTGCGGCGCCGCCTGACACCAGACACGAACGACTGACCGAAGGCGCTTGGCTGCTCCACGGGTTCGCGCTCGACAAGGCAAGCGCTTTACTGGCGGCTGTCGAGCTCATCGAATCTGCTGCGCCCTTTCGTCATCTCGTCACTCCCGGCGGGTTTCGCATGTCCGTCTCCATGACCAATTGCGGCACCGTGGGCTGGGTGAGCGACAGGAACGGCTACCGCTACGATGCCGGCGACCCCTCGAGCGGCCGCGCTTGGCCGCCAATGCCGCCGCTGTTTCTCGAGTTGGCCCAAGCGGCGGCGCGGGCCGGCGGGTTCTCGGAGTTCACGCCCGATGCCTGCCTGATCAATCGGTACGAACCCGGCGCGCGGCTCACCCTGCATCAGGACAAAGACGAGGGCGATTTCCGGGCGCCCATCGTGTCAGTATCGCTCGGTCTGCCCGCAGTCTTTTTGTTCGGCGGCTCCTCGCGCCAGAATCGGCAGCAACGAATACCGCTGCAACACGGGGACATTGCGGTCTGGGGTGGGCCGGCACGCCTGTACTACCACGGCGTGCTGGCACTCAAGGATGGGCATCACGAGTTGTTGGGCTCGCAGCGCTTGAATCTCACCTTTCGCCGCGCCCGCTGATCCGACCGCACTCGCTGCGTCGCGTAGTCTTGTTCACTCCTTGTGCCGGAGTTCTGCATCTTCGATCGCCGGAGTACGCCAGCCGCTGCGTAATCCCCAGGAATAAAAGAACAACGAGGCCACCACCACGCACAGTTGATCCCAACCGTAGCCGATATAGTCGTGGCCTTCGAACTCCTTGCTGCCCGCCCAGGACAGCGCAGTGATCACCACCAGGTAGGCAATCAGCCACCAGGCGGCGCGAAGCTGCCGCCCAAAATTAGACCAGCCGGATTTGGCTTGATAGTACAGATACACGGGCATGGGCAAAATAAGCAGCAACATGATTTCGCCGGTGTGCGGCCAGCGCGCCCAAAACAGCATGAGCGTGGCGAGCACAAAGGCAATTGGTGCAAGCACGCTCAAACCCGGGACGCGCAGCGGCCGATGCATGTTGGGCGCCGTACGCCGCAGCACCACGACGCTGATCGGCACCACGAGGTAGGTGATGATGGTGGCAACGGAAATTACCGCCGCCAGTTTGCCCCAGCCGCGAAAGAAGAATAGGAAAATGAACGACACGATCAAGTTGAACCACATGGCCGGCCGCGGTATGCCGAAGCGCGGGTGCACACGGCCAAGCACCTGCGGCACCGTGCCGCTGCGCTCCATGGCGTAGATTTGACGGGCCGTGGTCGCCGTATAAGTAGTGCCGGTGCCGCTCGGGCTGACGAAGGCATCGGCGTATAGCAGAAGGGCGAGCCAGTTCAGATTCAGTGCGAGCGCCAGTTGCGCGAAGGGCGAGCTATACTCCAGCGCGGCCCAGCCCTGGTGTAAATGATCCGGCGCCACTGCGCCGAGAAACGCCACCTGCAGCAGCAAATACACCACCGTGGAGAGCGCGATCGAGCCAAAAATTGCGAACGGCACGCTGCGCCCGGGATTGCGAGCTTCGCCCGCGAGATTCACGGGATTCTGGAAACCGTTGAAGCTGAAAATGATGCCGCTGGTGGCGACCGCGGTAAGAATCGCTGCGAGGTTCCCGACATGCTGGCCGCCGTGAACGCCCACCCGAAAATTTTCCCAATGAAAGCCCGTGCACATCAGCGCGACCGCGGTGGCCGCCGGCACGATCAGCTTGAAGAAGGTAATGGCGCTGTTGGTATCCGCGAAAACCTTCACGCTCCAGAAATTGAGCAGGAAGTAGATCACCACCAGCACGGCCGCAATGGATAGACCGGGCACGGTCAGCTCGCCCTGCCCGTTGGCCTTGTGCACGTACAGCTGCTGAGCCCACTCCCAAGGCCAGGAACTCATGTACTGCACCGACGCTTCGGCTTCCACCGGAATCACCGAGACTATGGCAATCCAGGCGGCCCAGCCGGCGACGAATCCAACCAGCGAACCATGCGAGTAGTGCCCATAACGCACAGCCCCCCCGGACTCGGGAAACATGGCGCCGAGCTCGGCATACGTAAATGCCACGAACAGAATGATCACGGCCCCGATGATCCAGGAATAGATGGCGCCGGGCCCAGCGAGCTGGGCGGCGCGCCAGGCGCCGAACAGCCAGCCGGACCCGATGATGGATCCCAAGCCCGTGAACATCAGGGCGATGGCGCCGACTTCGCGACGGATCGCGCTTTCATTGGACATGCATAATTCTCCCTGGAATCGACTCTAACGGCTCCGCCGGCCTTAAGCCACACCGATATACCGGGAGAGGGTGAATCCGATGGCTGCTGTTCATCGAATAAACTGGGAATGTGCCTATATGTCGACAAAAACAACTCTCAAGATCCTGTTTTCCTGCATCCTCGTGACATTGCTCATCTATACGGCATGGGCGGGCAGCCGACAGCCCGTACTGCAATGGGGCGGGCTCACGTCGGGACCCGATCGCTACTGGACGATCGCCACCCTGATGGACGCATACTTCGGCTTTCTGACCTTCTATGTTTGGGTGTTTTTCAAGGAAGTGCGAGCCTTACCAAAAATCGCCTGGTTCATCGCCATCATGCTTCTCGGCAATATGGCCATGTCGGCGTACGTACTCGTGCAATTGCTGCGTTTGCGTCCCGACCAGAAAGCGTCGGCGATTCTCTCCACACGGAATCATTGAATACCCGCGTGACGAACTGGCTGCGCCGCAGAATTCTCGAGCCGCTGCTGGCCTTATTGCGCGAGGGCGTGTCTCCGGACCGGCTTGCGCTGTGCGTGGCCGTCGGAGTAGTGGTGGGCAACATCCCCATTCTCGGCATCTCTACCATTCTCTGCGCGGCCATCGCCGTGGCATTTCGTCTGAATCTGCCTGCGATTCAACTGGTGCAGGCCGCCATGGCACCGACCCAGGTTTTGCTGATCATTCCCTTCGTCCGTCTCGGCGAATGGATTTTACGTGTGCCTGCGCAGCCTCTGTCCATCAAGGAGGGGCTCGCTCTTCTGGCGCGGGGCGCCGGCCACGCCATCGTGGTGCTGTGGGACGCGATTCTGCATGCGGGCCTCGCCTGGATCATGGTCGCCCCCTTCGCCGTCTACGTGTTTTATAAATTATTGACGCCCGTGTTTGCCCGCGCTGCTCGGAAAATCGGTAGGACCCACGGATGAATGCCACTACCATCCCCATGCCGCTGTCCTGGTCCATGCGACTCTTGGAGCTCAACCTGCTGCCCGATTTTCTGGTGCGTTTCGGCATTCGGCGGCTGCTCAAGGCGAGGCTCACCGAGGAACAACGGGGCAACCTCGAGGATCAACAGCGGCATTTGACGCAGCTAATCGCGCATCTGCGGCGTAGCCCCATCGCCATTAATACGGCCGAGGCGAATCTGCAGCATTACGAGCTGCCCAGCGCTTTCTTTGCACTCGTGCTCGGCCGGCAACTCAAGTACTCGTCAGGCTACTATCGCAACTTCGCCGAAACCCTGGACGAAGCGGAAGTGAATATGCTGCGGCTCACCGCCGAGCGGGCGGGTTTGCAGGACGGGGATCGAATCCTCGAATTAGGCTGCGGCTGGGGCTCGCTATCGCTGTGGATGGCTGAACACTACCCCCGTTCGCACATCACCGCGGTATCCAATTCGCGCACGCAGAAGGCCTTTGTCGACGCGCGCGCGACGGAGCGCGGCATCAAAAATCTCGAGGTGCTCACCTGCGATGTCAACCAATTGGCATTTCCCGCCGAGGTGCAGTTCGATCGCGTAGTTTCCGTTGAGATGTTCGAGCACATGCGCAACTACGAGTCGTTGCTGCAGAGCATCGCCGGCTGGCTCAAACCCACCGGAACTTTGTTCGTGCATATCTTCAGCCACAAGGCGTATGCCTATCCCTTCGAAGTGCGCGATGCAAGCGACTGGATGGCGAAGTACTTCTTCACCGGCGGCATCATGCCGAGCGATGATCTGCTGCTCTACTTCCAGGACGACTTGAGGCTCCAGGAGCATTGGCAAGTGGACGGCCGCCACTATAGTCAGACCAGCGAGCATTGGCTGCAGAATATGGATAAAAACCGTGCCGCCATCGAACCGATCTTGGCCGACACGTATGGAGCAGACCAGGTGCGCCGCTGGTGGGTTTACTGGCGGGTGTTTTTCATGTCCTGCGCGGAATTGTGGGGCTACGCCGGCGGACAGGAGTGGCTGGTGTCGCACTACCTATTCCGCAAGCCCGCGCGGGAGCAGGCTTCTTAGACACCTCGCCGGGCGGAGCTGCCGCGGGCTCCGCGCCAAATCATGCTTCCGCCTCGGCCTCGCAACCGTGATCGCAGCGGTCGCGTTCGATCTGCAGCGTGGCGTGATGGATATGGAAGCGCCGCTTGAGATTCGGGGTCAGGGTGTCGAGCAGTGTGTCTTCGGCGCCGCGATCGGGCACGACCAGGTGTGCGGTCAGGGCAACGCTGGTGGTGCTGAGTGCCCAGATGTGCAGATCATGCACATCGGTCACGCCGCGCTGATGCGACAAGAAGGACATGACCGCCGAGGAGTTGACGCTGGCGGGCACACCATCCAGCGATAGCCGCAGCGAATCCCGCAGCAGTCCCCACGTGCTCACCAAGATAGCCGCGACGATCAAGAGACTGACGATGGGGTCCAGCCGCGTCCAGCCGGTATACATAATGAGCGCCCCCGACAGGAGTACGCCGACGGATACGGCGGCATCGCCCAACATATGGATGAAGGCGCTGCGTCGGTTCAAGTCGCCGTGACTGCCGGCGTGCAGCAGCCATGCACTCAAGCCGTTGATCACGATGCCGCTGCCCGCGACCCACATCACCGTCGCACCCGCGACGGCCTGCGGCGACGCAAGCCGACTCATGGCCTCCCAGGCGATGGCGCCGCACGCCAATAGCAACAGCACGGCATTCGCCAGGGCCGCCAGCACTGAGGAGCGTCCCAGACCGTAGGTGAACCTGCCTCCGGGGGGCCGGCGCCCTAAAAACATAGCTGTCCAGGCGCACACCAAACCCAAAACATCGCTCAAGTTATGCCCGGCGTCTGCGATCAAGGCCACCGAATTTGAGAGAAAACCGAAGCCACCCTCGATGGCGACGAAAACGAGGTTGAGCCCTACGGCGAGCGCCATCCGGGTATTGATGTTCTGAGTGGAGATGCCATGGGCGTGGCCATGCGCGTGCCCATGAGCATGATCGTGTCCCTGTGCTTGCTCAGCGCCGTGCTCGTGGCCGTGATCCAGCCCCTGTTCGGCCTTCTCTTCGTGCTCATGCCCGCTGTGATCGTGTGCCATGCGACTCATCTTACTTCAGATGCCCGGCCACCTGCATAGGGCGCTGTCACGGTCTTACAGCCCCAACTCGGTGAGGGCCGGATGCTCATCCGGGCGGCGACCCAGCGGCCAGCGATACTTGCGCTCGCCTTCCGCAATGGGCAAATCGTTGATGCTGGCGATCCGCAGGCGCATCAGGCCATGCTCGTCGAATTCCCAGTTTTCGTTGCCATAGCTGCGGAACCACTGCCCGCTGTCGTCATGCCATTCGTAGGCAAAGCGCACGGCTATTCGATTCTCGCGAAACGCCCATAATTCCTTGATCAACCGGTATTCGAGTTCGCGGGCCCACTTCCGCGCCAAAAATGCCTGAATGGCGTCGCGGCCCTGCAGGAATTCGGCGCGGTTACGCCAACGGCTATCCGTGGTGTAGGCGAGCGCGACGCGCGCTGGGTCGCGGGTATTCCACGCATCTTCAGCCATTCGGGCCTTTTGTACTGCGGTTTCCAAGGTGAATGGTGGTAGCGGCGGTCTGTCCATTGTGCCCTCGTCAGCGAATGGGAGGAATGATGATTTCCGATGCGTTGCACGCCGCGCGCGCCGCGTCCGCGGAGCATGCGCGCGGTGTGAGGTTGCGCGCCAGACAAATATGAATCTCACGCAGCCGCGGTACGTCTTGTCCCGAGCAGGTCACCACCACCGACTGTTCTTGAAGGCGCGGATTGGCATGTAAGAATGCGGCCGCGATAGCCGTCGGCGGCTGTTCAATCGATTGCGCAGGCCGCACCAGGTCCGGCGGAATGGTCATGCTCGCAAAGGCGCGGCGCACCAGCTCGAAGTACTCGGCGGGTTCCAGCCCGCTGCAGGTGCCGTGTGCCGACCATTCGTGATAAACGAGTGCGCGCGCGGGCATCACTTCGGCAATGCCCCGCACCACCTCGTCTGGCACCTCGCGGCGCATGTCGCAGTGCTCCGGCCAACCCCGTTCGTTCTGCGGCCACAGTCCGTGAACGATGAATCCATAGCGCCGCGGACCGTTGCATTCAGCAGCGTTCGGCGATGACAAACAATAGGCAGGGGACCACGATAACGACAGCAGGTAGTAGTCGAAGTCGCCAGGCTCGCCGGCGCTCGCGTGGCTGCGATGACGCGCCCACACGCTGCCGCCGGCGCTCAAATAAACGCAGGCGATGAGCGCGGCGGCACTTGACAGAAACGCGAACGATGGCCTGTGCCGCCGGTCAATTCGCATGCCGGGCTCGCCATTCGGCACGGATATTTTTGGATGTGAGGCCGCGGCCATCGACGCGCCAGCCGGGCGGACCAAAAACCGTGCCCAACGCTTCGCGCATAGAGCGCGCGGCGATGAGCTCGCGAACGATGGCTACCCATTCGTGAAACGCAATGCGAATGGGGTTGAATGTGTGGATATTCTTGACGATTCCGTAGCGCGGCGCCTCTTCGTCCTGTTCAGCCACGAAGGTCCCGAACAGGCGATCCCAGACCATCAGCACCCCGGCGTAGTTGCGATCGAGGTAGCGCGCATTGGATGCATGATGCACGCGATGATGAGACGGCGTATTGAACAGATATTCGAACCACGCCGGCATGCGATGCACGGCCTCGGTATGGATCCAAAACTGATAGAACAGATTGAAACCCTGCTGCGCCAGGATCATGGCCGGCGGGAACCCCAGCAAGGCGAGCGGAATCCATGGCGTCCAGGTGCCGACGATGACGCTGGTCCAGGACTGGCGGACTGCGGTCGACAAGTTGTATTGCTGCGACGAGTGATGGTTGACATGCGCTGCCCACCAGAAGCGGCACTCGTGGCTGATGCGATGAAACCAATAGTAAATGAAGTCATCGAGAAAGAAGATCGCGAGCCACGCCCACGCAGAACTCGGCGATATGTCGAACAGCCGGAACTTATAGGCTGCCGACAGTCCCGCAAATACGATGCCGGCCATCAGGAGATTCATCGCAACATTGCCGGCTTGCATGCCGAACGATGCAAAGGTGTCGGTAGTCCGATAGCGGGCCTTGACCATCGACGTGAAGCTCAAGGCCGCCTCGATCGCAATCATCCCGAGGGAAATGCCGAGGAAAATTTCCGGCAGATGCGGCTTCCAATTCATGGGGCGAATCGTAAGATATTGCGCACTGGCTGTCGATGAAGGATAGGAGCGCGAATGGCCGTCACCGAAGAATACTTGCAATTCGTACTCGAGCAACTCCAAGGTCTTGGGAACGTCATTTCGCGCCGCATGTTCGGCGGCGTCGGCGTATACCAGGACGATCGATTCTTCGCGATCATCATGGACGACTCCCTGTATTTTAAAGTGAACGACGCCAACCGCAGCGACTACGTGGCGCGCGGGATGGGCCGGTTCCGCCCATATCCCAATAAACCGCACCTCAGCATGACTTACTACGAACTGCCGGCGGATGTTCTCGAAGACACCGACGAGTGCGTGGCGTGGGCGCGGCGGTCCCTCGCCAGTGCAGCAGCATCGGTCAAGCCTGCCGCCCGGCGCGGCAAAAAACGCGCGCTGAAAAGCAGACGTCACCACGCGGATTGATGGGGGTCGACAGTGAAGGCAGTACTTCTCAAAGGTCACGGCGGGTTCGAACAGCTCGAATATCGCGAGGACGTGCCCGTCCCCATTCTTCGCGCCGGCGAGGTCTTGATTCGAGTGGGAGCGGCCGGCGTGAACAATACCGATATCAACACGCGCACCGGATGGTATTCAAGATCCGTGACGGAAGGCACTACGGCGGGAGCGGCCGCGACCGGAATTCGCCTATGCGGCCGCTGAAAACATGCTCACACGTTTAAACTTGCGCTCGGGCCAGACCGTGCTCGTGACAGGGGCATCGGGCGGGGTGGGTTCGGCCGCCGTGCAATTGGCGAAGCGCAGAGGTGCCACGGTGCTGGCCATCGCCGGCGCGTCTAAGACCGAAGCAGTTCTATCCTTGGGCGCCGCACGGGTCATTGCGTCGAACGCCGATCCCGTGAAAGAGTTTGGGCGAGAAAAAATCGACGCGATTGTCGATGTGGTAGGCGGTGGACAATTCCCGGCGCTGCTCGAGGTTCTGCGGCGCGGCGGCGCCTACGCCGTAGCCGGCGCCATCGCCGGGCCTCTCGTCGAATTGGATCTGCGGACTTTATATCTCAAAGATATGCGTCTGATCGGCTGCACCG
>JANXZQ010000090.1 GCA_025355445.1 Gammaproteobacteria bacterium
GTTGGCTTTCCTGGAGTTGGGAATGCTCGGGGGATTTGGACTCAATGCGCGCGCTGCGGGGCCGGAGGCAGCCGATCGGGCTGCGGCTGGCGCGCGTGTCAACCGGCAACGGGCGGCAACCTCTTTGGTAACAACCTTGCCGGGCTGGCGGGTTTTGCGATCCGTTGTCCACCTGCTCTTGCTGCTGGTGGGGATTCAGTGCGTGATTGCGCAATCGAACCCCATTGTTGTTGAGAACGCCAAGCCGGGCAACCCCTCCAGCGAGTGGGATATTAGCGGCTCAGGTGACGCGAGCATCCAAGGGTTCGCGACTCAGATCAGCGTCAATAAGGGTGAAACGGTTCATTTCAAAATCAGCACCCCTGCGAGCGCCTATGGGATAAAAATCTATCGGCTGGGCTACTACAATAATAATGGCGCCCGGTTCATCACCAACGTCGCGCCGTCAGTGTCCCTGCCGCAAACTCAGCCGAATCCGGTCGTTGACGCCACCACCGGTCTGATTGATTATGGCACTTGGGCTGAATCCGCTTCCTGGGCCGTCCCGACCAATGCAACGTCGGGAGTCTACATTGCTTTGCTTGTGCGCTCAGACACCTCCGGAGCCAGTCATATCATTTTTGTGGTTCGCGACGACGCCAGTTCTTCCGACTTGATCTTCAAGACAGCGGATTCGATGTGGCAGGCCTACAACAGCTATGGCGGTAATAGTTTATATCTTGGCAACGGGCCGGGCGGCGGTCTCAGTGGTGCCGGACGCGCTTACAAGGTCAGCTACAATCGGCCCTTCATAACACGCGCCGGCGACACCTCCTTCGACTGGGTGTTCAGCGCCGAATACCCGATGATCCGCTGGCTGGAGGCCAATGGCTACAACGTCTCCTACACGACCAGTCTGGACACCGATATTCGTGGCAGCCTGCTGCTTCAGCACAAGGTCTTCCTATCCGTTGGCCACGACGAGTATTGGTCGGCCGGGGAGCGTACCAACGTTGAGACGGCCCGGGCGGCGGGTGTGCATCTCGGGTTCTTCAGCGGCAATGAAATTTTTTGGAAGACGCGTTGGGAGCCATCCATTGATGGATCGGCCACGCCGAATCGCACGCTGGTTTGTTACAAAGAAACTCATGAGGGGGCCAAGATTGATCCGACGCCGGCCTGGACGGGAACCTGGCGCGACCCAAGGTTCAGTCCACCGGCGGACGGCGGCCGGCCCGAGAATGCGCTCAGCGGGACAATCTTCGTGGTTAACGGCAGTGGATCGGTCAATTGGTCAATCCAAGTGCCGGCGGCGTATGGCGGTCACAGGTTCTGGCGCAATACCAGTGTTGCGACGCTTTCCTCTGGCAGCACGGCAACCTTTCCTGTCGGAACGCTGGGCTATGAATGGGACATCGCCCCCGACAACGGTTTCCGCCCTCCGGGGTTGATGCTTTTGTCTTCTGCGACGGTGAGTGGGATGAGCGTCCTGCAGGACTATGGATCAACTTATGCGACTGCCAGCGCGACCCACAACCTGACCTTGTATCGGCATCCGAGCGGAGCCCTCGTATTCGGCGCCGGCACCGTGCAGTGGGCGTGGGGATTGGACAGCACGCATGATAACGGGAATGCGGCGGCCAGCCCGCCGATGCAACAGGCCACCGTGAATCTGTTTGCGGACATGGGAGTTCAACCCGGCACGCTACAGGCGGGTCTTGCAGCGGCAACGGCTTCGAGTGATTTGACCCCGCCGGTATCCACCATTCAAACACCAACAGCGGGTGCGATCATTCAGCCGGGGTCCCCAGTACAGATCACCGGCACTGCCAGTGATAGCGGAGGCAAGGTCTGGGTGGTTGATGTTTCAACTGACGGAGGAGCGAGTTGGCATCCTGCCGTCGGTCAAGGCACGTGGAGTTATTCCTGGTCACCTGGAACGGCCGGACCGGTGACCCTCCTGAGCCGCGCGGTGGATGATAGTGGCAACGTGCAAACTCCGCCGCAATCGGTGAATGTCACGGTCCCGACTGCGGCCGCCGGTATCTTTGGTAACACGAACGACGGCACTTCCACCGATTATATTTGGGGCACGGCCCCGTATATCAACGCCAGTCGGTTTCAAGCTGCGTCCAATATGACGGTGACCACACTGCAAGCCAAGGTGGGGGGGGTGACCGGCAAGTATAAGTGTGCCGTTTACAGCGACAGCGGCGGCCAGCCAAGCGGGTTGCTGGGCTCGACGGTGGAGGTGAGCAATCCAGGCAGCGGTTGGCAGATTTTCCCTCTCACGTCATCTTTGTTGCTGACTAATGGGGGTTATTACTGGCTGGCCATCTGGTCCGATGCGGCCAGCGCCCAGGTTTATTATTCGAGCAGCAGTGGCACGCTGCGTTGGGGATTGTACGGTTATGGGGCCTGGCCGGACCCGATCAATACGAGCGGCGGCGGCAGTCTCAATTACTGTATTTACGCGACAGGCACGGGAGCGACCCTGACCAGCATTACGGTAACGCCTGCGAATCCCAATATCTTGGCCGGAGCGACACAACTCTTCACGGCGACGGGGATTTACTCTGACGGCAGCACACAAAATGTGACGAGCCAGGCAACGTGGACTTCGTCGAGTACGGCCGTGGCAACTGTCAATGCCAGTGGATTGGCCACGGGCGTTGCGGCTGGTGCGAGCACGATTACGGCAACACTGGGCGGCAAAATCGG
>JANXZQ010000107.1 GCA_025355445.1 Gammaproteobacteria bacterium
CGGCGCCATCGGCGTGGTGGGCTCATTCGCCGCTTGCATCGTGCTGACCGCCAAGGCGCCGGCACTGCCCCTCATTGCCTATTCGGCCGCGCCCCACCAGATCGCGGTGATTGCGCAGTGGTAGCTGATGCCTTCACTGGCTATGGTTTTGATCAGCGGCCTGCTGCCTGAGTTGCTTAAGACGGGGCGCGCTCCAACTGCCGCTCCAACCTGCCCAAGGTTTGCATCGCCGGCAGGCATTGGGCGAGGCTGGCGTTCGGTTCGCGGTTCTCGCTGATCGCCGCGAAGAATTCCCGGTCCTGCAATTCGATGCCGTTCATGGAAACATCCACCTTCGAGACATCGATGGGGTTGTTCTTGCCGTCCAACAGTTCATCGTAGCGTGCGATGTAAGTGCCGTTGTCACAGATGTAACGGAAGAAGGTGCCCAAGGGCCCGTCATTGTTGAAGGACAGGGATAGAGTGCAGATGGCGCCCGACTTGATCTTCAGTCCGATGCTCATGTCCATGGCGATGCCCAGCGTGGGATGTTTGGGGCCTTGCAGTGCGAATTCCTGCGCAGGGTTCTCGCCGGTTTGAAAGGCAAACAAATCCACGGTATGACAGGCGTGGTGCCACAACAGATGATCGGTCCAGCTGCGCGGCTTACCGAGCGCATTGGTATTGGTGCGTCGAAAGAAATACGTCTGCACATCCATCTGCAGAACCTTAAGTTCCCCGGCCAGTATCCGCTTGTGCACCCATTGATGGCTGGGGTTGAAGCGGCGGGTATGTCCGGCCATGGCGACCACGCCGGTTTCCTGTTGCACTCGCACCAGCATTTCCGAGTCCGCGACCGAATCAGCCATGGGGATTTCGATCATGACGTGCTTCCCGGCACGCATGCACTGAATCCCCTGTGCGGCATGCATTTGCGTCGGCGTGGTCAAAATCACGGCATCCAGACCCGGTTGAGCGAGGCAGTCAGCGAGATTCGCGCTCCAGTGGGGAATTTTCCATTGCTGCGCCACTTCCCGCGCCGATTCCATGTTCGAGCCGGCGAGGGTGATGACTTCGATTCCCGGAATCTTGGCCATGGCTTCCAGATGCTTGATGCCGAAGGCGCCGTGACCCGCGAGGCAAACCTTCATGCAGCACTCCTATTTTCCAGAATCATCAAGCCCGCGGCAGTGTTGGACGCCGGCACATGGTAGTGGCGATACACTTCCGCGACGTCGTCGCCGAGCGCACCGCGCATCACATGCCACATCACCATTTCCACGCCTTCGGAGCCGGCTTCGCGCATGTACTCCGTGTGGCTGATCTTGCTGAGCGCCACGGGATCGCGGGTCAGTCCATCGAGAAACTCTGTGTCGAACCGGCGGTTGATGAGGCCGGCGCGCTCGCCCTGCAGCTGATGCGACATGCCTCCGGTGCCGTAAATGACCACGCGTAGATCCTGACCGAATTTCTCCACCGCCCGGCGTATGGCCATGCCGAGCTTGTAGCAGCGGGCGCCCGTGGGCGGCGGGTATTGCACCACGTTCACGCAAAGGGGAATGACCGGAAAGGGCCACGCGTCGGGCTTGCCGCAGGTGACCGAGAGCGGCACCGTGAGCCCATGGTCCACGGGCATTTCATTGGCAATGGTCATGTCGAATTCGTCCAGGATCAGCGATTCGGCCAGATGCCAGGCGAGGGCAGGGTGCCCATTGACCACGGGCACGGGACGCGGGCCGAAACCCTCGTCGGCGATAGGGAACTTGTCGGCCACGCCAATCAGAAAAGTGGGGATGATTTCAAGAGAGAACGCACAGGCATGGTCGTTGTAGACGATGATGGCCACATCGGGCGCCAATTTGGCCAGCCATTCGCGCGCCGGACCGTACCCCTTGAACAGCGGCTCCCAGTACGGAGTGCCCGTCATGCCCTTGTCCATCGCCACGCCGATGGCGGGGACATGCGACACCGCGATACCAGCGACAATTTTAGCCATGTTCGTTCTCCGCGGCGCTCGAGTCTTTGTAGCGGTTGCCCTCGGGGCTGCGCCCACCGGCCAACATCATCTTGGCGTAGGCTTCCTTGGACACACCGGACATCATGCCGGCCACGTCCTGGAAGGTGAGCCCGTCGCAGAAGGCGATCTTGATGGTATAGTAGATATTGCCGCCCACCTTGAGCATGCCCAGCCAGTCACGCTCCAGCACCGTGCGGCGCTGTTCCGGCGTCAGAGGAAACGTGTCCAAGTAGGCGGGGGCATCGGTCCTGAAGCTTTCGCGGTTCTGCGCCTTGTTCAACGACATGCAAAACATGTTGAGCGCATAGCCCACGCGGCCGCGCTCGGCATCATAGACATAGGTGCCGGGAATGCTGTCGTAGTCGTGCGGGGTGGTCATGCTGCAATCTCCACGGAACGAATTTCTTGGCGCACGATATCGCGGATCACCGCGATGGCTTTGCGCATGAGCGGGCTCTTGGGGCGCTGTGTGGACATGGCGATCGATAGCGATGAGGTGAGGCCGGGGGCGACGATGGGCTTGATCAGCACCTCTTCCGCCCACGGCGAGGATTTGACCGCGTTCAGCGGCAAGACCGCGTAGCCGTGGCCTTGCCGCACCAAATCGACCACCGCCGGAATGCATTCGATTTCGTGCGCGATCTTGATCTTGACTTCTACGCCTGCCAGCGCATTTTCCACGGACATGCGAATGGAGTGCGGGCGGCTGGGGATGATGAGCGGAAAGTCGGCCAGTTCTGCGAGCGCAATGGTCTTGCGCGCCTTGCGCCGCGACTTGTCCGCGAGAGGCGCGATCAGGTACAGCGGCTCGTCGAGCAAGGGTTGCAATTCGACGCTGGGCGAGGCCGGAGCGTTGTACACCAATGCACAGTCGACCCGGCCCACGCTCAACCACTCCAGCATGTAGGCCGACAAGCCTTCAACCGTGGCGAGACTGGCGTTGGGCAGCCGGCGCCCGAACGCCTGGACCAGCGGCACAGTGACGCTGCGCCCCAGGCTCGGCGGCAGGCCGAGAACGAAATGACCTGAGTCGCCGTTCCTCTGATCCTCGAGTTCCTGACGGGCGCGGCCCACTTGCATCAGGATGCCGCGCGTGTGCTCCAGCAATCGGGTGCCGGCATCCGTGAGCACCACGCCGCGGCCGTTGCGGTCGAACAGACTCTGGCCCAGCTCCACTTCCAGCTGGCGCACCTGCCGGCTCAACGCCGGCTGCACTACTGAAAGAAATGCGGCCGCGCGTGTGAAGCTGCCGAGCTCCGCGACATGGCGGAAGTACTCCAGCTGTTTCAGGTCCATGCGCCGCTCGCACTCATGAGGCATGCCTAATTGCTATAACAGGTATATAACTCATTCCTTGATAGTATACGTGATAACCAGTGCCGCTCAACTTGCGGGCGACGGACGACATTCATGCAGCGAGCCATTCCCTGTTTGTTCATGCGCGGTGGAACCTCGCGCGGTCCGTTGTTTCTGGAAAGCGATTTACCCGCGGATATTGCACAACGGGACGCCGTGCTGCTGGCCGTCATGGGTTCGCCCGATGTGCGCCAAATCGACGGCCTGGGCGGTGCGGACCCGCTGACCAGCAAGGTGGGCATCGTGCGCCCCGGTCAGAGCGCCGGCGTGGATCTCGAGTTTCTGTTTGCGCAGGTCTCTATCAGGGAAGCGCGGGTCGATACCACGCCGAATTGCGGCAACATGCTCGCGGCGGTCGTGCCCTTCGGCCTCGAGACTGGATTGGTGAAGGCCACCGGCGACCACACCACCTTGCGGGTGCTGACTCGCAATACCGGGACCTTGAGCGATATCGAGGTGCACACGCCGGGCGGGAGGATGGAATATTCCGGGACGGCGCGCATCGATGGCGTGCCCGGCACAGCCTCTGCCGTGAACATCAGCTTTCTCGAGACGGCGGGTTCGGTGTGCGGATCTCTGCTGCCCACGGGGCACTTGGTCGATGTCTTCGACGGGGTCGACGTCACCTGCATCGACAACGGCATGCCGGTGGTGGTGATGGCGGCGCAGGCGCTGGGAGTCACGGGTTACGAGACCCGCGATGAGCTCAATGCCGATGCCGTGCTCAAGCAAAAGATCGAATCGATTCGCCTGCAGGTGGGCTTCGCCATGAATCTGGGCGATGTCAGCAAAAAAGTCGTGCCTAAGATGTGCCTGGTGGCCGGGCCCAGGACGGGCGGTCAGATTTGCACACGCACCTTCATTCCCCATGACTGTCATTCGGCCGTGGGGGTTTTAGGTGCGGTGACGGTGGCAACCGCCGCGGTCATGCCGGGCAGTGTTGCGAATCGCTTTGCGGAGGTGCCCGCCGGGCTGGTGAAGACCATTTCGGTCGAGCACCCCAGCGGTGAATTCAGCGTGGTGCTCACCATGAACGCCGCGAATCCCACCGAAGTGTTGAACTCGGCGCTGCTGCGCACGGCGCGGCTCATCATGCGCGGCGAAGTTTTCGTGCCCCAGACTGTTGAAAAGCGAGGATGAACTGATGATCGGGCAATCCGGAATAGCGGTGCGCCATGTAACGCGCGCCGACGCGGCCAGCGTGGCTGAACTGTCGAAGTATGGCGTTGCCACCATCCACGAAGCCATGGGGCGGGTGGGGCTGATGGCACCCTATATGCGTCCCATCTATCCCGGCGCCAAGGCCTGCGGCACGGCGGTGACCATCTTTGCGCATCCTGGAGATAATTGGATGCTGCACGTCGCCGCAGAGCTGCTCCAGCCCGGCGATGTGGCCGTGCTGGGTGTGTCGTCGGGCAATAGCGACGGCATGTTCGGCGACTTGCTCGCCACTTCGTTTCGCGCGCACGGCGCGCTGGCTTTGGTGATCGACGCCGGCTGCCGCGACGTGGCGGATTTGCGCGACATGGGATTCCCCGTCTGGTCGAAGGCCATTCACGCCAAGGGTACGGTGAAGGCGACGGTCGGCTCGGTGAACACCCCGATCCTGTGTGCAGGCGCGCTGGTGCATCCGGGCGATGTCGTGGTGGCGGATGACGATGGAGTGGTGATCGTGCCCAAATTACAGGCGCCGCGCGTCGCCGCCGCGGCGTCGGCTCGCGAAAAGAAGGAGGCCGTTACTCGGCAGCGACTCGGGGCGGGGGAATTGGGCTTGGACGTCTATGCCATGCGCGAACCCTTGAGGCAAACCGGCCTCAAATATTTCGAGGACGAGGCGGCTTGGCGAAACGAGACTCAAAAATGAACGCCGCGGCCAAGAATCCATCGAAGGGCTGCCTGCCTCCCGATCCGAACCCGGTCACGCCGGCATTGATCCTGCCGGCCGGCGCCTGCGATGCCCACTGTCATGTATTCGGGCCGGCGAATAAATTTCCCTTCGCGGCGGACCGCAGTTATACCCCTCCCGATGCGCCGGTTGAAAATCTGCGCAAGCTGCATGCGCGCCTTGGCATCGAACGGGCAGTCATCGTCCATGCCAGCTGTCATGGAACGGACATGGCAGTCACTCTGGACGCCATCGCCTCGAGCGGCGGCAGCTATCGTGGCGTCGCCTGCGTCGAGGACTTGATCACCGATCGGGAACTGAAGCGCCTGCATGAGGGCGGCATTCGCGGCATCCGCTTCAACTTCGTCAAGCACCTGGGCGGAGTCCCTGATCTCGATGTGTTTCACCGCTTGGTGGCGCGCATCAAGCCCTTGGGATGGCATGTGGTGCTGCATTTCGATGCCGAGGACATTTTGACGCACCAGGACCTGCTGCGCCGCATTGACGTGCCCTTCATCATCGATCACATGGGACGGGTCAAGGCGGCCGAGGGCCTCGCGCAGCGCCCATTCCAGTTGCTGCTGGAGCTGTTCCGCAACAACCCCCTGGCCTGGATCAAGGTGTGCGGCTCCGAGCGTGTGTCGGTGGGCAAGCGGCCGTTTCGCGATGCCATGCCCTTCGCCCGCGCTCTGATCGCCGTAGATTCGGCGCGCATACTCTGGGGCACCGACTGGCCGCATCCGAACATCACGAAAGACATGCCGAATGACGGCGAACTCGTGGACTTGTTCGCAGAAATCTGTCCGGACGCTGCCGAGCGGCAGCGCATCCTGGTGGACAATCCCAGCCGTATGTACTGGGCCGACTGAAGGGGACACCCATGATCATCGACTGCCACGGCCACTACACCACCGCGCCGGGCGCGCTGCAGAAATTTCGCGACGAGCAAATCACGGGCCTCAAGACCGGGCTTGACGTGCCTTCAAGCGCGCAGACCCGCATCAGCGACGATGAGATCCGCGACAGCTTGGAGAATGCGCAGCTCAAATTACAGCGCGCCCGCGGCACCGACCTCACCATATTCTCGCCGCGCGCCTCGGCCATGGCGCACCACATCGGCAACGAAACGACCAGCCGCCGCTGGACTGAAGCCTGCAACGACTTGATTCAGCGCGTCGTGGCGCTCTATCCGGATAATTTCATCGGTGTTTGCCAGCTGCCGCAGTCGCCGGGAATCGCACCGGTCAACAGCGCCGCGGAGCTGGAACGCTGCGTCAAGGAGCTGGGATTCGTCGGCTGCAATTTGAATCCCGATCCTTCGGGCGGCCATTGGACCTCGCCGCCGCTCACCGACCGGCACTGGTATCCGCTGTACGAAAAAATGGTGGAACTCGACGTGCCGGCCATGGTGCATGTGAGTTCTTCGTGCAATGCAAATTTTCACGCCACCGGCGCGCACTACATCAACGCCGACACCACCGCCTTCATGCAGTTTCTAACCGGCAACCTGTTCGCCGATTTCCCTGCCTTGAGATTCATCATTCCGCACGGCGGCGGGGCGGTTCCCTATCACTGGGGACGGTATCGAGGCTTGGCCCAGGATATGAAACGGCCGCTGCTGAATGACTACCTGCTCAAGAATGTCTTCTTCGACACTTGCGTGTATCACCTGCCCGGCATCGAGCTGCTGCTCAAAGTGATTCCGGCCGACAACATCATCTTCGGTTCCGAGATGGTGGGTGCGGTGCGCGGCATCGATCCGGAGACGAGTCAGTACTACGACGATACCAAGCGCTACCTCGATGCGCTCAAATTATCCGGCGCCGATCGATACAAGATCTTCGAGGGCAATGCGCGCCGGGTGTTTCCGGGGCTGGATGCCCGGCTGAAGCAACAGGCTCCGGCGTGATCACCGAGTTCGGCCATCAGCGCCGGAATCAGCGCTGGTAGACGACTTTGCCGCCCAGCATCGTAGTGAGCACGCGGGTTTTGCCTATGGTCTCGGGCGCCACCGCGAAAATGTCCTGCGACAGCACTGCTAGATCCGCGAGCTTGCCCACTTCCAAGGTGCCCACCTGTTTGTCGGAGAAGGCGGCGAATGCCGAGCCTTGGGTGTAGGCCCGAACCGCATCGGCAACGCTGATGCGCTCCTCGGGAACATAAACCTTACCGGTAAGGCTGGCACCGCCGTTGGCCGCACCGTCCAAAGTCTCACCCGCGATATTCGCCGTGTCGGCGGACTTCCAAGTCTGCCGTGTCGCGGTTTCTTGAATGGACACGAAAGGATCGGGCGGCCAGGTGCAGGGCCAGTCGCTGCTGAACGCGAGCACGGCACCGCTTTGCTCCAGGGAGTGCCAGCGATCCGAGGGCACCACGTCGGTGGGGTCCAAATTCAGTCCTTCTTCCCCGCAGCAGAACGTGGGCTGCATGTCGGCGATGACAGAGAGCTTGGCGAAACGCGACAGGTCTTCGGCATCGATGAGATCGGCGTGCTCGATGCGCAGACGGCGATCCTTGGGACCGTGCGCTTTTTCCAGGCGCTCGTACGTGTCCAATACCATGTGCACCGAATCGGCCCGCAGTGCATGCGTCATGAGTTGATAGCCGCGCGAATCCAATTCCATCACCAGCGCCTCGTAATCATGAGGGGTATATACCAGCGGGGGAATCAGACCGGTGCCACCATCGGCGAAAAATTTCACCAGGTTCGCCGACACCCAATCATCGTGGTACAGCTGCCGCGCCTGGTCCAGGTCCGCGAGAAATCCCGGCCACAGATGATGCTGCACGGCCACCGCGCCGAAGCTCGTGCGGGTGCGCACGCTGAGGGTGCTGCGGTCGCGCAACGTACCGTACAGCCCGATCTCCGCCAGATCGCCGGTGGCATTGACCACGCTGGTAATGCCGAAACTATTCAGATAGCGCGTCGCCGCCTCGATCATGGACAGCTGATCCTCCACGGGTACGCGGACGGCGACGGCGCGCGCGGCCAGCTGCATGGCGGCCTCGAGCAGCACACCGCTCGGATGGCCGCTGGCGTCGCGGATGACGCCGTGTTCTTCATCGGCGTCCTTCACCGGCAGGTCCGTGATGCCGGCCATGGTCAGGGCCGCGCCGTTCAGCCACACCGCATGTTCGGAGGTGTTGTGCACTACCACGGGACGGTCCGGCACGGCTTGATCGAGCAGCGCATGGGTGGGCGTGGTGGGCGGCACGGAGTTGAAATCGGCACGAACGAACAGCACCGCGTCCTTGGGGTTGGCCGCCGCATATTCTTTGAGCTTGGCGATGAGCAGCTGCGGCTTTTCCGGCGTGATGCTCGCTGCGGGCGTCGACAGGTTCAGGCCATGCAATGCAAAAGACCCGTACAGCAGGTGCATATGCGAGTCCACGATGCCCGGGATGACAGTTTGTCCGTGCAGGTCGATCACCTTCGCGTTGCTGCCGCGGTGTTTCTGGACGGCGGCATCGCTGCCCACCGCCTCGATGCGCGTGCCCGACACCGCCAATGCCGTAGTCCAGGGCGCTTGGCTGTTACCGGTGTAGATGTGCCCGTGAATGAGCAGGGTGTCGGCGGCGAAGGCCGCGGCCGGGCCGCCCAAGGCCATCACCCAAGCTATCAACAGTGTGCAAATACCCGCGCGATTGTCTTTCATTGAGTCTCCCGTTAGGAAAAACTATAGCAAGAAAGGGGCGGCGGCAGGGGGCCTACATCGGCGGCGCCGATGCGCGGGATGCAAATAATCGCTTTTGCTTGAGCGCGGCAATCTTGTATGGTCCGCGAAAGGGGAGCCCGCTCGGGCAGGCGAATACATGAACACCATCCAGAATGCATCGATCATCGGCGGCGCGATCGCCGGCATGTCCGCCGCCATCGAGTTGCGCAAACGCGGTGTCGCCGTGGACCTGGTCGAAATCGACGCGCAATGGCGGGTTTATGGGGCGGGCATCACCGTCAGTGGCGCGGCGTTGCGGGCCTTTAAGGCGCTCGGCATCATTCAGCAAGTCCTCGATCAAGGCTGGTGCAGTGACGGAGCCTGGACCTCCGGCGGCCGGAAGTGCACATTGAACCTATGGGCCAAGACCGACCATTAGGCATGGCGCGGGCCGGCATACGGCTATGCCGTCTCGATGAGATTCCCGACGGAGAAGCGCGCGGCTTTGACCCGCACGGCCAAGGCCAAGACACGATGCTGGTGATTCGTCGCGGCATAGCCTTGTACGCCTGGCGCGACGCGTGTCCGCATATCAGCGGCGTACCCATGGCCTGGCGCAAGAACGCCTATCTCAATGCCGCCCGCGACCGGATCATGTGCAGCGCGCATGGCGCACTGTTCGATATCGCAACCGGTCTGTGTACCTTGGGTCCCTGCATCGGACAATCTCTCGAGCCGATATCCGTGACAATAGGCGCCGACGCGTCGATTTACTTGCAAGCCGGATCGCCAAGGTGACCGAGCAGTGTGATCAAAATTCCATCCAGGGTCTGTTCGACCTGCATGGCCGCACCGCGCTGGTCAGCGGCGCGGCACAGGGCCTGGGCCGAGGCATCGCTCGAGCCTTCGCGGCGCAGGGTGCGGCGGTCGTGCTCGCCGACCGCGACGGCGCAGGCTGTGAGGCGGCGGCTGCAGAACTGCGTTCACAGGGCGGCGAAGCTCTCGCGGTGAAACGCAGGCATTGCCGGTCCGAGCGGACCCTCCGGCGACGTCGAAGAGCGCGACTGGCAACACATATTCGATGTCAATCTGCGCGGAGCGGCGCATCTGGCGCAGGGTTTGATTCCCGGCATGGCCGAGCGCGGCTCGGGCAGTGTGATATTCATGTCGAGCATCGCCGGGCTGCGCGGCAATAAAATGATTGGGCTGTATGGCGTGACCAAGGCCGCGCTTGCACAATTGGCCCGCAATCTCGCCGTGGAATGGGGACCGTCGGGAGTGCGCGTCAACGCCATTTCGCCCGGGCTCATTCGGACGGCGCTTTCCAAGGGATTGATGGAAGACGCCGGCTTCATGCAACGGCGTCTGGCGATGACGCCGCTGCGCCGGGTCGGGGAAGTGCACGAAATTGCCGGCGTGGCCATATGGCTCGCCAGCCGCGCCGGCGCCTTTGTGACCGGTCAGAATATTGTCGTGGACGGCGGCACGCTGATCAGCGACGGCAACTAAGGCGCGTTTCGCCGCACGGCGATTGCGGGTTTTGGCCCCCGGTCTTAGATTTTCTCCAGCCATTCACGCAGCGCCACGGCGACCGCGTCCGGCCGCTCGAATGGTGCCATATGTCCCACGCCATGAACTTCAAACAGGGTAGCGTGCGGGATTCTGCGGCGCATCGTCTCATGCTGCGAAACAGGCGACCATGTATCTTCACTACCGCTGAGCAGCAGGGTAGGCACGCCGATCGTCGGCAGTACCGCCATGGCTTCCGGCCGGTTCAGCAGCGCAGTTATCTGCCCGGCATAAGAATCCGGAGTCGAGCGCTCGACCATCGCCACCAAGCGCGGCATGAGCTCTGCCCTGCGCAAGCCGGCAGCCATCATCGGCGGCAGCCATTGCGCGGCCAGCGCCGACATGCCCTGTTCGTGTGCCAGCCGCAGTAAATGGCTGCGACTCTGCGGCTCACCGTCGCGTACCGCGTGTACTCCGGTATTGAGCAGAGCAAGTCCGCAGACCCGTTGCGCGGCAGTTCGCATCACTTCGAGCGCAACCCGACCGCCCATGGAATGACCGGCCAAAGCGAAGCGTTCGGGGGCCGACCCCAATACGTACTCTGCCATGGCGGGTATGGAGTTGAATCCGCGAAACGATAGGATGCGCACGTCCGCAACATCCGCCAGTCGCTCCGGGA
>JANXZQ010000185.1 GCA_025355445.1 Gammaproteobacteria bacterium
CAGTTCTCGTTTGGCCGTGGCCGTCGGCGCCACGGCTGGTCGCGCAAGGCAGAATGGGCAATGGCACTCGCATAGAACAAGGGCGTGAAGCACAGAAGGGCGCCAATTTGACCACAGTGCCCCTGGATGCACCAGAACCACGGTGCGCTGCATCCAGACGATCACGCCGGCGGCAATGATGGCCGCACCTGCGATGGCCATTATTGCGGCCCGACTAAACCGGGAAATCGGTGCCGCTGCCGCCGGGGGCGCTGGCGCGAAATCGCCCTGCGCAGGCGCTGAGTCGCTGTGCCCAAGTTCCGCGTCGCGCCGGCTGTGGGCCCAAGCGTCCAGTTCGGACCGGAACGCGTACACCGAGCCCGCCTTGTCGTGCAGGTGGCGGTGGACCGGCATGCCCTCGCGTTTCTCCCAGCGCTGTACGGTCGTTACATCCTTTTTGAGATAGACCGCGATCTTCTTCCACGAGTCCAGGCGACCGTCATTAGGTCCAGGTGGCGCGTCAGAAGAAGGCTTATCCATCGCGCCTCGCGGGGTTGCTCCCCAGTCTTGGTGAGCCATTGTATGTGGCTGGGAGCAGCGCGGCAAAGCACGGCGTTAGACGGCAAGGGCCCTATTCCGCGCATTGCCGTTTGACCGGTATCAGCTCCACGCCCGATGGTTCGTCAGCGCGTTCGGCGCGAACACACAAAAGGAGATTACGATGAAAAACAAACCACTCAGGTGGCTCGCACCCGGCGTCGCCAGCCTTGCGACCGTAGCCGGTCTTGGCGGACTGACTCTGTCTCTGGCGGCGGATCGAGACTCACCGCCGCCCGGCCACCGGTTCACTTCCACGGGTTGATCAATGACTACACTCCGTCGGCCGCGGTGACGGCGGGCGGTCCCTACGAAATGCGCGGCAAATGGTCGCTGGAAGTAGATCACAGGCACGCTACGGCCGAATTCTCCGCCGAAATTAACATGGAGACATCGGACTACGGAATTACCCAGACCATCGTGGTCAATGGGGTTACGCAGCCCTCCGTGAACAAGGACGATCCCACGACTCGCGGCGCGCACACCCATCACATCAGCATGACCGATGGCGTGGTGACCTCCGATTGGTCGAGCTGCCCGAAGTTCAAGCCGGCCGTTACCGAGGGGTTTGTGGTCACCGGCACGGCGTTCATCACGGGAAACGGCAGCCCCCGCCCCGTTTGGCAACCCGTCGTCGCTGACTGTGTGCGTCCTGGGAGGGACGACGGTCAAGTACTCGAACATCACCATGACGCTGGGGTTACCCGCGACCAAGCATTTCGGGATACAGCCGATTCACGGAGTAGTCGTGTGGTGCGCCAGGGAATGGGAACACGAGTCGAAGGACTGCGCCGTCCAAGAGTAAAGCGTCCGCAATCGACAGTCTGCGGCGCGGCCGAGGCTACGCCTCGGTTGCGTCGTCAGACGGGATCGGACAGCGGCCGTCAGTATTCCCGAAGCAGCTCCAACGCCAGTATCTTAGCGTTTGCGCCGTACTTCACCGTGTAAAACTCCACCATGTCCTTACCCTCGACACGGTACACGCGGGTCCGGCCCTCGGCAGTGCCCTGGTCCGCGGCGACACCGAAGCTAAGGATAGGACCCAATTCGGCGAGATCTCGCCGCAGAGTTTGCATTGCGATCGATGAGGGCAACTCCGGCAGTGACGCGCCCGCCGCGGTGTCGCGCGCCTTCACCAAGAGACTTTCGAAGCCCTCGCTCAAGGCGGGCGCTTGGTCGGCAATGCTGTCGGGATAAGGCACGAGTCTTGGATCCACCAATCCGGCCACGGTGTGACCCAGCCGTTCGGTGCGGCTCAAGGCCAGATTGGTCAGCAAGATGACGGTGAGTTTCTCATCCGTGTAGCGCGACATCACGGCCTGGAACCCCTGCCAATTGCCGTCGTATTCCACCACCCGGTGGCTACCGATGTGATTGTTTTCCCATCCATAGCCATAGTGATACAGCGGCGCCTGCCCGTTGCGGTGTGCATCCACACTCCACATGCGTTCGAGTTCCGCATGCGGCAAAACGCCATCGCCGTCGAGCGCTCGATCCCATTTCATGAGATCGATCGCGGTGGAGTACAGGCTGCCGTCGGCGGTGCGATTCAGCGCGGGCGACACCGGGGTCTGATTGCGCACGCTGCCATCGTCACGCAACTCGTAGCCACTGGCGCGCCCGGGAACGATTTCCGCATCGGAAATGACACGCGTGTGCTTCATTCCCAATGGCTTGAAGATTCGCCGCTGTAGAAAATCGCCGTAGAACTCGCCGACCACCCGATTGATCACGAACCCCAGCAACACATAACCCACATCACTGTAGGACACGTCGCTACCGGGCTCGAAGTCCAAGGGTTCACCGATGGCGAGCTGAATGAGCTCGGCGTCGCTGTAGTCGTGTGACAAATCGAGCCGTTGCCGCTGCGCTGTCGTGTACTGCGGGATGCCCGCCTGATGATTCAGCATCAGCCGCAGAGTGACCTTGTTCCAGCTGGCGGGCACCTCCGGCAGGTACTTGGATACGGGATCATCCAAGTTCAGTTTGTGTTCGTCGGCGAGCAGCATGACGGCGAGCGCGGTGAACTGTTTGCCGATGGAGCCCAGTTGAAAGACGGTGTTCGCGGTGACGGGTACGGGATGCTCCAGAGTGGCGACCCCGTAGCCTTTGACGTACAGCGGCTTGCCGTTCTTCAGCACCGCCAGCGCAATCCCCGGAATGTGCTGGCGCTGCATTTGCGCTTGCAGATAGCGATCCACTGCGGGGCGAAAATCCGCCGCATTTGCGGACCAGGGCAGCGCGAGCAGTGCGAGTGCCGCCCACCACCGAATCCCAATCGCCTTAAGGTGACTCACGGATTAGTGCGGCGCCACGACGCCCTCAGCGGCTGCCGACTGCAAATCCGCTTCGGCGATAACCGTGAGATGGCGATGCGTCAGTAGCGCTGTGACCGGCCACTGCGGATCCGGGATGCCACGGCGGAAAGCGGCCAGCGCGCGCTCCTTGGTGCTGCCGGCCACCAGCAGCAAAATTTCTCGTGCTGCGATAATGGTCGCTATGCCGACGGTGATGCCGTACTGCGGAATGGCAAACTTGCCTTGAGTTTGCGCCACATGCGTGGCGCGGGTCTCGGGGCTCAAGCAGACCACATGCGTCTGCGCCGACCAATCACTGTCGGGCTCATTGAAACCGATGTGCCCGTTGGTGCCAAGACCCAGGATGGCCAAATCCAGTCCGCCGGCTGCCGCGATCG
>JANXZQ010000200.1 GCA_025355445.1 Gammaproteobacteria bacterium
GGCGTGACGGCCGGAAAAACGCGTGACCGCGAGATCGAAACTGCCCCAGAAGAAGTGCACCGGACTGCATTTGCCGATGAATGCGGTGCGAAAGACCTTGAACACGCGGTCGACCTGCACCAGCGACTGCCAGAAGCGCCAGGCGTACTCCGGGTCGTAGGAGGCGTGGGTACGATCATTACTGAAGTCGGCAGCGCCGGCGATTTCGCAGGGCTTCTCGTTGATGACCACGGCGACGTCGAGTTCCCGGAGCGCGGCGGTTACCGCGGCGTAAAAATCGGCGACGCTTTGCGGTTTCAGTGGGAGCCGCCGCTTGCCGCCATCGCTCACGGTGATATCGAGGGCGTGATCGATGAAGTCGAATGCGACCTCAAAGGAGCGAGAGCCGTGCGGTATAGGCGAGGTAGTGAGTCCACGGGAGGTGACGTACAGTGTCACGTGCCAGCTATGATTCAGCCAGGGGGTTTGCATCAGGCGAATCTTGCCGACGATCTGCGTCCACAGCTGCAGGGTGTCGCGAGTGTCGCGCCAGGCGTCGTAAGACAGTTCCGGCCATGCTGGATTAGTTAAATTAGCCATGAGGTTCCCGGTTCCTTTAGGATGCCGAAGTGATGCCACAGCATAAAGGAATTTTGAGTATGCGCCGAGTGATCTACCTGGCGACGATACTGCTGTCGCTCTCGATGCAGCTATCAATGTCACGGGCCGCCGCAGTTGCCACGGATCCCGCAGCGGCGCAGCGTTTCGCCGCTCTGGCGCTCAAATGCCTGCACGCGGAGTACCCCAATCACATCGGTCATACCTTGGACAGCGATGCCGACGCACTGCCTCCGCATGTGCTGACCCCGGCTTTTTATGGATGCTATGACTGGCACTCCGACGTACACGGCCACTGGCTGCTGGTGCGGCTGCTGCGGCTGTACCCGAGTGCGGCCTTTGCAACGACCGCGCGGACGGAACTTGGGCTGAGTTTGACGGCGCAGAACATTGCCGGCGAGCTGGCTTACCTCAAGCGCGCGGACCGCGCACCCTTCGAAAGACCCTATGGCCTGGCGTGGCTGTTGAAATTGTCGGCGGAGCTGCGGGAGTGGAATGATGCGCAGGGACGGGAATGGTCCAACGTGCTCATGCCGCTGGAAAGCGAGGCAGCGGCGCGCCTAAAGAGCTGGCTGCCGAAGCTGCACTATCCGATTCGAATCGGCGAACACGATCAGACGGCATTCTCGTTCGGGTTGATCTGGGATTGGGCGGGCATTGCGGGCGACAAGGGAATGCGCAGCCTGCTCAAGGACGCAGCGCAGCGATTCTATGCGAATGACCAAAACTGTCCTTTGAACTATGAGCCCTCGGGCCAGGATTTCTTGTCGCCCTGCCTCGCCGAAGCGGACTTCATGCGAAGGGTGCTGCCGCCGGCGGAATTCGGCCGCTGGCTCACGGCATTCCTGCCGGGAATTCCGCAAAGCGCAGGCGCGGCGTGGCTGCAACCAGGAGTGGTTACCGATCGGTCGGACCCGAAACTCGCGCACATCGATGGTCTTAACTTAAGCCGAGCTTGGATGCTTCAGGGCATCGCGCAGGGATTGCCGCCGGGTGATAGACGGATTGCGGCCCTGCGAGCCGCCGCTGTTCGTCATGGGGAGGCTGCGCTGCCCGCCGTGACCGGTGAGCACTATGAAGGCGGTCACTGGCTGGGTACTTTCGCGGTGTATTTGACGAGCGGCGCGGGGGTTTGAGTCCCGTCGCCCCCAAACTTCAGCGATAGGCTAAAGCCTTGTGATAAGAATTCGACAATATCTCTGGTGTATCTTGGCGGCGCTCGCACTTTCAACGTCCGCATTTCCGCCGAACCCTCGCAAACGACGGAGTGCAATCTCAAGCAACTGGCATCCATCGACGTCAAAGTAGACAACAAGGTGCTAATCCCGGTCAGCTTCGGCGACCGCCACACCTTCTTGGCACTTAGTACGGCAGTTTCAATTTCAATAATCTCCAAAAAGGCGGTTGATGATATGAGGTTGCCGCTTGGTCCCGCGCCCCCAGAGTTCTCCGATGATGCGAATATAACCCGTGTGGCGTCGGTCGGTTCCTTATCGCTGGGGTCTCTTGATGTCGGTAAAGTCGAATTTCTCGTCAAAAAAGGAATAACGCTGACAGGGTCTCCGTCGATGCCGGAATACATTGGTTGGCTTGGAATAAACGGGCTGGTTGGGGTGGACTTCGAACTAGACCTGGCGAACAACAAGCTGAATCTATTCTCCTCCGACCACTGCGCAGGCCGGGCTGTGTATTGGATTCGATGAGAACTCTCCTGGAATTCAAATCGACAGTTCGGAGTCCGGTAAGCCACAAGCTCATTACCGCGCAATGAAAATGACCGCGCGGGGACTCAGCGTCACAAATGCCGATGTGCAGCTCATTCCCGGAAGCACAAATTGCCTTATTTCATTGAACAACGGGCCGCAACACGCGGCAGGGTATGGCAACTGCTACGGCAATCCACCTCTAACACTGGGGATGGATGTCCTGCGTCATTTGCGGATCTACTTTTCAACGAAAGAGCACATTGTGTATATCACCGCTGCAGACGCCGGATGAGAGCCGCTGGCTACACGCCCTAACGTTTCGGAACAATGGCCGCGAGATTCGACGCTGGCACCCAGCCGGTGCGGCCCGTGCTGGTTCGAACGAGTACGAAGCCGTCATGCTCCGCGCCGGTGTTGATGATGGTGCCTTCCGGCAACTCAAAGAGCGCTTCCTCGATAGGCACGGGAGATACGCGAACCGGCGCAGAATGCACAATCACGACGGCTTCGTGCATGACCGGCCAGAGCGCGATGCCGCTCGCCACGCTGATTCCCAGAAAGGAGAGCCCGAGAATGGCGCCGGCGACGAGTTTGCCCCGATGCCGCGGGAAGCGGCGCCGGGCGAGCGCGCAGCTACCGGCGATCAGCAGACCAAGTACTCCGACCCACGCGATTACCGCCGGGCCGACGATTCCAGTGAGACGGTCGACGCGGGAAAACGATCGCGGCGGCAGCCCGGAGGTGTCGCGAACATGGCGCAGGTTGGCGTTGGTGTCGGGATCGTTCGGTTCCAAAAGCCGCGCTCGCTCATAGTTGAGGATTGCGAATCCGGGCTTGCCGGATCTGGCGTAGGCATTGGCCAAGTTGTATAGCGCGGCCGCGGAATATCCCGACTGCGGGTGCGCCTGAGGTGAGGCCGGCGAGGAGGCCGGCGAGGACACTTCGGCCGGCGTGGGCGGTGCCGGGACTTGCGCCAGCGCTATCGTGCACCCAAGGAAGGCGCTCGCGACCATGAGCGCTATGTGCAAGGTTCGTATCATGCGGCCGCCTCGCCTGCGAGTTGCCCGTGAACGACTTGCGTCCAACGTTCGAAGTCGGCGGCGTGCAGATCGCCACCCGAGTAGTTCGCCTCATCCGCAAGCGCAAAAATCTGGCGAATGTCGTCACGCTCGTTGCCTTGGAGGCGCGCGTCGATTTCGTCCACGGTTATTTGTTCCGGTGCCATCTGCCATCGAGCACCCAAGGTATGCCGTAAGGCCAAGCTCGCGCAATTAATGAATTCTGCGGCGTCGCCGCGGGCGCAGGCTAGCGACATGCTCTCCTGCAGGCTGCGGATCACTTCCAATCGCCTGCGCTCGCGCGCTCTCAGTGCGTTGCGTTCCACACGACGCAGCGCAGCCCACGCACCGCCCAACAGCACCGCCAGAGCGGACGGGACGGCGAGGAATCGGGGTTGGTAGTACAGAGGAATCAATGATCCGTCGCGTGTATCATTTACGGCATGGTCGGACCGCAATCCGGTGTGAGCTTCATCGGCGGGAGTTGCCGCCGCGGTGGGCGCCGGGGGAGGCTCATTGCCCGCGCTGGTCGCCGCCGCGGCCACCGCTACAGTCAGCGGAGCGCTTTGGACGGTTTCGTAGCGCCGCGTGTTGGGATCGAAATAGCTGAACTTCAGCGACGGGATGGTGTGGGTGCCAGGCTGCGAGGCAATGAGCGGTTGCTCGAAGATTTTCTCGCCGCGCTGTCCGGTGGGGTCGGGCGAATTGAAACTCGCCTTGGGCTCGTACGTTTTCCACTGACCGTCGCTGCTCAGCATGCGGCTCTCGACGCGATCAAAATTGCCGGCGCCGGTGACGTGCATGCGCAGAGTGAGCGGATCGCCCGCGGTACTCTTGGCCGCGGAAACATCGGTACTGATTTTGAAACTGCCCACGGCGCCGCCGAAGTCGGTTGGTTTTCCCTGCGTCGGCAGGGGCAACACGGTCATCGCCGCTTCCGTGCTGGTGGCGGTGATGTCCTTTTGCACGGTGGTGCCGAAGATGTTCTGCAAGAACGGATCGCCCAACAGATCATCCAGCATGGAGTCTTGCCGCGGGCGGGTGCGTATTCGCACGGTGAGCGGGGTTTCAAAGGTGAGCGAAAAGGTCCCCGGCTTGACTGCACCTAAAAGGCTGTGCCACGTGTACACCATGAACGGCTTGCCATCGATGGATTTTGCGGCGTGTATCGGCTGCCGGGAGAGATTATTGAGAGTGAAGTCGCTGCTGTTGAGCTTGGGCAGGCCGTTGAGCGAGGCCACAAACCCGTCGCGCATCCCGACTTGAATCTCCACCGGCACGCTTTCTCCGACATACATTTCATGCTTGGGAATTTCCAGGTGCACGAACGCGGAGCCATCAGGGGTCATGCCGAGGCCTTTGGCATTCGATCCGCCCGGAACGAAGGGCAACACATCCGGGGCGGAACTATTGGGCGACGCCGATGAGCCGCCGCCCGGATTGACGCGCAGCGTCAAGGGCGGCGATTTCGGAGTCATGCCGGGAATCGTGAATATGCCGGCAACTTCCGGAGTGACGCGAATGATGGTGGACGTCGACTCGACCGTGATTCCGTTGACGCTCTGAATCTGCCGCGACTGGCCGACGACACGGAATTCCAATCCGGCAACCACCGGCAGCGGGATCGACAAGGTGCCGCTGCCCGAGGTCAGAATTGTCAGACGTGCGGACTCGCCGAGCGCGATTTGCGCAGGCTCGATGTTGGCATCTATCGAGGGAGCGGCATGGCTTGGGGCGGCAACGAAAGCGTACACCGCGATTGCGGCGATTGTCGCGATTGCCCAACGGAATGCAAAGCGCGCGCGCATCACCAATCCTTCACCGGCTTGTCGGGTGGAGCATCGGATTCCTTGCGAGCGAACGGCAGGCCGCGCGCGCGGCGCTCTTCGCCTTTCTGCGAGTCGAGCAATTCGCGGGCCTCCTCGCGGCTCATTTGGCCCGGGGCGCGCTGAGTATCGTCCTGATCGGCCGCCTCGCCCGGCTGTGGTCCGCCGTCCTGCGGTGCTGCTTTGGGCTGGCCGTTGCCGGGCTTGGGTTGATCGGCGTTTGGAGGCGGCTGCTGGGCAGGCTGCTGCGGCTGTTTGGCCGGGGGTTGTTGGCCGGGCGGTGGCTGCTGCGCGGATGAAGGTTGCTGACCCGGAGGTTGCTGACCCGGAGGTGGTTGCTGCTGACCTGGAGGCGGTTCTCCCGGAGGCGCGCCATTCTTGGATTGCGGCGGCGAGTTCGGCGGACTCTGATTTTGACCCTGACCCTGACCCTGATTCTGGTTGGGGTCCTGGTTCTGCTTTTTCTTCAGCTCGTCGATCCTGCGCTTCACGAAGTCACGGTTGTACTTGCTGTCCACATCATCGGCGCGTAGCTGCAGCGCGGTGTCATAGGCTTTGACCGCCTGCTCCCAGTTTTTCAGGGTTTCTTGCGGTGACTTCTCTTCGGTCTTCTGCCCCGTGCGATACAGGGTGTTGCCGAGGTTGTAGTACGCGTCCTCTTGATCGGCGAGACGCTTGACGTCGCCGGAAGGTGAGCGGTTGATCGACTCTTGAAACGCCTGCGCAGCCTGCGGGAATTGTCCGGCGCGATAAGCGGCGGTGCCGGCGTTGTATTGTAGCGTGGGCTTCTTCGGATCGCGTTTAGCCGCGTCGGCGTATTCCTTGGCGGCGGTGACGAAGTCTCCCCTCTTATAGGCCTCGTCGGCGGTCGTGGTCGACGCGCGTGCTGGACCGGCAGCCGAAAACGCAAGCAGCAACAGCGCGAGTGCAGGCAGCGCGAATGCGGACAGCAGGGTGGCGCCGGCCGCGGTTCGTGACTCGGACGCCGGCGCACGCTGTCGTGCGCGGAGTCGGCGGCGGTTGCCGATGAGCTGGCTCAAAAGGAGCAGCGTCAGCGATGCCGCCAGGGGCCATTGGTAACGCTCTATATAGACTCGCTGTTGGCGCGACGCGAGGTCGTGCTTGAGCAGGGGCGCGAGGCGGGCTTGGTAAATGGTGTCGAATCCCTGGCCCTGGGCGCCTAAGGGGGCATACAGTCCGCCGGTAGCGGCGGCAATGGCCTTGAGTGCGTCCTCGTCCAGGCGCGATTTGACGAACGCGCCCGAGTCGTCCTTGACGAAGCCGCTGCCGCGGTCGGCGGACACTGGAATGAGGTCACCTTGCGCGGTTCCGACGCCGATGGTGTAGATTTTCAACGAGTCCTGGCGCGCCGCTGCCTGAGCGGCGATGAGCGCATCGCCTTCGAGATCTTCGCCGTCGGTGACCAGTATCAGAATTTTGTCGCTGCCGGGACGGCGTCGCAGCGCGGCCTGGGCCTCGTGAATGGCGCTCGCAATATTGGTGCCACCGCGGGGAATGATGTCGGTGTCGATCGCGTTCAGCGACTCGTGGAACGCGCCGTAGTCCAAGGTGATGGGGCAGACCAGGAATGCGTCGCCGGCAAAGGCCACCAGGCCCGCGGCATCGCCATCGAGTTTCCTCGTGAAGTCGTCGATGGCGAGCTTGGCGCGGGTGAGACGATCGGGTTTCACATCAGGGGTCGACATGCTGCGCGAAGTGTCCACCGCAATGACGATGTCGTTGCCGCGGCGGCTGATTTGTTCCCAGCGAAATCCCACGAGGGGCCCCGCGAGCGCGACGAACAACAGGCCCAGGGACATCAGCATGAGTCCGCGTTGGGCGCGGCGGCGCGCGATCGAGACCGATTGAGTGAGTTGAGCGCGCAGGTGTGCCGAGACGAAGCGGGCGAGGGCCGCATACTGCCGGGCGTCGTAGCGTCGCCACAGCCAGATGAGTCCAAGGCAGGCGACCAGTCCGGCGGCGAGCCAGCCGGGATGGCTGAACTTCACGGCAGCCTCCGCAAGCGTGTGTGCTGCAGCAGCAATCCAAATCCGAAGAGGGCCGCCGACGGGAGCAACGCCCAGGAATACAGTTCTTCGACGTGCTCGAACTTCTGCACGGTTTGCGCCGTAGTCTCGAGGCGATTGATTTGTTCGTAAATCTTCTGCAACGAATCGGTATCGGTGGCTCGATAGAACGTGCCGCCGGTCTGCGCCGCGACGGCCTGCAGGGTCTTCTCGTCGACATCCACCTTGTCCATGATGATGCGGGTGTTGCCGGCCTGGTCGTGCATGGGGATGGGCGCCATGCCGCGTACCCCGACGCCGATGGTGTATACCTTGACGCCCATGGCCTTGGCGGCTTCGGCGGCGGCGAGCGGCGATATCTTGCCGGTGTTGTTCATGCCGTCGGTGAGAAGAATCAACACTTTGGACTTTGCGTTCGTGGTCCGCAGCCGATTGACGCTGGCGGCGATGGCTGAACCAATGGCGGTGCCATCCTCACCGGCGAGCGCGGTGCTGACGCGTTCCAGATTCTGCTGCAGCCAGTCATGGTCGAGGGTGAGCGGACTCACCAGGTAAGGGGCGGCGGCGAAGGCTATCAGGCCGATACGATCGTTGGGTCGCTCCTCGATGAATCTCGAGACCACGGATTTGACCACTTGAATGCGGTTGACGCGGCGGTTGTCCACCAGAAAATCGAGCGCTTGCATCGAGCCTGAGACATCGAGCCCGAGCATGATGTCGATGCCGTTGGCGGTGACTTCGGTGCTGCTGTGAGCGCGCTGCGGGCGCGCCAGGCCAATGATCATGAGGGCGCCGGCCAGCAGCGGAAGCAGCCACAGGAAATGCCCGATGCGCGCGCGGCTGCTGCGCGCCACTTCGCGGGCAAGTCCCACATCGGAGAATTCGACGGCGGCAACCGGGCCGCGCCGTCCGCGAAACAGCATCACCACGGGCAGCACTGTCAGCAGCCATAGCCATTCAGGTTGAAGGAAGCGAATCATGCGCTGACCGAATTGCCGAGCGGCGCGGAGCTCGGCGGCGCGGCGGCAGCGGGTTTGGACGTCTCGATCACGAAGCGCCGCGCGCTTTGGTATAGCGATTCCATGATCTGCTGCGATAGGGTCACGCCGGCGAATTTCGCGACGTCGCAGCGATATAGGAACTCCTCCAGTAAGCTGCGATGCGCAGCCAGCGACGCATTCGCAGAGGGCGCATTCGGCGAACCGAGCAGATCATGCAGAAACTCTTCGGTGGTGCGCTGGGTGGCGGTGACGTCGAAGGCATATTCGATGTGGCCGCGCACGATATCCGAAATGGCAATGGAGAATTCCCGCACGCTGGAGGGATGCATGAGCGCGCGTGTGGCCTCGAGGCGCTGCAGCACGATTTCCAAATGGGTCAGCGGCCGCGGCCGTTGCCGGCGCCGCTTCCAGCGCCAGGCGGCGTATGCGCCGATCACGAGCAGTGCGACGCCGGCCAGCAAGGCGACGATCAGCCAGAGCGGAAACACGCCTTTGGGGCCGCGAATATCGCGAATGTCCTCGGCCGGCGCAGCGACGGCGGCGGCCGCGACGAGCTGTGCGGTGATCGCGAACGACGCGGCGAGGGCGTGCGAGGCGGCGTCGCGAAGCGAGGAGGCGCGGCGGTTCGTCAAACCCATGGCCCGGCTCAGACTCGTCGGTGCACGCGTGTCTTGAAGAAACGCTGCAGGGCGGGCATGTAGGGTGTGTCGGTTTTGAGTTCCAGCGTATCGACGCCTTCGGCGCGAAAATCACTGGTCATGCACCGCGCGCGCGCGCTGGACAGCTCTTTGAAGCGCTTGCGGACTGCGGGGTTGGCGGTGTCGAGCTCGATGACTTCACCGGTCTCGGCGTCCTCCAGTGCGAGAACTCCTACATTGGGAAGTTCTCTCTCTCGCGGGTCTTCAACTTGGACGGCGATGAGATCGTGGCGCCGATTGGTCTGGCGCATGGCGCGGCGCAATTCGGCGCGCGTTTTTTCAGGATCGCCGGGGGACTGGAAATCGGAAATCAGGAACACGATGGCGCGCCGGTGCAGGACATGGCTGGCCACGTCGAGCGCCTTGACGCTGTCGGTGCCGCGGCCTTCGGGCGTGTGATACAGAATATCGCGCACCACGCGCAGCACGTGACGGCGTCCTTTCTTCGGCGGCAGGTAGCGCTCGACCCGATCGGTGTACAGCAGCAGCCCAACCTTATCGCTGTTGCGAATCGCGGAAAAAGCCAGGGCACTGGCAAGTTCGGCGGCGAGATCGCGTTTGCTCATCGGGGCGGAGCCGAAATTTCCCGAGGCGCTGATGTCCACCAGCAGGAGAATGGTGAGTTCGCGCTCCTCGGTGAATTTCTTGACGAAAGGCCGGCCGGCGCGCGCGGTGACATTCCAATCGATGGTGCGCACTTCGTCGCCGGGACTGTATTCGCGGACTTCGTCGAAGTCCATGCCGCGGCCCTTGAACACGGAGTGGTATTCCCCGGCGAGGCTGTCGTTGACCATGCGGCGGGTGCGGATCTCCAGTTGCCGCATGCCGCTCATGATGCTTTTCGTAGACTTGGTGGTGTCGGCCGGCATGCGCAATCAGGGCACGGGAAGAGCGTCGAGAATTTTGTGCACCACGTCCTCGGAGGTGATGTTTTCGGCCTCGGCTTCGTAGGTCACGGATACGCGATGACGCAGCACGTCGAGTGCGATGCTCTTGACGTCCTGCGGAGTCACGTAGTGGCGGCCGTTGAGGAAGGCGATGGCGCGCGCGGCGAGTGTCAGGTTGATAGTGGCGCGCGGCGAGGCGCCGGTTTGAATGTAGCCGTCGAGATTCAGGGTCTTGGCGACCGGCGGCCGGGTGGCGAGCACGAGGTCGACGATGTAGTTGCGGATTTTATCGTCGACGTAGAGGTTGTTCACGACGTGGCGCGCGTTCAAGATCTGCTGCGCGGAGACGACGGGACGGGCGCTCGGCAGGGCTTCGGAAGTCGCCATGGCGTCCAAGATGGCGCGCTCTTCGGCGCGGTTGGGGTAGGTCACCACCACCTTCATCATGAAGCGGTCGATCTGCGCTTCCGGCAGAGGATAAGTGCCTTCCTGTTCCAGTGGGTTTTGCGTGGCCAGCACCAGAAAGGGATTGGGCAGCGGATAGGTTTCGTCGCCGATGGTCACTTGGCGCTCTTGCATGGCTTCGAGCAACGCGCTCTGCACCTTGGCCGGCGCGCGATTGATTTCATCCGCCAACACCAGATTGCTGAAAATCGGCCCCTGCTTGGTGCGAAAGCCGCCATCTTGAGGGTTGTAGATCATGGTGCCGACGATGTCGGCCGGCAGCATGTCGGGGGTGAATTGCAGGCGCTTGAAACGAACTGACAGGCCACTGGCCAATGTCTTGAGCGCCAATGTTTTGGCCAGGCCGGGCACGCCTTCAAGCAGGACGTGGCCGTTGGTGAGGAGGGCGACCAGCAACCGGTCGAGCAGGTGCTTCTGGCCAACGATGACGCGGGCCATTTCCGCCTGCAGAGGCGCGATCCAGGTGGAGTTGTCCATCACGTTTTCGCGCGCGGCGCGCATGGCGGCGTCGGACTCGACCGGCATGGGGCGAGAGTCCTGGAAGGCCGCAGGTTTGTGAATCATTACCTAGAATCCTCTTTAACAGATTGACGCCGTCCGCAGCGGAGGGCGAATCCTTTGGAGTTTAAGGGATGCGGGAGGTTCCCTTGTTTGGGTTAATCAGGTACTTATGGCCGGTCGAGGCCTTGCTGTAAACGGCGATGGTCCTAAGATCCAGCGCCTCGGTGAGCGATACCTCGCCGGCGTAGTGGCTGGCGAATGTGGTTTTAAGCTCCGCCGCGACCCGCTGCTTGAGGCGTTCGGTCGCTGCGGCCCCGATCTTCTGCAGAAATGGGGTGACCAACCAACCGCCCACTCCCCAGGCAAAGCCGAAATTGCGGTGCAGCTCGATCGGGCCCACGCTTAAGCCGCCGTAGACGTACACCTGCTTGTGAATGGGCGAGCCGTAGCGGCTGTACTGCGTAGGCTTGGCGTTGAGTGCGGCTTCCATGCACGTGAGAATTTGGCCGGCGAGTTTGCCGCCGCCGATGGCGTCGAAGGCCAGCGTGGCGCCGGTGGTGGTCAGGGCGCCGATCAAATCCTGCATGAAGGTGGGGGCGGTCGAATCGCAGATGTAGGCGGCGCCGATGGAGCGAAGCAGATCCGCTTGCGAGACGCTGCGGACGATGTTCACCAGGGCGATTTGCTCTTTGATGCAGATTCGATTGAGCATTTGCCCCAAGTTGGACGCGGCCGCGGTATGTACCAAGGCAGTGTGGCCTTCGCTGCGCATGGTTTCGACCATGCCGAGCGCGGTGAGCGGATTGACGAAGGAGGACGCGCCGTCGGTGGCAGTCGCTCCGTCCGGGAGGAGCAGGCATTGTTCCGTCGGTACGGAGCGGTATTGCGAGTACATGGCGCCGCCGAGCACCGCGACGGTCTTGCCCTTGAGCGCGCGCGCGGCCGCGGAGGACCCGGTCTCTATCACCACGCCCGCACCCTCGTTGCCCACCGGCATGGAGATGCCGAAGCGGGCCGTCATGCCGCGCAGCGCGCCGTCAGGAACACGCGCAGACACGCGCGGATCGTTGGGCGCAGCCTCTTCCTGGACCGCTTGCAGCATGTCGGCGCCGGCGAATAGCAAGCCGAGATCCGACGGATTGATGGGGGCTGCTTCGATCCGCACCAGCACTTCGTTGTCCTTGGGAACGGGAATCGGCACCTGCGTCAAGGATACTTCGAGTGCGCCGCTGCTTTTGACCAGCGAACGAAGCTGCAGGGCGGTGCGAGGGTCAGATGGGGTCATGTGTGATCCGATGGCGGTGCTGAAATTGTTGGTAGTCGCGTGGGCAGCGCATTGTACTTGAGTCGGGAATTAGCCGGGGGGGTGCCCCTATGTTGTTGTCAAGGATATTTCGGGGCGTGGCGGGCTATAAAGAGTTCCGTCACGCAACATGGCGAACAGCACATCGCAGCGGCGGCGTGCGAGCGCAATGAGGGCCTGATTGTGGCGTTTTCCCTGGCTGATCTTGCGAGTGTAGTAGGCCCGAGAGATCGGATCGCGCAGAGCCGCGAAGGCCGACAGGAACATCGCTCGCTTAAGCTGTTTGTTTCCCCGTCTGGAAGGCAGTTCGCCGCGGATCGAGGAGCCGGAGCGGCGGGTTACTGGCGCCAACCCAGCGTAAGCGGCCAGATGGGCCGCGGACGCGAAAGCGCGAGTCGCCACATCGACCAGGAGTCTCGCCGCGGTCCTAACCCCGACTCCCGGCATGCTGGTCAGGACCGGATGAAGAGGGTGCGCAAGCACGAGGCGTTCGACTTCTTTCGCAACCTCGTCCCGTTGCTTTCGCAGTGCCGCCAGTTGCTGCGCCAAGCGCGGCAGCACGATGCTGGCGGCTTGCGTGCCGGCGACGACGACGGTTTGCTCGGCAAGTGCTTGAACGATTTCAGTGGCCCAAGTTTTTCCCATTCGCGGAGCAAGTTTGAGCAGTCGGGTAGCCAACTGTTTCTGGCTGAGCGAAGCGAGTTGCGCGGGCGAGGGATATCGCTCGAGCAGGTCCAACATGGCCGGATGATCCAGATGAGGCCCGACGGTGCGCTCCAGCGCCGGATGGATCTGCGTCAGCAGGCCGCGGATGCGATTGCTGGTGGCAGTGATTTGGGCTGCCAGGTCCACGTCAAAGCCGCACAGCATCGTCAGCTCTGCAACGTGGCTGTCGGCTATTTTCAGCGACCGCAGCGTATGCGGCATGCTGCGTGCGGCTTCAGCGATAATGTACGCGTCCCGCGCGTCGGTCTTGGCTTCACCGGCGTGCAAGTCGGCAATGCGCCGCATTGCCAACCCCGGCAAATAGGCTACCAGGATGCCTTCGGCGCCAGCCACCGCAACTGGAAGAGCCCCGACCGTGGCGGGCTGATCCACGACAAGCAGGATCTTCCCGAACTCCTTCAACTTCCCGATCAGCGCTCTCAGCTTAGTCTCGTCATTCGGCAAGGCAGTGTCCAAAAGACGCTTTCCCTTGCGATCCAATGCAACCGCATGATGAGCGCCTTTGCCCACGTCGACACCGACGAAGACTTCGACACTGTCATGCTGCTCGATGTCAGTCATGGCTGCTCCTGAGGTTAACTACGATGGGCCAGCAAACCATGGCAACTAGTCTCGGCATCCACGTTACAGGCGACCTCGGAATACACCGGGTCCGGCCCCTATCAGCGATCACCAGTTGCCTGCCAGGCCCGGTGACAACACCCCCCGGATCATGGACGACTGGGGGCAGAAATCATGCCGGGCCTAGCTGGCCAACCCCAGCTTACCCGGGGTCACGAACAAGGTAACGGGGAATGGAGCGACAATTGTGCCAAAACCAAGCGCATTGGAATGAGTCGGACGTCATCCTTAACCAATTGATGGAAATCGCCCGAGTATCGGCGCTCGCGGAAATGGCGAGCGGTGTTGCCCACGAACTCAATCAGCCGTTGGGCGCTATTACGACCTTTGCACAGGCCGGCGAACGTATGCTGGACCGGCCCGAACCCATGGTGCATCGTGCCTTGGACGTATTCAGGCAGATTAGCCGCGAAGCTCTGGGCGCGGGCGAAGGCATAAAGCGCATTCGGCGTCTGTTTGAGCGAGACCTGCCGGAGCCCGCTCGATGTCAAATGTCTGAACTCATCGCGGAGATACGCCCCGTTCTTGACATCGTCGCGCTACGGATCGAAGGCTGTCTGAAACTCGACGCGCCTCCCGCGCTACCTGAGGTGTTGGTCGACCGACTGAGGATTCAACATGTGTTGTTGGCCTTAGTCCAAAACGCCGTCGACGCAAGTACGCAAATTGCAGGCGCGTCCATACGAATCGATGTTTCCGCAGACAGCTACACCGTTGAGATCGGCGTCACTGACTCTGGTCCCGGCGTACCCGCGGAATTACAAGACAAACTGTTTCGGCCATTTTTTACCACGAAACCGCAAGGCACGGGTCTTGGCCTGGCTTCAAGTCGTGCGATTGTTGAATCCCATGAGGGGACCATCGGGTTCGAGAATTCTCCGGCCGGAGGTAGCCGCTTTTGGTTCCGCTTGCCGGTCGCAGAGGGTTGCTAAAGCCCATGATAAAGACGCGCGAGACCAACAAATCGGCTACCAAACGGCTAGATTTTCGGGGCCGAGCCAATTCCGGGCGAACTTCAAGCCTGACGCACCGGGGTGCCTGGTACTTGATATACGCATGCCAGACATAAGTGGCTCGGAAGTGCAACAGCAACTTAATCGAATAGGCTCCATGCTACCAGTTACTTCTATTACCGGCCATGGCGATGTACCGATGGCCGAGGTACAGCACCGGCTCGACACCTTAACGCCTCGGGAACGTCAGGTCATGACTTGACGCTATCCGATGCCACTTAGCCTCCCGATAGAAGCCTAGACAAACTCAAGCGAGTCGAAAACTCGATGGCAGGATTGCTCAGAGATTCCGTCTCCTTATTCGCGCCGGCGGCTTCGACAGCGTTTGCTCGAGACGTAGCCGCGGCGTTGGGTATACCACTCAGCGCCCATGAAGAGACCGTATTCGACTCTAGCGAACGGATGCTGCGGTCGATCGAGAGCGTGCGCGGGCGTTCAGTCTACGTGGTCCAATCGTTATTCGCAGACCTACTGGGCTCTGCGAATGATCGATTGTGTTCTTTGCTCTTTTTCATCGGAGCGCTTAAAGATGCCGGAGCGAAAAGCGTAATCGCTTGCGTGCCCTATCTCGCGTACGCGCGCCAGGATCGGCACGCCGAAGATCGAGACCCTGTAACAACGCGTTATATAGCGCAGCTTCTCGAGGCCGTGGGCGTAGACCGGGTGTTGGTCCTCGAGGTCCATAACCCAGCAGCGTTTGATAATGCTTTCCGCTGCGAAGCCGTACGTCTTGAGGCCGCGAATTTATTTGTTCGACATTTCACGACGGATTCCGACGGTCACGACTACGCGGTCGCCACCCCAGATATCGGCGGCGCCAAACGTGCTCGACATTTTCACAAGCTTTTTCAAGCCGCTATCGGCCGGAGCGTGAATTTCGCACTGATGGACAAGCAGCGCACCCATGGGGGAATTAGCGGCACTCTATTTGCCGGTGACGTCGCTGGACGCCGCGTGATTATTATTGACGATCTCATCAGTTCCGGCACGACTGTCATGCACGCGGTCGAGGCGTGCCGTCGATCTGGCGCAATTCGTGTCGACGTTGCAGTCACTCATGCGTCGTTTTCCGCCGAGGCGGTCCAGTTGTTTGCTGCAGGCAAGCCGGATTCGGTTGTCGTCACGGATTCGGTAACGCTTCGAAGCGAATTTTCAGTTCACCTGACCCATGGGCTTACGGTGCTGACGGTGGCACCCTCTTTTGCCGAAGCAATCCGCCAACTGGAACAGGGCTGCTCGTAGGCGCCAGCGTCTTACAGCAGCGAAAGCCTAAGTGGTAATTCGCGTGGCTATTGGTAGCCATGACTCGGGTGCCGTGCCAGAAAGGTGCCCGCCAACGGCACCAGTCCTCGTGTGGTCGGTAGGTATCGAAGATGAACCAACTACCCTTCATCTCGGTATAGCCCAATTCCTTGCTGCCGCGACTCGCCATTTGTTGTTCGTTGAGCGGTAGATTCATATGTTCCGCCGCATTGCCGTTCAGGTCGTAGACGCCCGATGAACTGTGACATGCGGGAAAATCTCCTGCCGGGTACGTGTTGGAACCGCACAGTTGCCAGTTACCACCGGGGCATCCCGGCGTTTTGGAACTGCCCGTTGCGCACACGCCTTGCCGATATTCGGGTCCGTAACTCCAAGTCTTACTGCCTTGCTCTGCGAGGTTGTGCGCGATGCGCATCTGATGAATCGCTATTTCAGGCTCCTGCCCCTTCACAAGATCAACTATATAATCTGGGGGTTGCAAACTCCCCGCGCATGCCCCCTCCCATTCGTGGGCATCGCAAAGGCGCTTACCTTCTGCTTCACAGATCTGTGCGGCTTCACGCGCCTTCACCCAGACCACCGGATAAACGCATGGAATGTTGGGGAATTCGAATTGATCGATGCAAGCTTTTGCGTGCTCGGCCGTGGTTGTTTTGGGTTTGAATAAAGGCGCCATGTATTTACCACCACAGATGCGCTCGAATTGTGAATCCCCATACTTAACGGACTGCTTTTGCAGCATGGCTGCACATTCTTGAGGCGTAACCGGATGTTGGGTGACGGCGGGATTACCTTGGCCCATGACGTTCGATTGAGTGAATATCGCGCGAATATCGCGCATTTCGTCAGCGCTCAAGCCATGGATTTCCTGCAGTTGCTGGAAGAGCAATTCGTTTTGTTTCTGAAGAGGAGTTTGCGCCGTCGCGCCGGCGCCTCCCGCGAGCAGAATGCAGATTAAGACCACTCGCATTATGGGGTATCCCTCTTTCGAGTCAGATAAAAGAAGTCCCGATCGTCAGGAAAGCTTAAGAATCTCGGCGCCAACTCATCGCCGCCTTTTCTGTCCACCTCGGCCATTCCCTCGATTAGATGCTGCACGGCAATCGTTCCGTCCTTAATTGAATAGATCGCAAAGTAGGTATGTTCGAGTGCATTCATATCCAAGTGCATGGCATATCGGCAACCATACGCTTGAAAGACGCGCGCCATGGCGCTCGGTGTGGCTGTCGAGAAATATCCAAACATAAGATATCGCCATTTGCCCGTGACCTGTAAGCAAAGTCCGGCGCGCAGGGTACGCAAACGTTCATCGTTGGACCCCGACCAATTTCCCGCACCCCAATTGTTGACCAAAGAGCCCGGCGAAGTCGTCCCGGTCTTCGCGTCATACTCGAGCAACGGGACGCCGTTTTGCCGCGCAAACTTGACGTGTGGTAGGAGTACGTCGTCGCCCGCCGTCCACGTCTTCATTTGCACGTTGCCATCGTCCATTACGATGAGGGTCGCCAGTTCTGGTTGCAGCTTGCTGAACACCACGCCTTGCTCGATAAAGCCGTAATGCGTGCCGTGGTTCTGCTGTGCAAGCGCTCCGAAGCGGAAGGCTCCATGTTCGCGTTTAAATCCACCGGCAAAGCTAACCGCCACACGCCCGATTGTGGTCGGACTAACGATGCCGTTCACGACCAGCGGTGCGACGCTTCCGACGCCGTCTGGTCCTGCTAGTGTACGATCTCGGACACTATCCAACACGCGCTCCGACCATCCGACTCGCGGGTGATCCGTGCCCAGTGCGAATCCCACATCGAACTGGGAGAGATCCAATGCCACCATATAGTCGACCGCCGCGGCTTCGATTGAATCAAGCGGGTTCACGGTGCTCTTGTTGCTGGGCCACTTTGCTGCGCTTACCGTTTGTGGCTGAACGAGGCTCAAGAATATTCCCGGCGCTTCGTGCACTGGATACCACCGCCCCATCTCAAGGGGGAGCGCCCCAAGGCCCACGGCAATTCCCAGGTGTTCGGGGATTACCGAGAGGGCCGCGAATGCCGCGCCTATTTGCGGCGGCGGTGGACCGTCGGGCAAGGCCGCGGTGACCGCAGATGCGTTCGATACCGCTCCGGGCACCGCTTTTTCGATGAAAGCATCTTCGTAAAATTGCTTGCGCACGAAACCGACGATCCGCTCTCCACCCCAAATATGGCCTCTCAGAAATGCCGTCACGCGTTCTAGGTGCGTATAAGTCCCGGCGACTACGTTGCGCAAAAACAAGCGATCCCCGCACAGAGGTCCATAGGGAAGATCCGAGCGTTGTGCCTGCTGTAAGGCCGCCACGTCTCCGTCCTGCCATAGGTTGCACTCTGCCGTACGCCCATCGATGGAAAGTTGTATACCGAACGGATAAGTGTGGCTGAGCTCCAGCGTCTGGGTCTGGGGCAGCGGATTTTCCAGATGATAGGAGAGAGTTTTAACGTTCTCGCCCAAGCGAACGGTCAGGAGAAACCAGGCGTTGATCAGCGGATTCAGATTGACCAGTGTTGCCGTGCCATGATCGGCTGACATCGGAAAGTCAACGCTCGCGCCACGACGGAACGGTTGCAACTCAATGATTGTCTTCGGTGCGTACGCTTGATATTCCACCCATTGCGAGGCCGCCACGTCCGCCGAATTGGGGTTGGCGAAAGAAATGTCGGCCGCCCGCAAGATTCCCACCACAAGCGTTGGGCTCAGGAACATCCCGATCATTCGCACGATCCGAGGCCAACCGTTCATAGTGCAAGCACCGCAAAGACGCCCATCGCCGCGATCGTCCAAAGACTTCGCCGGTCGGAAAGAGCAAAGATCACTGGATCATCCTGGATCCGACCGCGATTAACCGCTATCCACAGGTAACTGACCCAATACAGCAGCAGCAGGCAGATTCCCCAGAAGTATTCGTGGCGCGCATAAAGACGATGACTGATCTCCGTATTCGTGTAGAGCGCCAGCACCATCACGGCGAGGTATCCGCTCGCGATACCCTGAGCTACGAGTATCACCTTGTCGATTGCCAAATAGCCGCGAGCCTGCACTGGTTTCACTGTGGGTTCGGCTTCTAAAACGATCAACTCAGCGTAGCGCTTGATCAAGGCCAAGCTGAAAAACAAAAACACACAGAAGGTCAACAGCCAGGCGGAAATCTGTACGCCGGTGGCGGCTGACCCGCCCGCCACGCGTAACGCATATCCGACGGCCAGCACCAAAACATCCACGAGCGGAATGTCTTTCAGACGCATAGAGTAGGCGATCATCAACACCGCATATATGGCCAGCACACTGGCAAAGCCCATTGACAGATAACACGCGAGGCCAAATGCACTCACGAGCAGTAGTGGCAGCATCAGGAGCGCATGGGCAAGTGATAGGCGCCCAGATGCCAGCATCCGTTCCTTCTTGTGTGGGTGCCGCCGGTCGGCCGGCAAATCAAGCAAGTCATTTAGGAGGTAAAGACCCGACGCGCACAGACAAAATGCCACAAATGCCATCGATGCGCGTACAAGCAATTCCGCTTCAAAGATTCGGTGTACGGCTACTAGGGGAACGAACACAAGTCCATTCTTGACCCAATGAAGCGGACGAAGCGCGTGTAGATAGTCTTGCCAACCCGCACTGGGGCTGAAAGAGATCATTTCCACCGGCGTTACCCGGGCTACTCGCGCGGCAAGACGGTGCGAAGGTGTTGCGAGCAGCGCTCGTCGCGCTGTAGACCATACGGCCGTGTCACGCACGCTATCGCCGATGTAATCAAATCCTCTATATCCAAACATCTGCACGAGCCGGTCGCGTTTATGCTCGCCACTCATGTTGATCTTGCCGTCGCTCGCGATGACGGCGTCGAACAGACCCACATCGCGTGCCACCTCCCGAGCCAGCCTTTCATCCGCCGCCGTCGCGAGGATTATGGAGCGGCCTAATTGCTTTTGAGCGCGCAGAAACTCGACGACCTCCGCGCGATGCGGCAGCATGTGGATATCGGGCATTGCCATCTCGGCGAGCCGCTGTTTCAGGTACGCGCGGCCCTTCAACAACCAACCCGGCAATTTCAATAAGCTCAGTGGCTTCGTCCGCGCCAAAACGAACACCGACTCGATGAGAGAATCCGTCCGCAAACAAGTCTCATCGAGATCAGCAACGAGAGGCACGCGAGCCGCGGCCAAGGGCTCGATGAGCTCTACCGCTTTCTCGGCGGGCAGACCGGTCAAAAAAACCACTTCACCAGCCGCAACGCTCCTTTTTTCCATGGAACGCGATGCGTTACACCGGTTTTCCCGAGCGACTCGGCGCGGTTAGCGACGTACCAGTCGTAGTTGCGAATAAGCGCCATGCGATTAGAATACCGTGGAGCGTATCCCAATTTACTTTCAATGCGTTTGATAGAAACGAAGCTCTCCTGTGCCGCAGTCTCGTAAATCCACTGGTATAGAGGCGATAGATGCAAACTCTCTAGGAGCTTGAGGCCGGCTATGACTGGTCGCACGGGCAAGCCAATCACGTGCTTTCCATGCCCCGCCCGATCGAGTACGCATTGAAAGTTGTCGCGCATGCTGCCGTATAGCTTTGCGCCTACATTGAACGTGTCGTTCACAAGATCCGCATTTAGCGTCGCGCAGGAGACAATGACATCGCACAAATCCGCGACATCCAATAGTTGGTAAAGATTGTCACCGGAGCCCAACACGGGAAAATTCTTCCCCGAATAGGCCCAGTCATAAAGCAGCTCAAACACGCCGAGCCGCTCAGGCCCGACAAAACTCTTTGGCCGAAGGATAGCGACGCTGAGGCCGCGCTGTCTCCAGTCAAGGCAAAGTTCCTCGGCACCTATTTTGGCTTTGCCGTAAGGACCAACACCGTGCAGAGCGTCGTGCTCGTAGACCGGATGATGATCAGGGATGCCATAGACCGAGGTTGACGAAATGTAGATAAAGCGGGATACGGCGTGTCGGGCTGCGCTCTCAAGCAATATTCGGGTTCCCTCGACGTCCGTGGAGTGAATCTCCTCCTTACTGCTGAGCGGCAATGCCGCTGCGCAATGCACGACGATCTGAACGTCTGCCATTGCCTGTTCGACGGCAGTGGGGTCGCGGATGTCCGCCTGCCGAACATCGACCTCGGTGCGTTCTGGATAGTCGAACGGAGCGATATCCATTGACCTGACTCCGTAACCGAGTGCCAGCAAATGACGGCACAAGTTGATGCCGAGAAAGCCGGCGCCTCCCGTGATCAGAATGGATGAGCGCGGCATTTCAGAAAACGTAACCTTCGCCGGCGAGGCGCGGATTTACTTCATTTTCTGCGGCCAACCAATCATCGAGTGCATGGCCTGGAGCGAAGCCGCGACGCTCAGCGTTGAAATAGGCTTCCCTGGCGATGCAATCCTGACGATTTTCGGACACATTCGGCGTCATACATCCCTTCACAAGGGCCAATAACTCTACAGGCTGCTTGTAAGTGATTAATGCTTCTTCAGGCACAGGAGTCGTTGATATGGCGTTGCACGCCTTAATCCCAGGATCCAATATTACTTCACTGGTGCTCATCATAATCTCCGAAAAACATCGAAGGCGTTTCAGTACATAGGCAATCTAGACAATATTGGCACGCAGTGATATGCGTGAAAGTATCATCAAGGTAGGTGTTTACCCGGCAATCTCATGCGCGCCATACTGGCGTTCCGTGAAGGATCCCAAAGCTTCCGCCTCACTGGCCACTTGGGATAATGGAAAATGATTGATGGCGTGCGTCGACGAAACGCTAACTACACGCGATACTCCATTCGGCGACCCCATGCCCCACTCGCCGACCCGCCCCATTGGAGCTTCGGTCCATCAACAATCTGTATCGGTGTCTGCTTGAGTGTCTGAGATTTAAGGATACGCACTGTGAAATCCTCATCTTCGCTCTCGCACACGTATCGGATCCGCGCTCAGCATCGGTAGTGAAGAGCTATGCTGTAAAAGTTATCCACGACGCTCTCGCGAAATTGAACTCGCCCCTCAAGAAATGTAATCCGTGAATATGCCTATTGGCACACGGCCTTTATTAGGTGCAGCGAACCGTTATCCGATCGCTATTATGGTCAAAACTGGATCGTCAGGAGGCGGGGCGAAAAAACGGCCTTAACAGCATGGATTGAAATTGCCGCTCGCTAGGGCGCCTCGCGTTCCGGACCAATGGTGCTAGCCTAATGACGGCCCGGATGTGAGTTGTGTAGAGCCGCGGCGATCGCCAGCCCCGCCCTATCCTCCAAAGTTTCGATCAACCTAAGCACATTCACGATCGCCCCTTCATCGCTCAGGGTGCCTGCCAACCGATTATCTTCGATGACATCAAAAATAGATCGAGGTTTTCCATCAACAAATACTTGCGCACTGATCAATCGTGCACCGTGACTGTAGTCAGCGTAACGCCAGCCGTGAACGGTACTCAATGGCTGGATTGGCTTGCCTTCGGCCCAGTGCCAACCATAAATCGCTACTCGATCAGGATAGCTTCGCAGTCGATTCGTCAGGACTAAATCCTTTTTGTCACCAGCGATTAGCGCGCCGAGCGATACACCGAGCGACGCACGTTGCACACCGACGAGCTCGTTGTGGCGCAAAGAATAATCTGTCGAGCGCATCTCACTACTGGCCGGCAGCGGCTGCGGGACGAAATGAACTGCCGCCTGGGCATAAATTGCGTCGACCATGCGCGGTGTTGGCAGCGTAAAGCCGTAAACGGACGCCATTGACAGTACGGTCGCCAAGCGCACCGGCATCAGCAGAAAATCGTCATCGGAACCGATGGCCAGATAATCTGGCGCGGCGCAAATAATGATGTCATGGGATGCAGCTGTGGAAATCGGCGGCTGTAACCGAATTGGGACAAACCGACGCAAAAAGTCGGGGATGTTCCCTGTCATCAATTCATGCCGGATACGGGCCTCACGTTCATCATCGACGAGATCACGAATTTCCGCAGCAAAGGCCCGTCCGCCTGGGGCGTGGGCTGGGCGTGCCGGCATCGCTTGCGTCAAAGAATCGACGCAGGGGCCTCGCGGCGCCGCAGCATGTGTGCTATCCCAGGTACTCACAATGACGGCGAGTGCTGCGATCCACATTTGGGTCCGATTGAGCATAGCGTCGCGGGGATCGAACGGAGGAAGTTGAGTATCGCAGTAAGCCGGTATCATCGGCAACTCACTGTGTATGTTGTGTCTCAAATCCGCTACGGATCTCTCAGTCTGCCCAACGAATCTGCGTTTATTTGCGTTGGATGGTGCCCGCCGACCACTCCCGTTCCTGGCGATAATTGGGCGAAATAGAGGCCAAATCGCGGCAGTGCCGACAGCGGCAGTCCCCTAAATCAATAGTAGATCCTCGCATATCGGCGGGCATTGAGCTTGAGTAACATTTGCACCGTTCAAGGGTGCAATCGGTGGGTCAAAAGATGATCAAAAGCAGCGCGGCCGATTCGGCACAAGACGCTAATATCGTTGGCTTTAGGCCTGCCGACCTAATGACGAACGCGGCATTTCCGCATCCCGTAACCCGGTTGGAGCTCCACGAGACAAATATCTCGTGGGTAGTGCTCACGGGCCTCTATGCATACAAGATCAAAAAGAGCATTCATTACGAATTCATCGACTCATCGACTCTGGAACTACGGCGACACCTGTGCGATGAGGAATTGCGCCTCAACAAACGCCTGGCCTCCGACCTCTACGTGGGCGTCGTTACCATCACGCGGGGCGCCAATGGCATGTGCATCGACGGACTCGGCCCAATCATCGAATATGCCGTGAAAATGAAACAATTCGAGGCGTCCGAGCAGTTATCTTCTCTGCTCGAACGCGGCGCGGTGCGTCCACAAGAACTTTCGGACCTTGCCGTGCTCTTGGCCGATTTTCACTCTAGCCTTCCACAGGCTCCCCGCACTCAAGGTTTTCCACACACAGAACAATTACACGACGCGGTGCTCGGCAATTTGGCCACACTCTTGGCGCACCCAGATGCCGATACCAGCCCGCCCGAACTGGGAACTCTGATCGATTGGACTCATGATTTTTTGCATGACTCGCTACCGCAATTACACATGCGCGAGGAATCGGGGTTCATCCGAGAATGTCATGGAGATTTGCATGCGCGCAACGTCGTGCGCTGGGGCGGGCGGTTGATTCCCTTCGATTGCTTGGAATTCGACCCAACGCTTCGCTGGATCGACGTGATGAACGATGTCGCCTTCTTGGTAATGGATCTAGAGGCACATGGTCGCAAGGACTTTGCGTTTTCCTTTTTGAATCGGTACTTAGAGCGTACTGGGGACTACGGTGGCGTTCCACTCCTGTCATTCTATGCCGTGTATCGTGCCCTGGTTCGGGCAATGGTCGACAGTATCAGTGCGGAGCAAGACGAGGGGCATCGAGATGAGTTCGGTAGGCGTCTGCGGACGAGAGTCGAGACCGCAGCTGGCTTCGTGCGCCGCTGCGCCCCTACGCTGTTCATCATGCATGGCCCCTCGGGCTCGGGCAAGTCCTCGCTGAGCGAACGACTCGCACCACAATTGGGAGCGATTCGGATACGATCCGATTTGGAACGCAAGCGACTCGCTGGAGTTCCTGCGTCGGTGGACAATAACGCGGGCTTTGAGCAAGGAATTTACAAAGCCGAGTTCAGCCACCGCACTTATGCGCGCTTACTCGAGTGTGCCGAGAACTGTCTGAAGGGTGGAGTTAACGCCATCGTCGACGCCACCTTCCTGAATACCGCAGACCGCCAGCTGTTTCATGATTTGGCCGAGAGCCAAAGCATCCGATACATTATCCTATCGTGCGAGTCCAATTCCGCGCTGCTGGCGAATCGAGTCGAAAACCGCCTCCAATCACACTGCGATCCGTCGGACGCCGATGCCGCCGTGCTCGAACAACAACTGCGGCACATGCAGCCATTGTGTGCAGAGGAACAATTGCATGAGGTTTCGGTGGACACAAACCAAGCACAAGCCTATGAAAAGGCGCTCGTTGCGATTCAGAGCCGCCTAGCATCCGTACCCTACGCGAGTACTGACAGCGCTAGGTTGCAGCGACGCAGCTGATCCCTTTACGATTTTCGCCTTTTCCCGAGCGGCGAGTTCGGCACGGGGCTAACATTTGGCGTTTTATGAATCCCGCTATCACACAGAGATGATGGATTCAGTTTCTTACAGGCCAATCGAAGCGTTGGATAGCGAGGGGATTGACCTGAACAGATCCCCCGTGCACCCATAGTTGTCCGTCGTGAACATACGTCCGCCACGCAATCAATAGCCCCTCGACGGATCCGCTGTCGCATCGAGGCTCCCCCGGGCGCTTGAGCCGGCTTCGAATATGGTGATATCTGTGCCAGTGATGCCCCCATCGCGAACCTTGAACGCCGAGCCATCGATCCGATGCCTGCGCGCACAAGCTAGATTTTTCCTGAACTATCGGTCATGCACTGTCTTGAGGAGCAGCGGAAGATTGTCGCTTCTCGCTCCACTGCCACTGGCGAATCTCCGGCAGGTCTTCGCCGTTCTTATCGATGTAAACCTTCTCCTCTGTATTTGAAGTTGGCGCCTCTTCTGAATAGTCTTTTTAGATCGATAAAGCTGAGTATGCGGCGGTTTCTATCTATTGTGCCGCTATTGATGAGTTCCGTAGCGATCAGGCTTCACGTTATGCAACCGCCTGACGCCTTTCATTTCAAGTGGCAGGCGTCGCTATCAGCGTCGTCGTGGCACCGGCGCCCGGAAGGACCGTAGGAGCGGGACCTCGAGCAAGTCATCAGCGAGCCGTACTCTGCTGCGATCGCGCTGGGAATCGCCTTGGCTGTAATTGCGGGCTGCCTTGAATATCTCGCACTACTGCGTTGGATGCGCACTTAGGCGGCGAGGCGCCGGTCCCTGCAAAAAACCCCAGCCAGAGACGCCAGTCGGTCACGCCTGACGTGCACCGTTCTCTTTGAGCGGGCACCCAACATACGTAGTTTCCGCAGTAGTCGGAGTAAGCTCGGGCGATTCTTGTTGAGTTACGCCCGAAACTACACTGGAGTCACGAGAAATCATGTCGGCAAAGCACACTCAACGTGGCCATGAGGCTCGTAGGAGCGCGGCCTTTGAGGCTGTGCCAGAGGTGGAGATGAAGTTTCTGATCGCGCTAGGCGGACTGGTGGCGGTTAAGAACAGTCCAATCTTTAAGAATAAGTTGACGCGGGCCGGTCTAAAATCCGTTTACTACGACACTGCCGATTTCCTTCTGCAGAGGGGCGGAATCAGTCTGCGCGTACGGCATATCGAGGGGGCGTTCATCCAAACCGTGAAGCGTCTGGCGGGCTTGGGTTTGTTCGACCGTGACGAATGGGAGAGCAATATCACAGGTGAACGGCCCGACCCATCGGCGTGGGCCGAGACGCCCGTGCCGAGCATCTTAGGTGATAGGGGCGTGCATACGCTGGCCCCCGTGTTTAGCACCGTAGTGCAGCGGACCATTCGACTGTGGAAAGCAAAGACCAGTCTCATAGAGATAAGTCTCGACCAGGGCGAACTGGTGGCCGGGGATTTTTGTGAGCCGATCGAGGATGTCGAACTAGAGCTGAAGAAAGGCAAAGTAACCGACCTCTTCAGCGTCGCTCGTCGCCTTGGCGCTGACGCCATCCTAAAACTGTCTTTCGACAGCAACGCGAAGCGTGGGTATCGGTTGATCGGGCAAGAGAGATCGACCGATACCCACGCTTCGCGTTGCTGTCGAAAGACAGTTTTAGGATGGCGTCAGCGCCAAGGCGACGAGCGACGCTGAAGAGGTCGGTTACTTTGCCTTTCTTCATCTCTAGTTCGACATCCTCGA
>JANXZQ010000261.1 GCA_025355445.1 Gammaproteobacteria bacterium
GTGCGCGGCGAGTTGTTGATCGGGGCGGACGGGATCAACTCCAAGACCCGCGGGCTGCTCGGCGTCGGCACCGCCGGCCATGGTTATCAGCAAGATGCCCTGGTGGCGCACGTGCGTACCTCCAAAACCCATCGCAGCACCGCGTGGCAGAGATTCATCGCTACCGGACCGGTGGCCTTTCTGCCGCTTCCCGACGGCCGCTCGTCCATCGTCTGGAGCGCATCATTGCCCGAAGCTGAGCGCCTCCGTGCTCTGGATGACGCCGCCTTCGGTGCGGCGCTGACGGCCGCGAGCGGCGCGGTGCTGGGCGACTGCGAAGTGTCGAGCCGCCGCTTGAGTTTTCCTCTCAAGCTGCAGTACGCCCTCGAGTACGTGCGCCCGAGAGCGGTATTGCTCGGCGATGCGGCGCACGTCGTGCACCCTCTGGCCGGACAAGGATTGAATCTCGGGTTGCTGGATTGCGCCGTGCTCGCCGAAGTCCTTGGCGAAGCCGGCAGTGCAGGTTACTTCGGCGAGCACAGGCTGCTGCGCCGCTACGAGCGGCGGCGGCGCAGCGAGAACCTGTTGGCCGCCGCGGCGCTGGATGGGTTGGAGCGGCTATTCTCGAGTGTGGAGCCCCTGAGCGCCGCCGTACGCGGCGCCGGACTGCACGCGGTGGATCGACTGCCCTACGTGAAGCACGCCTTTGCGCGCACCGCCCTGGGGCTGTTCGGCGACGTGCCGGCCTTTCTCAAAGCCGGTCGAGCTTAGCGGCGCAAATAAAGTCATTCTCGGATAGCCCGCCGATGGCGTGCGTCGAGAACGTGACGTGACAGTAGCCGTAGCCCACGCCCAAGTCCGGATGATGGTCTTGCGTGTTCGCGATATGCGCCAGCGCGTTGACGAAGCTCATGGTGCGATAGAAATCCTTGAACTTTAGCGAGCGCTTCAAGATCTTGGAGTCCTTCGCGATCTTCCAATCCTTATGCAGCTGCTTGGCCAGAAGCTTTGCCTTGGCCCGGCTCAAGGGCAGCACACCGCCTTCGCAGGGCACGCATTTCTTGGCCGACAGGTCCTTCACCGGATTACTCAAGCAGACTCCTGGGGGTTCCTGGCGTAGGTGCGCTCGATGTAGCGTTCGACGAGTTCTTGAAACTCCTCGGCGATCCGGTCCCCTTTGAGCGTCACCGTCTTGGCGCCGTCCTCGTAGACGGGGGCGACGGGATGCTCACCGGTGCCCGGCAAGCTGATGCCGATGTTTGCATGTTTGCTCTCGCCGGGGCCGTTGACCACGCAGCCCATCACCGCGACCGACATATCCTCGACTCCGGTATGTCGCTTGCGCCACTCGGGCATGCGGTGCCGGATGTGACTTTGAATTTTTTGGGCCAGCTCCTGGAAATAGGTGCTGGTGGTGCGGCCGCAGCCCGGGCAGGCGATGACCATGGGCGTGAAGGCGCGCAGACCCATGGTCTGAAGTATTTCCTGCGCGACGATGACCTCTTGGGTCCGGTCGCCTCCGGGTTCGGGAGTCAGCGACACTCGAATCGTATCGCCGATGCCCAGTTGCAAGAGCACGCCCATCGCGGCGGTGGAGGCCACGATGCCCTTGCTCCCCATGCCGGCTTCGGTGAGGCCCAGGTGCAAGGGGTAGGTGCAGCGCGCCGCGAGGGTGCGATAGACGGCGATCAGGTCCTGTACTCCACTGACCTTGGCGCTGATCACGATCATGTCGGACTTGAGCCCGAGGCCTTCCGCACGCTGGGCACTGTTCAATGCCGACACCACGATGGCTTCACGCATCACGTCGATGGCTGCCAGCGGCGTCGCCGTTTTGGAGTTCTCGTCCATCATGCGGGTAAGCAAATCCTGATCCAGGCTGCCCCAATTCACGCCGATGCGCACCGGCTTGGAATACCGGCAGGCGATCTCGATCATTTCCGCAAACTGCGGGTCGCGTTTGCTGCCGCGGCCGACATTGCCCGGATTGATGCGCAGTTTCCCCAGCGCCTCGGCGCAGGCGGGGTGCGCCTTGAGTAGCTTGTGCCCGTTGAAGTGAAAATCCCCCACCAGCGGCGTGCTGATGCCCTGGGCATCCAGGCGCTCGCGGATATGGGGCACGGCGGCGGCGGACTCATCGTTGTTAACCGTGATGCGCACCAGTTCGGAGCCCGCCTTCGCCAGAGCTTTGACCTGCGCGACCGTGCCTTCGATGTCGGCCGTGTCGGTGTTGGTCATGGACTGAACGACAATCGGCGCCTTGCCGCCGATGGTCACCGCACCTACTTTTACGCCTAGCGACGTTCTGCGAGAAATCATGCCGCCAATTATACCAGGGGTACGCCTTTCGCCACGCGCACGACGACGGTACCGGCGATTTTGTCGTGCCACGCTTGATTATTGGGATCGAGGGCGATCCATATGAAGCCCAGGCCGGCGACGGCCAGGGATAGGAAACAACTGAGTGCGCGGATGATGGCGGTTTCCCAGTCCACTTCCCGCCCGTCCAGCCGCACC
>JANXZQ010000300.1 GCA_025355445.1 Gammaproteobacteria bacterium
ACGAGCGCGGAGACCGTGACCTTGGAATACGGACCCAAGACGCATGACCACGATGACGGCACGCCGCTCCGGTGAGCGAGTTTCAGCGGTGCCTCGCGGTGACGCTGAAGTTTGAGGGCGGCAAGTCGGACAACCCGAACGATCCGGGAGGACGCACGATGTTCGGCGTCACGCAGAAGGTCTACACCGCGTGGCGGATTGCACAGAACCTTGTACCACAAGATGTCTACCAGATGAGCGCGTTAGAGTGCCAGTCGATCTACTATACGAACTACTGGCAGCAGGCGGGATGCGATGTCCTCGTGTGGCCGATGGATCTCCTGGTGTTTGATTGCGCCGTCAATTCGGGTGTCGGTCGGGCCAGAGAGTTTTTGAGCTACACGACGGACCCCGGCACGTACTTGAGTTGGCGTCTGACGTTTGTGCGCTGGCTCGCTCGGAAACCGACCGCTGCCATCTTCCTGAAGGGCTGGACGCGGCGCATTACGACTTTAGAACAAACCATTGGACTGACTTCCCTTCCCTCGATTCCCTGAGGTTATATGACCAAGATTCTGGCGGGTCTGGTCGTGGTGTTACTGCTCATCCTGGTGTGGTCGGAGCGACGTGCCGGCCAAGCCAACGCAGTCAGCCTCGCGGCCCTCGCACACGCACAATCCGAACTGCATCTGGCGCAGGATTCGGTGGTCGCCTTACAGTGGCAAGTGCAAACGGCGAAGGCGAGAGTCGATACCATCCGGCTCCGCAGCAACCAGACCGTTGCGCACGCGGATAGCTGGCAGCGGGTCGCGGATTCGATTCGTCATACCACCGCCTTCGTGGCTGCCGACACCATCCCGATCTGTCAGGCGATGCGACAGGTGCTTGACGCTAAAACGTCAGAATGCGCCCAACTCCGCATTGCGGTTGCTCAGAAGGACACCGCGATCACCGTCGGACAGATCGCCTTAGTGGAGGCGCGAAGTAGTCTGCTGACGTTGGGGCGTCAACTGGATAGCGTCCAAGCCCAACACCTGAAGATCGCACCCCCCTACCAATGTAAGATTTTGTTTATTGCCTGTCCGAGTCGGACGCTGATGTTCGCGTTAGGAGCCCTTGGAGGATTCGCCGCGAGGAAGTTGTGACTCTCATCTTGGCCGCCCCCGACTTGCATTGCGGGTCAACGGTTGGACTGCACGACGACCAAGAAACCCCGAGGGATGACGGTGGTTCCTATGCCGCCTCTGCCGCGCAGTTGTGGATGTGGACGCACTGGCTCTCGATTGCGAAGCGAGTGCGGGAGGAGCGGCGCAAGGGCGAGGACTTCTTTTTGTTCCTTCCCGGTGATCTCGTGGACGGCGACCATCACAACACCACACAAATCATCGACCGGCATCCTGGTGTGCAGATGGACGTACTGCGCCGCTGTTTACAGCCAATGCTCGATCTCGCCCCGACGGGCATCCTCATTGTGCGCGGTACCGAAGCGCACGTTGGGAAATCGGGCGGCGTAGAGGAAGCGATGGCTCGGCAACTCAGCGGCGAAGGCTATCCGATTATCAAAGGCAAGAAGTTTTCGCATTGGAAGTGGCAGGGAGAATTTGATGACGTGGTGATCGACGTGGCCCATCACGGTCGGATGGGCCAACGAGTTTGGACTAAAGCCTCCGTCGCCAACAACCTCGCCGCGACGATCTTCTATGAGCACGCCGCGCTCAAGAGGCGCTGGCCGGATATTGCGTTGAGAGCCCATTTTCACAAATATGTCGATACCTACGACAATCAGCCCGTCCGGTTGATCCAACTCCCCGCCTTCCAGCTCGCCACGGCCTTTCTGCACAAGGTCGCGGCGGATGCGATTGCGGATGTTGGGGCCGTGCTGATTCGCACAGAGGCAGGCAAAGCGCAGGTCACGCCGCTGATTCTCCATCCTGATCCTGAGCCCGTTTGGAAACCCAAGAAAAGGAAAACGCCATGACCGAATCCGATCTCCTAAAAGCCCTGAGCGAAGCCAGACCCGCCGAACGAGGGAACGATCCCGGCTGGACGATTGCGGAGTTAGCGGTCAAGCAATTCACGCACGACACCAAATGCAATCGCGATAAGGTGTCGAGACAGTTGCACAAGTTGAAGGCCGATGGACGGTTGATCGTCGGGCGCAGAAACTTCGAGCGCATCAACGATCAACCGCCCATCCGCCTTCAACTTGTGCAACTGCCTCGACACCTTATCGCGATTGCATTTCGTGTCGTGCGTGAATTGCTTGACCGCTAAC
>JANXZQ010000305.1 GCA_025355445.1 Gammaproteobacteria bacterium
CGGTCCACGTCGCATCGCATCTCCCTCGAATGTCCAGTTTACCTTTGGACATCGAAGGAAAAGAAATGTTCACGAATTAATGACTCAGGACACTAGCGCTTGTCCGCCAATGCATCGACGATATTCAATCGCATGGCGCGCAGCGCCGGCGGTGTGCCGACGAGCAGCGCCAGCAGCACGGCGGCGCCGAAGCCCGGAATGAGCGCCGTGGGCGAAAGCTCCACCCCCTGCAATCCCAGCCTGATAATGGGCAGCGCGGCAAAGCTCAAACCCAGCCCAATGACGGCGGCGATCAGGCAGAGCAGCAGGGATTCGCCGATCACCATCCCGAGCACCGCGCCGTCGCCGAAGCCGATGGTCTTGAGCACGGCAAGCTCCGGTACGCGTTCACGCACCGACTGCATCATGGTGTTTCCGGTGAGAAACAGCAGCGTGAAAAATACCGCGCCTAAGATGGCGCGCAGCACGAAGCCGATGTCGCCGAGTTGCTTGATGAAGGCCAAGGCAAACTCCTTGGCCGGCTGAGTCTTGGTCTCGTTGGAGGAATTCGCGAACAAAGCGTCGACCTTGGCGGAGATGGCGGCGGATTGCGTCGGATCGTCGACGCGCTCCTCGAACCAACCCACGGTGCCCTTGCCGAAGCTGCGACCTTCGTCGAACAGGTCGTAGTGGAACAGCAAGGTCTGCGCCTGTTGACTGGCCTGGGTGGGATCCTTGGCATCGAAAACGCCGACGATGTCGAAGGTCCAATCGAGTGAGCTGTCCTTCTTTTGCGTCCAGATGGTCGAATGCAGCGGCACCTTGTCGCCGACCTTCCAGCCGAACTTCTTCATCAGGGCCGAATTGACCAGAGCGCCGGTGCGCGTGTTGCGGTAGGCCTGCATGTGCTCGGCGCTGACGACGAATTCGTCCTTGTGCAGATTGAAATAGGTGTCGGTGTCCACGGGCAGCGCAAAGATGAAGTTCTTGGACTCTTGGTAGTAGGCGCCGAACCAGCTGATCCACGTGACTTCGGCCACGCCGGGCACCGAGCGGATCTGCTGCGTGTCAGAAAATGGCAGCGACAGGGTGATCGAATACTTATTTGTCGTGATCAGCTTATCCGCGCCGGTGGTTCCGCCGCTCGGGTGCGCAAACGCATAGTCGACCGTTTCCAATATGCCGAACAGCAGGAAGGCCACGATCATGGACAGCAGCGTGAAAATCGTGCGGGTCTTCTTTCGCCACAGCGTGGCCCAGATGAGCGGAAAGTATTTCATCGGTTTTGCTCCGCTACGCCGCCAGCGTTCCCGCTTCCAGCAAGGCGCCCTTGTCCATGTGCAGTTGGCGGCTGGCAAATTCGGCGGCCTTGGGATCGTGGGTGACCATGACGATGGTCTTGCCGTGCTCCCGGTTCAGTATCTGCAACAAGTGCAGCACCTCGTCGGCGGACTTGCGGTCCAAGTCGCCGGTGGGTTCGTCGCACACGAGCAGGGTGGGATCGGCCACCAGGGCGCGCGCGATGGCCACGCGCTGCGCCTGACCGCCGGACAGCTCATTCGGCTTGTGCTTGGCGCGATCGGCGATGCCCACCAGAGTCAGTGCGGCCAAGGCATTGGTCTTGCGCTGCGAGCCGGACAGGTTGGTCAACAGCAGGGGTAATTCCACATTGCGCTGGGCCGTCAACATGGGCATCAAGTTATAGAACTGGAACACGAAGCCGACGTGACGCGCGCGCCAGCGCGCCAGTGCGCCCGAACCCAGTTTATCGAGGCGCTCGCCGGCGACGGTGATTTCACCGGACGTCGCCGTGTCAAGTCCGCCGATCAAATTCAAAAGGGTGGTCTTGCCCGAACCGCTAGGTCCCATCAGCGCGACGAATTCGCCCTTGGCAATATCGAGGCTAAGTCCCTGCAGAACTTCCACGCTTTGTTTGCCGCGAATGTAGCGCTTGTCGACATTACGCAGGGATACGATGGTTTCGCTCATGATGTTAAAGCTCCCACTGCCGCCCGAGGCGGCCGTTATGGTTCGACCCGAATCTTTACGCCGTCCTTAAGCTGTGTGAAATCCCCCACCGCCACGCGCTCGCCGGCGGCGAGGCCCGACAATATGGTCACGCTGTCGCTGCTGCCGGCCCCGAGCCGCACCGCGCGCCGCTCGACGGTGTCGCCATGCACGATGAACACGGCGCCGACGGTGTCGGACCCCTGCACTGCATTCGGCGGCAAGGTGACACCCGGCTTGCTTCCCTTATCCTGCGGAGAGTCGGCCAGAAACGCGACGCGCACGCCCATCTCGGGCAGGATGCGCGCGTCCTTCTGATCGAGTCCAATACGCACGGTCACCGTGCCCTTGCTGCGATCGGCGGTGGGAATCACGGCAATGACATGCGCGGGAATCTGCCAGTCAGGGTAGGCATTCAGTTTGGCGGTGGCCTGTTGATCGGGGTGCACGCGGTTGATGAAATTCTCATTGACGTCGACCTGGACCTCGAGAGAGTCCATGTCCACGATGGTGCCGATTCCCGTGCGCGTAAAACCACCGCCGGCGGAGATCGGCGAGACCATTTCGCCGGGCTGAGCGGCCTTGACCGTGACGATGCCGGTGAAGGGTGCGCGCACGATGGTGTCGTCCATATTGCGGTCGACCACACTCAGGGCGCGCGCCACGACGTCGACATTGCTGCGCTGGGTGGCGAGTTGGGCCCGCAGAGCGTCGACGGTGGTCTGTGCATTGTCCACGGCCGCCTGACTGACAAAGTGGTCTTGCATCAGGGTCTTTTGCCGGTTGTAGTCGCGCTCCGCGTTGGTGAGATTGACCTGGGTCTCGGCGAGGCCCGCCTTGGCGTATTCGAGCTGGGCACTGGCTTGGTTCAGGGCCGCGCGAATATTGGTATCGTCGAGCTTGGCGATGATTTGCCCGGCCTTGACGTGGTCGCCCTCCTCGATATCGAGTTCGACCATCTTGCCGGTGATCTTAGATGCCACTGTGGCCTGGCGGCGCGCCACTACGTATCCCGACGCATCGAGAATGGAACCCGCCGCGGCAGCGCCGCCGCCGGCAATCGCCTGCGCCGTGACGACGTGCACGGGCACCGCGGCGGGACGCGCCCACCACCATGCCGCGAGGCCTACGGCAGCCGCCAGGGCAACGGCGGCACCAGCCCAGATCCAGCCCTTGTGAGAAGTTGCCGGCTCGCTGCTGCGGTCGATGCGCAGCTGATTGAGCAGAGCGGATTTGTCGTCCATACGGTGTTCGAAGCGCGCCGTTGTCATCCCAAGGACGGTCATCAAAGCACAAAAGCCGGTCATGACGCCAATGGGCTTGCGTCAAGGATGCGCCAAGCACGCGGCGGCGACGGCGGCGCGCGTTGGCGCGGAAACTTTGGGCGCCCTCGCGGTGCTAGAGTGCGGTATTTAGAGGTGATCCCATGGCGCTCGGCGCCACTATTTACGTGTTCAAGATCGATCTCGCGGACTCGGATCGCGGCGTCTATCGGCCGCTCGAACTGCGGGTAGCGCGCCATCCGTCGGAAACGGAGGAACACCTGCTGACGCGCGTGCTGGCTTACTGCCTCGAATATGACGAAGGAATTGCATTCTCGAACGGGCTGTTCGAAGCGGATCGGCCGGCGATCGCAGTGCGCGACCTGACCGGCGCACTGCGTGTCTGGATCGATATCGGCGCCCCGGAGGCGGCGAGGCTGCATCGTGCGGCCAAGCTGGCGCCGCGCGTGGTCATTTACACGAACAAGGATGCGCTGCAGCTGGCGGCGCGACTGGGTACCGAACGCATTCATCGCGTCGAGGCCATGGAGCTCTATGCCGTGGATCGCGAGTGGCTGGCAAGCTTCGCTGCGCGCCTGACGCGGCGGATGGAGTTTACGTTGACGGTGGCAGAGCGGCACCTGTACCTGTCGTTGGGGGAGGAGACTCTGGCCGGGGTCATCGAACGAGTGGCGATCGGGGGCAGCAGCGGCAGCCCCGGCGGCAGTTGATGGACTTGCGGCGAGACGGTACCTTGCAACACCCGATGCAATGAGGATGAATAATGGCAAATCGAGTGCTACCGCTGCGCGATCTGACGGCACCCCTGGAGAAGGATGCGCCTTGGCCCGGAACCGCCGTGAGCGGCGACCCGCATACCAAGACTTGGAATCTACACACCTCAGACGACGGCAAAATCCTCGCCGGCATCTGGGAATCGACTCCCGGGGTCTGGAAGATCGACTACGACGCCTGGGAGTATTGTCATCTTCTCGCGGGTCGCTGCACCATCGCGATCGAGGGTAAGCCGCCGGTGGATCTCAAGACCGGCGATGTGTTTATCGTCGAGACGGGTGCCAAGGGTACCTGGACCGTTCACGAGAACCTGCGCAAGTACTACGTGTTCGCGCTCGGACACTAGAGCTCAGCGAGATAATCCCTCGGGCGCAAAAAATCCTGGTACAGCCGTGCTTCGGGTGAGCCCGGTTCGGGGTGCCAATCGTAGTCCCATCGGACCAGCGGCGGCATCGACATCAGAATGGACTCGGTGCGACCGCGGGATTGCAGGCCGAACAGGGTGCCGCGATCGTAAACCAGATTGAATTCCACGTAGCGCCCGCGGCGGTACAACTGGAACTGGCGCTCGCGTTCGCCGTAGGCCTGGTCCTTGCGGCGCTCGATGATGGGCAGGTAGGCGGACAGAAAGTGATCGCCCACGCTGCGCATCAGTGAAAAGGAGGTTTCGAATCCCCCCTGGTTGAAATCGTCGAAGAACAGCCCGCCAACCCCGCGCGTTTCATTCCGATGCGGCAGATAGAAGTATCGGTCGCACCACTCCTTGAACTTGCCATAGGTATCCGAGCCGAACGGCCGGCAGGCCTCGCGCGCAGTGCGGTGCCAATGCAGCACGTCCTCATCATAGGGGTAGTACGGCGTGAGATCGAAGCCGCCGCCGAACCACCACACTGCGGGACCTGCGCTGGGGGAGGCCACCAAGAACCGGACATTGCAATGGGTGGTCGGCGCATGCGGGTTGCGCGGATGAAAAACCAGGGACAGACCCATGGCCTCGAAGGGAGCACCGGCGATCTCGGGGCGCTGCGTCGAGGCTGACTGCGGCATTTTGTCGCCGAAGACGTGCGAGAAGGACACTCCCGCCCGCTCGAACACCGTGCCCTCGGCAAGGATGCGGCTTTCACCGCCGCCGCCCTCCGGTCGCGCCCAAGAATCGCGGCGGAATTTTGCGGTGTCGAGCCCTTCCACGGCCGCCGTGATTCGGTCATGCAAGTCGTTCAAGTAGCGCTCGACCGCGGAGGCGTCCATGGAGTTTAAGGCTTCTTTTTCGCGGAACTCTTCTTTGCCTTGGGAGCCGCGGCGGGTTTCACGGCAGCTTTGCTCTGCGCGGAAGCCTTTTTAGCCGCGGTGACCTTTGCGCCCTTGACGGCCGGTGCGGCGACCCGATCGGTCGCTGTGTCGGCCGCGGAGCCAGCTGCACCCTTGGCTGTTTTGGCCGTTTTACCCTTGAGGTTTGCGGCCTTCCCTTTGCGGCCCCACTTGCCGAAGGTGCGGGCCGGCGCAGCTGCCAGCATGGCCTGGCACTCGGGCAAGGTCAGACTCTTCGGATCCTTATCCTTGGGAATCTTGGCATTGCGCGCCTTGTCGGTGATGTACGGTCCATAACGGCCGTTTAGAACCTGGATGCCGGCATCCGGAAAATCTAGTATCAACCGGTTGGCATCCGCGATCTCTTTTTCGCGGATCACCTCCAGCGCGCGTTCGGGGGTGATTTCGTACGGGTCGTCGGTCTTCAGCGAGACGTACTTGGCCCCGTACTTAACGTAGGGCCCGAATCGGCCGACATTGGTCGTGATCTCTTCGCCCGCGGCAGTGGTGCCGAGCTTGCGCGGCAGCTTAAATAGTTCCATCGCCTGCTTATGGGTGATGGCGTCCATCTTTTGGCCGGGACGAAGGCCGGCGAAGCGCGGCTTGTCTTCGTCGTCCTTGGTGCCGATTTGCACGAAGGGTCCGAACCTACCCATGCGCACGCTCATCGGCTTGCCGCTCACCGGATCCTTGCCTAAATCCCGGGCCTGCGCGACTTCCTCGCGGCTGACCGAGGTCTCGGTATGGTTCACGAGTTCGATGAACGGGTTCCAGAATTTTTCCAGCAGCGGCACCCACTCCTGCTCGCCGTTCGCCACGGCGTCGAGTGAATCTTCCATCTTGGCTGTGAAGTCGTAGTCCACGTAGGTCGTGAAGTATTGAGTCAGAAATCGGCTGACGATCTTGCCGATATCGGTCGCCGTGAAGCGCCGGCTTTCGATGTCGACGTACTGGCGATCCCGCAGCGTCGAAATGATGGAGGCATAAGTGGAGGGCCGGCCGATTCCATATTCTTCCAGCGCCTTGACCAGCGAGGCCTCGGAGAATCGCGGCGGCGGTTCCGTAAAATGCTGCGTAGGTACGACGCCGATCAATTTCACGCGGTCGCCCTCCTTCATGGGCGGCAGGACGTGGTCGGAGTCGTCCTGCACGACGTCATCCATGCCTTCTTGATACACGGATATGTATCCCGGCTTCACCAGCGTGGAGCCGTTCGCGCGCAGCACAGTTCGCTTCGAGCCGTCCTCGCCGGCGCGCATTTCGACCGCGACGGTATCGAAGATGGCCGGAGCCATCTGACAGGCCACCGTGCGCTTCCAAATCAGGGAGTACAGCCGGAACTGATCTGATTCGAGCTTATTTTCGATATCGGCGGGAAGGACACTCGCCGCAGTCGGGCGGATCGCTTCGTGCGCTTCCTGGGCATTTTTGGACTTGGTCTTGTATATGCGCGGCTCTTCCGCCAGCCCCGCCTGTCCGTACAGCTGCACGATGACCTCGCGAATCTGGCCGATGGCCTCTTGCGACAGATTGAGCGAGTCGGTGCGCATATAGGTGATGAGACCGACCTGACCCTCGCCGATGTCCACGCCTTCGTACAATTGCTGCGCGACACGCATGGTTTTTTGAGCGCTGAAGCTCAGCTTGCGCGCG
>JANXZQ010000311.1 GCA_025355445.1 Gammaproteobacteria bacterium
GCCTGAGCCGCGGCCCAGGCCTGCTCGACGAAGCTGCGCATGGCGCCGACCCGGCCGAAGAGCTTGGCGCGTCCACGGATGCTGAGCCGCACGTTGGCAAGATCCGTCACGTCAACGTATTCACGCGCCCCCGGTTCAGCGAGCATGATTTGTTCCAGATCCGCGGCGAGCTTCGGCCAATCGGCAGCCGCGCTCGGCAATCGATCCGATCCGGTCTGCACATAGCGCGCCCAGCGCAGTACCGATGTGGGGCCGTTCACGGCAGTGATCCGGGGATCGCTTTCGAGTTTCAAGGTCAGCTGTTCCATGGCACGCAGGAAGTCCGGATCGAGGGCATGCCCCGGCGGCGTCTGCAGCCACAATTCAACCATATCGAGGGCGTTTGATTCCTCGAAATGCCGGGTGTCCTGGGCTACGCGTTCGCTGGGATTGACGTAGGTCAGCACGTCCATCTCCAGCGCGAGCGGCGCAATCGTGCCGGGAATGCCGAATAACGCCACCGCTCCGCATAGCATCATCACGAGCGCGCCGCCGACCAGCGGCCAGCGGTAGCGCCGGCTCGCGGGAACCAGTGCGTCGACGAAACGCGGAAACCACTTGCCGGCCGGGCCTTTTTCGCTGCGCATAGGGGTGCGCAGCAGAGACTGCAATGCCGGGAACAGCGTAAAGCAGCCTATCCAGGCCACGACCAGTCCGCAGGCCGTCCACAGCCCCATCTCGCGCACCGGGCGAATGTCGGAAATCGCCAGCGCTCCGAACCCTACGGCGGTCGCGAACATCGAGGCCGTGCAGGGCAGGAATTTATTCGCGATGGCGCGCGCATGGTGCTCGAGCGGCGTCGGTGCATCGTCCGGTTCGATATAACGCGAATGCAAATACACGAGCGTCGCCGTCGCCGTCACCATCACGGTGAGCGGCACCAGAGTGGAAATGACCGTGTGGGACCAGCCGAACAGATCGGCCAGGCCCATCGCAATGGCCACGAGCGCGCCGAGCGTGAGGATGATGGCGGCCAAGGCGCGCCAGGAACGATAGATGATGAACACCAGGGTCATGAGAAAAATACCGAACAGGGGCATGAAGCGCACCGTTGCCGCTCCGGTCTGCCGCTCCAGCCAGGCGTCGAGCCACGGCGAGCCGACACGCCGCACCTTGGTGATCGGTCCTCCTGGGTTCTCCAGCGGCAGCACCAGTGCGTCGATCGCAGCCAGAGCACGATTGCGCTCGGCGGGCGATTTCACGCGCAACTCGAGCGCAATGCCGAAATAGTGTTCGCCCAGAAGTCCGGCACGGCGGAACAGCACCGTGCCGGTGGCAAAGGCGCGCACGTGTTCCGCCTCGGCGGAGCTGAATTCCCCGGCCGAACCGGCACGGCGGTACAGGTCCAGCAGGCTGTGCGCTTCGACCTGAGGAATCTTGGCGAGCGCATGCTCCAGCCGATCCGCGGCGCCCAACGCGGCGCCGCTCAAGGGATCCGATGCTTCGAGCATGATCAATGCCTGCTCGCCCTCGGGAAACAGTCGATCGAATTCGGCGGTGGCGCGGGCGACCGGGTCGTCGGAGATGATGAGGCGCTCGATGGCAGGATCGTCCGGCACACGCAACGCGCCGTAGATGCCGACCGCCGCGAGCACCAAGAATGCGGCGGCGATCCAGCCTCGTGCGTTCAGCACCCGGATAAAAATTCGAACTACCTTGGGCGAAGCCGGCACACTCATCAGCGCATCGGCACCAATACCCCGGTGCTTGCGCCGAGGAGGAAGTGCCGCTCCTTGTTTGGACTTAACTATCAGAGGCTACTAAAATACTACGCTTCGCGAGGTTCGAGGACTTGCGCGCACATCCTAAAGGAATTAGCTTTCGATCATGTTGATGATCTTCCGATACCGCGTTAAATCCTTGACAGGTCTGCTCAACCGGCAGGCGCGCGCCTGCAGGCATCGAACGCCTGATGAGGGAATCGTCGCCCCTTGAGGCGGTGAGGATATCAATATGGGACTATTGTCGGCCGCGTCGCTTGCCACCCTGGTGTTCTGCGCACCCGGATATCCCGGGGCGGCGGGCGACGCGCAGCCGCTGGTCGACCAATTCGCGGGCGCCGCGGCGGCGGCTTCCGGTTGGCCGGCGGGAAGCCTGTCGGCCGTCTATGATCCGACCGACGAGGGTGGCTTGGCGAAACTCGAGCGAGCCGATGGGGTGCTCGCCTTCGTGCCGTATCCCTTCTTTGTCGAGCATGGCGCGCAATTGCATTTGGCGCCGCTGGTCCAGGCAGACGTAACGGATGTCGGCCCGCAACAACGCTGGACACTGGTGGCAAAGTCGGGCCGCGTCACAAGCGCTAAGTCCATGGCGGGATATACGCTGCTGAGCGCTGCAGGTTACGCTCCTGATTTCGTGCGACATGCCGCTTTGCGAGGCTGGGACCTGCCGCCCGACGTCAAGATCGAACCCACCGGACAAATCTTGAGCGCTTTGAGACGCGCCGCCGCGGGAGAGCCGGTCGCCGTCCTGCTCGATCAGACGCAGGCAGCGGCGTTGCCGAGCCTGCCGTTCGCGGCGCAACTCAACACCCTGTTTGAGTCCGCGGAACTTCCTGTAGCACTGATCGTCGTGGTCGACTCTCGCGTTGCCGCCACCCGCGCAAAGGCATTGCAGACGGGACTCTTAAAAATGACACCGGCGTCGGGAGGTGCCGACTCCTTGGGGCCGTTGCGCTTGCGCGGTTTCGTGCTGCCGAAATTACCTTCCCGCGCCGCGGCGCCGTGATCAAGCGATTTTGGATGGGCTGTATCGTGCTCGTAGCGGCGGCATGCGTCGACCGGCTGCCGTCCCGATCGCCGTCCTCGGCGGCGGCGCCGACTGCGCAGCCGTCCTCAGTGGCCGCATTGGCTGGCGCCATCGATGCCGAAGCCAGGCGCAGCGATCATGAACCCGACTCAAAGATTCGCGAGCAACTTGCGGCGCAGGCCGGCCGCGACGCGGAAGCCTGTCTTGCGCAAGCGCCGCAGGCCGCCGCGTGTCTCTATGGGCGCGCCGTCGCACTTGGGCTGATGGCGAGGGCACATCCGATGCGCGCGAGCGAGAGTCTCGGCAGCATGCTCGATGCCTTGGCGAAGGCAGAAGCAGCAGATTCCGGCTACCAAGAAGCGGGTCCTGCGCGGGTGCGGGCGCTGGTGCTGATACGAGCACCCGGCTGGCCGCTGGGCCCGGGAGATGCCGACGCGGGATTGGTTGCGGCGCGCCGCGCAGTCGCGTTGCGTCCGCTGTACCCGCCGAACCTGCTGGCTCTGGCCGAATCTCTGGCCAAGTCCGGAGACGCCGCCGGCGCCAAATTAAATTACATGCGCGCTCGCGATGCGGCACTGGCGCTGTCCGTCACGGAGGATCGTGAGGACTGGCTGCACCAGGCGGATCAGGGGCTGCAGCACAACTAGCGCGATTCCATCGGCCGTCGCACCTGCATCGCGCCTTCTAGCCCGCCGCGCCTTCGTTAGCCCGCCATAATTGCGCGCAGCATTGCCATGATTGATCACGAAGCCGATTACATCGACTGGTAGTCTCGGTGAAACTTAGGAGCGGCAGTGGCAAACTCGCAACGGTCGGCGGTGGTTCTTATGATCGCGAACCTATGGAAGGCTTGGACCCGGTGCGCGCAAGCCGTGTTCGGCGCCTGGGCTTGGGAGGCTCCGCGCTGGTATACCTGGGCTCGCGGCGCTGTGGTCGACCGGCATCCCCGCGTCACCGGCGGCGTCTGCGCCGGCATAGTGGTTCTTGCGGTCGGCGGCTATGCCTCCTGGCGCTGGTATCAATTGCTGCCGCAGCCGGAGTTTGCCGCATTCTCACTCACTGCGCCGTCGCGCACTCGCTTAGAAGAAGAGAACGCGAAACCGGAGCCGCTGACTGTCCGCTTCGATCGCTCGGCGGCGGCGCTGGCTTTAGTGGACAAGCCGCTGCCGAACGGCGTGAGCCTGGCGCCAGGACTCGAGGGCACTTGGCGCTGGTTGGATGACCGGGTGCTGGAGTTTCGACCGAAGCAGGACTGGCCGATCGGTCAGGCCTACAAAGTGACCTTGGACAAGACCGTTCTCGCCCCGCAGATGCGTCTCAAGGATTACACGTTCAAATTCTCCACGGCGAGTTTCGCGGCGCGCATCAAGTCGGCGCAGTTCTATCAGGACCCGGTCAATCCCGGCGTCAAGATGGGCGTGTTCGATGTGCAATTCACCCACCCGGTGGATTCCGCAGAATTCGAGCAGCGTGTCGAAGTCCGCCTTGCCGGACAAAAAGAAGGTGTGTTGGGGGTGGGCCGTGAAAGCACGCCGTTTACCGTCGTCTACGACAAGCTCAAGCTCATTGCATCCATTCATTCAGCGAGCTTGGCCGTACCCAAAAATCCAACCATCCTGGAGCTTCACATCGACGCCGGCGTGCGCGCGGCGCGCGGCAGCAATCCTACCCCCCTAGCGTTGACGGCCGGCGCCCCCGTGCCCAGCCTTTACAGTCTGGCGGTCACCGGCGCAGAACCTCTCGTGGTCAGCAATCAGCGCAACGAACCTGAACAAGTGCTGCTGGTGAATCTGTCGGCCGCCGCCGGCGAGCGCGACGTTGCGCAGGCAGTCAAGGTATGGATCCTGCCGACGGTGCGGCCCGCGCATGACGGGGTGCCGGCAGCCGGGCGCGAGGACTCGCCGTATGCCTGGTACGACCCGAAGGAAATCACGGACGCCGTGCTGAATACGGCGGAGCATGTGAATCTGGAGCCGATTCCGGCAGAGCGGGAATTCATCGAGAGCCACAGCTTTCGATATCACGCCGACGTCGGACGGTTCGTGTTCGTGCAGGTGGACAAGAACTTGCGCTCATTCGGCGGTTATCTGTCGCCGCGCACTGAACGCTTCGTCGTTGCGGTGCCGCCGTTTCCGCCGCAGCTGAAGATCCTGTCGCAAGGGAGTTTGCTGGCGCTCTCGGGGGAACGCAAAGTGGCTGTGCTGGTGCGCGATCTGCCCGGTGTGCGCATCGACATTGCGCGCCTGCTGCCGGCGCAGCTACAACATCTGGTATCGCAGTCGAACGGCGATTTCTCCAATCCAAGTTTCTACGGCGGCCTCGGTCCCGATAATCTGACCGAGCGATTCGTGCGCAAGATACCGCTCGTCAATCTGGCGCATGGTCAGGCACATTACGAAAGCATCGATCTCGGCGAGTACCTGCACAGCGGCACGGAGGAAAGGCGCGGTATATTTCTGTTGACGGTCCAGGGCTACGATCCGCATGCGCAAGCGGCAGGCGGTGTCGATGCCGCCGCAGCCAACATGATCGACAAGCGC
>JANXZQ010000318.1 GCA_025355445.1 Gammaproteobacteria bacterium
CAGCAGCACGTGGGTGTGACTGTCGATCAAGCCCGGCAGACAAGTCAGTTGCGAGAGATCGATGACCTTGCCGTCGGGCTCCGCGGCGCCCGCAGGCCGCACCGAGACGATTTGCGTCCCGCGAACTTCGATGAGCGAGGCCCCCTGAGTCTTGCCGCCGCGACCATCCCACAGCGCGCCGCATTTCAGCCACGTCGTGCTCACCGTGTTTTGCGCGGGTGTCGCCGGCGTTTCGGAGCGCGCCGCAGTGCTGGCCAGGCCGGCGATGACGAAGGAGGCGGCAATGGCGAACATCGCTGCGAATCCGGCAGCAGGGACGCGTCGCGCGATGCGGCGTACCAAATCTCGGTGAGGCATGAAGGGGTTCGTTCCTATGGTAAATCGACGCGCAGGATGGGGTGTTCGAAGGAATCGACCACGGCAAGCGACACCGTTTGCAGGCGCTCCTTTGTTGTCGCTCCCTTCGAGTATCTTGCCATAGCGCCAGCGCGCGCGGCCAGCACTAACTCAATACCGGGCGCTGCATGAGAAACAAAAAATCTGTGTAATATTGCAGCAGCATTTTTCTATGGGAGATCACGAATGAGCGGATGGACAGTCGACAAAGCGAATCGCCGTGGATTGCTCATGATGGCCGCGGCCGCGGGGGCGACGCTCGTCATGCCGCGCATGCTGCGTGCGTCCGCGGGCAAGGGCAGCGATGCAACGTTCGGCGGCGACCTGAGCGCGGTCCGCGCCGCGATCGAGAAACAAAGGCCCGAGGCCATCAAGCGCCTGCAGAGTTGGATCGCCCTGCCCTCCATCGCGGCCGAGAACCGCAACATGCAGGAAGGCTGCCAAATGATGATGGACCTTCTCAAGGATGCCGGATTTCAGAGCGCGAAAATGATGCCCACCGACGGTCAACCCGGCGTGTTCGCCATCTTGGACGCCGGTGCCAAACGCACGGTGGGCATGTACTTCATGTACGACGTCAAGCAGTTCGTGCCCTCGGAATGGAGTTCGCCTCCCCTGGACGCTGCCATCGTCGACAAGTCGCCTTTCGGCAAGGTGATGATCGGGCGCGGCGCCATCAATCAGAAGGGGCCGGAGGCCACGTTTCTCGCGGCTCTGCATGCGTTGAAAGCCTCCGGCCGCAAGCCGCCGGTGAACATCGTGCTGGTGGCGGAAGGCGAGGAGGAAATCGCCTCGCCGCATTTCAGGCAGGTGGTGCATCAACCCGAAGTGCTGGCGGCGCTGTCCAAATGCCACGAAGTCTTCATGCCCTTCGCATCGCAGACGCCGCAGGGTGGTGTACAAATCGCTCTCGGCGCCAAAGGGGCAGTGGAAGTTGAACTCGTCTGCTCAACGGAGAAGTGGGGCCGCGGCTCCAAGGACGACATTCACTCCAGCTACAAGGCGGAGCTCGACAGTGCGGTGTGGCGCTTGGTCAAGGCGCTGTCGACGTTGGTGTCCGAAGATGGCAATGATCCGGCCATCGACGGCTGGTTCGAACACGTGAAGCCGCTGACGGAGCGCCAGAAGCAGATCATTGCGGACAACGTCGCCGCCACCAACGAAGCCGACGTCAAGAAACTGCTGGGCGTGCAGCACTGGGTGCGCGATCTGTCCTACCGCGACGCTCTGGAGCGGCTGGCATCGCAGCCGACCGTCAATATCGAAGGCATGTTTGCCGGCTATACCGGTCCCGGCGGCAAGACCATCCTGCCGTCCAAGGCCACCGCCAAACTCGATTTGCGCCTGGTGCCGGATCAGACCGCCGCCGAGGCCGAAGCCAAGCTCAAGGCGCATCTCGCCAAACGCGGTTACGGCGACATCGAGGTCAAGGTCACGGGCGGCTACGATCCCACCCAAACGGACGAAAACTCATCCCTGATCAAAGCATCGGCCTCGGTATACAAACACGAAGGCATGCATGTCAGCTTGTCGCCGCGCCTCGCGGGATCTTGGCCCGGCTGTGTGTTCACCGGCGCTCCCGTGAACCTGCCGGCGGGCCATTTCGGCACCGGACACGGCAGCCGAGCGCATGCGCCGGATGAGTACTACGTCATCGAGTCGAGCAATCCGGCGGTGCAAGGCATGGCAGAGGCGACTCTTTCCTATGTCATGCATTTGTACGCGCTGGCGTCGGTTTAGCTCACTCGACCACGACTTCGCTGATCTGAATGACGGGAGCAAGGTCGGTATAGTTGGGGGTATCGGCCATGATCTCGTTCGCGTGCGGACCGAACCCGGCTTGGAAGGCCTCGACCGAGTCGCAGAAAATATGGCACATGCCGATGTAGGTTGCGGCTGCACCCGGAGTCCCGCCCGCAAGACCTTTGTCCACCGTGTAATACTTGCAGCTATCGCCCATCCGGCTCTTGACCAGCGGCATGTGCTTGTCGCGGTAGTACTCATGATCGAATCGTGCACCGGGCGTGTTGGGGTACATGACGCTGACTTTGATCATTCTTCGGCTCCTTGATCCGGACACTTAATTGGGGGCTTCATGCGGAAGTTTATCTGTCTGATTCTGGTTTTGTCGTTGGTAGGCTGCGCCGTCTGCAAGAGTTCGGATTCGCCCGAGGTGTGCAGAACCAAGCATCGCGACCGATCGCAGCCGAGGCTTTAAAACGCCATTATACGAGGTAATCGGAACGGGGGTCACGCCTCGCCAAGCACCACATCTTTCGAGAACCGATGCGGCGCCAGATCTGCCTGCGCCAAGCCCTCGGCGGCAACGTCGGCCGGGATGTTTTCGCGTCTCGCCAGGGCGCCCGCCGTGCGCGCCATGGCCGGCGCCGTTTGAATGCCGTACCCCCCCTGCCCCGCGCACCAGAAAAAATCCTCGACTTCAGGATCGAAGCCGACGACCGGAGTTCGATCCGGAGCGAACGTCCGCAAGCCGGCCCAACTATGCGTGACGCGCCGCACGTGGATATCGAGCGCAGCTTCTACCCGATCGACGGCTGTTGCGACATCCAGCTCCTCGGGCTGTGCATCTCCGGGCGCTTGCGGTATTTCGTCGGCCGGGGATAGCAGCAGCCGTGTGGCATCCGGCTTGAAGTAGAACTTCTCGTCAGTATCGATCACGGCCGGCCATCGTCCGATATCGACTCCGCGAGGGCCATCGACCAATAGCGCCGTGCGCCGCAGGGCCTTAAGGCCTAAGCAACGAGCGCCGCAAGCTTTGGCCAATTCGTCCGCCCATGCGCCCGCGGCATTCACCAACACCGGTGCGCTCACCGCGCCGCCACTGAGCTCAACCGACCAGAGACCGTTGCGCCGGTTTATTTTCACCGCTTTGTCGGCCGTGATGAGCTTGGCGCCGGCGCCGCGCGCGCCACGCAAGAATCCCTGGTGCAGCCCGTCGACGTCTATGTCCATGGCGTCGGGATCGAACGCGGCCGCGGCCAGATACTCTGCGCGCAGCAGCGGCACGTGCTGCCGAGCGGCCGCGACGTCAATGGCAACAACGTTACCCCCCGGTTCGCGAATGGCGGCCATCATCCTTCCTAAGCGCTCGATTTGATCGGTGCGAGCGATATACAGGCACCCGCGCTGAGCCAGGAGTGCGTGCTCGCAAAAACCCGGCGGTGGCCGATAGAAAAACCCGCGGCTCGCCCGGGTCAACGCCCGGATCTCGCGGCCGCCGTAGCTGGGTGCGAATAACGCAGCCGAGCGGCCGGTGGCATGAATTCCGGGCCGCGATTCGGCTTCGATCAGGCACACGCTCGCGTTGCGCGCGAGTTCGTACGCAAGCGAAGCGCCGGCGATCCCCGCGCCCACCACGATGAAATCATGCATCTTCCGCGCTCAGAATTTCGCGCCCAACTCGATGCCGATGGTTCGTGGTTGGATGAACGAGGCGAGCCCGGTCTGGTTGGCGCCACCGCTGTTGGAATATTCGGTGATGCCGCGCGCGTTGCCGAGATTGCTGCCGAAAACCTCGATACTGTAATGCCCGTCATCCAAGCCGGCTTGCAGATTCACCGTGGTATAGGTTGGCAGTTTGACATGCGATGAAGTCGCCCCGGAGGACGAAAAGGACGTAAACCGGGTCCCCGAATAGGTTGCGGAGCCGCCGACAAACCCAGCGTAGCTGCCGAAGGCATGCCAGGTATAGTCGACGTTCAGTGTGGTGCTAACCTCGGGAACGTATGGCAATTTCTCGCCCGAGGCGCCGCCCAAAATGGGCGCATCGCTCGTCAATTTCGCATTGGTGTAGGCACCCAATACGCCCACGCTCACGCCCTGCATCGGCCGCCATTGGAAATTCCACTCCACGCCCTTGCTCTCCGCGCTCCCGCCGTTGCCGTTGATGCCCACCGGCCCGCTCGGCGTATCGACGACCTCGAGAATCTGCACGTCCTGCCATTTGACGTCGAACACGTCTACATCGACGCTGAAGTGCTTGTCGAACAAGTCGGTTCTAAGTCCCACTTCATAGTTGCGGGTGGAGTCCGATCGATAGGGCGGCGGCAGCGTCAACGCGGACGACGGGCTGTTCGGACCTCCAGGGCTGAAGCCCGTCGCAACCCGCGCATACAGCAGCGTGTCGTCATTGATGTGCCAGCGCGGCGCCACCGACCATGTTTGGCTGGTCTCGGAGGTCGAGACGGGATCGAATGTGGTATCGGCAGGTCCGATGAGGACGCAGCAGAACGTCGATGCCTGCGAGTGTTGCCTGGTGGTGGTATTGCGGCCACCGAATTCCAAATCGAATGCCTTCGAAAAGTGATAGGTCATGTCGACGAATACCGCCGTTTCCTTGTAGTCCGCCGGTAGGTTGGTGCCCCCGAGGGGCGGATCTAGAATGGTGGCCGGATCGGCGGCGCTATGCGCCAAATATTGTTGAGCGAGCCCCGTTGTCTCGCGCGTGAAGAATACCCCGCCCAGCCAGTCGAAGCCGTGGTCGAACAGCGCAAATCCCGGGTTCGACGCCAAGCGGACCTCTTCGTTGAACTTGTGCAGAAATTCCTCTTGATTGCCGAAGGCATAGATGGGTTCTCCATACACGCCGCCCAGTGCGTCGGCGAGGGACACTCCCGGCGCAAGGTTCAGATCGGTCACGTCGGTGGTATAGCGTTTGGTGATCTTGCCATAGCTGGTTGCCGACATCAGCGTCGCCGCGCCGAAATCATATTGCAGGTGCAGCGCATAATACGAAAGATTGTCCTTGATGAGATGCTGGCCAACCGCGCCATTGCTGAATCCGTTCACGGGATCGAACTGATTTGCGGGCGGCGCCTCCGGCGTCAAAGCCGCGCCCACGACCTGCACATTGTTGTCATTCCGCACGCTCAGCGCCTGGCTGAAGCCGGTTACTCGGATCGTGAACTCAGGGACGGGTTGGACCAGCAATGAGCCGCGCAGGCTGTATTTGTCGCCGTGATTGACATCGGTTTGACCGATGGTTGGATCGTCGACCCAGCCGGGAATTCCCTCCTCAACGGCGCTGATGCGCAGTGCCGCCTTGTTGTTCCAGAACGGAACATTGATGAACCCTTTGAGGGTGGGGGCCGATTGACCGCCGTCGACCATTTCTCCGCCGACTGAGACCCCGCCATGGTAAGCCGAGAGATCGGGCAGATTGGTGACGTACTTGATCAGCCCGCCTTCCGCTGACGCGCCATACAATGTGCCCTGCGGTCCGCGCAGCACTTCCACCCGCTGCAGATCGTAGGTATCGACATTGGCGCTGAAGAAGGCCCCGTTGGATTGCGACCCTGACATGAAAAATGGAATGTCATCGACCGTGGTTGCGATGGTGGCGCCCACGCCGCCCACATTCTGTCCGCGTAACACAACCCTATTCCTGCCGGGATCGACGCCCTCGATCGACAGACCAGGGATCTGCGCGGCGAAATCCGTATACCCCGTCAGTTGACGCCGCGCGAGTTCCTCGCCGCTGACGGCGGTGATGCTCATGGCAACGTCGTGCAATTTCTCCTCGCGCTTGCTGGCGGTGACGACGATCTCGTCGAGCGAATTGGCCGATGCTGCACTCTCGGCCTGGGCGGCGCCGCCGCAAGTCAGCAGCCCCGCGACCGCCGCTCTGAAAACATACCGACGGATTTGCATACGTAGCTCTCCAAAATGGCACGCGAACGCGAGAGATTTTCCCCGCTAGACAATCTATTTTGTATTCTCCGTAATAGCAACATATTTTCTATTTGGGCGAAGCAGCGTGCTATTTACGAGCGGCGCGATTAAAGTGCCTCACAGCAAATCCAAGAGGCACAATGAAGCCAAGGACCGTATCGCCAGCGGCGCCGGCGCGAACCATGGCGAAGCCGGGTTCGATGCTGAAAAAGCTGAGAATTCAACGAGGTTGGACCCTCAAAGAGGTCAGCCGGCGTACCGGGTATCCAGTCTCGACGCTGTCGAAGATCGAGAACGACCGGGTCTCTCTCACCTACGACAAGCTGACGCGCATCAGTGCCGGCCTGGAGGTCGACTTTTCACGCCTGTTCGGCGCGCAGGAGGCCGCGCCTGATGCGCCGGATTCGGCTGTCCTGCATGGGCGCCGAAGCGTCAGCCGCGCCGGCGAAGGGCGATCGATCGAATCGAAGAACTACTTTCATTTGTATCCCGCCGCCGAATTGCTCAATAAGCGCCTCATTCCCATCATCGTCGAGATTCGCGCGCGCAGCCTCGAGGATTTTGGGGAACTGCTGCGTCACTCAGGCGAGGAATATGTTTACGTGCTCGCAGGCGAGATGGAAATACACACCAGCGTTTATTCTCCGCTGCGACTGAAGACCGGCGACTCTATCTATATCGACAGCACGATGGGGCATGCCTACATCGCCGCCTCCGACGAGCCTTGCCGGGTGTTGGCGGTGTGCTCCGGCACGGAAAGCCAGATGATCGCAGCGGTGGGCGGAACGATAGCCCCTCGCACCCCAAGCCCAGCGCAAGCTGCGGCGCCGATCCGCCAGAAGCGCACGCCGCGCCCCCGCACGGGCTAGACCGCAGGGCAAGTTTCTATTGTGGAAACTTTTCCATTCTGGCAAATTAGGCGTCCTCCCACTCAAGGCGCCCGCCATGAATCTTGCCCGTCGAATGTTTGCCTGCTCGCTCGCCCTGACATTGTCGGCCCTGACATTGTCGGCCCTGACATTCTGCGTCGCCGGCGCGGCCGCCGCCGCTCCGGTCGCTCATGCGCTGGAGCGCGCGGACGCGGAGAGCTGGCTCGACGGCTTCATGCCTTACGCACTCGAGAGCGGGGACGTGGCGGGCGCAGTGGTCGTCGTGGTCAAGAACGGCGAAACCCTACTCGCCAAGGGGTACGGATACTCCGATGTCGCCGCACTGACCCCGGTGGATCCGGAGCGCACGCTGTTCCGGCCGGGCTCGACATCCAAGCTCTTCACTTGGACCGCCGTGATGCAATTGGTCGAACAGGGCAAGCTGGATTTGGACCGGGACGTCAATGCGTACTTGGATTTTCGGCTGCCGGATCGCGGCACGCCGATCACGTTGCGGAACATCATGACGCACACCGCAGGATTCGAAGAGAAGGTCAAGGATCTGATCGCCGATGATCCAGGACAGCTCGTGCCGCTGCGAAAGTACGTCGCCGACGGAATTCCGACGCGCATTTTCAAGGCCGGCACCACCCCCGCCTATTCGAATTACGCCACGGCACTGGCCGGCTACATCGTGCAGCGCGTGTCGGGCCAGACCTTCGACGATTACATGGACGCGCACATCTTCAAGCCCTTAGGGATGACGCACTCCAGCTTTCGGCAGCCGCTGCCTGCCGCGCTTGCGGCAGACGCGGCCAAAGGCTACGACCTCGCCTCCGAGCCCGCGAAAGCCTATGAAATCGTCAACGCAGCACCGGCGGGCAGCCTCGCCTCGAGCGGCACCGATATGGCGCGCTTCATGATTGCGCACCTCGAGGGCGGTGCGGTCGGCGATGCGCGGATTCTCGATCCGCAAACCGCCAAGCTGATGCATGAAACGCCGTTGACGATGATCCCGCCGCTGAATCGGATGATGCTTGGCTTCTACGAGCAAAATTACAACGGCCACCGCGTGATCAGCCATGGCGGCGACACCGAATATTTTCACAGCTACTTACATCTGTTCCTCGACGACCACGTCGGTTTGTACGTGTCCATGAACAGTGCGGGGCGCGAAGGTGCGGCGCATACGATTCGCGAAGCGCTGTTCGAGCAGTTTGCGCATCGATACTTCCCGGCCGCGCCCGACACGCGCCGCGTTGACCCAAGGCTGGCCGCTGCCCATGCGCAAACGCTGGCCGGCTACTATGATGACTCGCGCCGCGTCGACACTACTTTCTTGAGCATTTTGGGCCTGATCGCGCCGATTCGCGTCCTTGCCGATAAGGACGGCACGGTGTTCATCTCCCTGCTGCAGGGGATCAACCAAGCCAAGCGGTCCTACCATGAGATTCAGCCCTTCGTCTGGGTCGATCCCGACAGCCGCTGGCGGCTCGCAGCCAAGCTTGAGGATGGACGCGTCACCCGCTTGAGCGCCGACGAAGTCTCCCCCTTCATGGTGTTCGAGCCGATGCCGTGGTGGCGGTCTCCCTCCTGGCTGCAACCGGCGGCGGGAGTGTCCTTAGCCTGCTGTTTCCTGACCGCCCTGCTATGGCCGGTGGCGGCCATCGTGCGGCGCCGCCAGCGCTTGACACTGGGGCTCGAGGGCCGCGCCGCCCGAGCTCACCGGCTTTCCCGCCTGGCCACCGTCGCGATCACATTGGTAAGTATCGGCTGGGCAACGGTGATCGGACTTGGCCTGACTCATCTGACGGTCCTTTCGTCGGCGCTCGATCCTTGGCTCTTCGTGATGTACCTGTGCTCAGTCGTTGCCTACCTCGGTGGCGCAGTAGCGCTGGTCTGGGCCGCGTCCGTGGCGTGGAGCGCGGGGAGGCCTTGGACGGCACGGCTTTGGACCACACTGCTGGCGCTTGCCGCGCTTGTGCTGCTGTGGACCGCCTGGATTTATCACTTGATGGCGTTTCGCACCATCTACTAAAACCGCAGACGGCCGCGGCAATCCTAGGGGGTGGCGGGCGTCGGCGGCGCGGGATCCACCGGCACCAACGGCAGGTGATAGGCGTCGATCTTGGTCTTGGCCTCTTGTTCCTTGCGCTGTTTGTCTTGATTCATCCGCAACTGATCGCGGCTGCGCTCGAAATCCTCCATGCGCTTCGCCTCTTTGGCAGGCTCGTTTTGGCTGGCCAGCCGTTCGATGGCAACGCGCGCGTTCAGGCAATCCGAGTCGGTGCGGGCCTTGGATTGATTCTGGTTGCACTTCATCAGCACGCCGTCGAGCAGCACGCGATCTTCCATGAGATCGGCGACCGTCATCGGCGGAATACGCCGCGGACTACAGCCGGAGGCGGCCAAAATGACGGCCCCCAGGCAAGCGCAGGCAACGATGCATTTATTGGTAATTGTCATAGGGCTTTCCACCCCCAATGTTACCCAAACGCGGCCGCGGCGCGGACTTGGCGGCTGTGACGCATCTCACGACTTGACGATGTTGTTGCCTAAGTCCCTCGCCTGAACCCGGTTTGACCGCATTGCAGCGCATGTGTACCGTTCCCAACATGCCGAGCCCCAAAGCCGCAACTGCAGCACAACCTGATTTCGAGACGGCCATGCGCGACCTGGAGGAGTTGGTGGAACGCCTCGAACAGGGCGATCTGCCGCTCGAGGAATCCTTGGCGGCCTTTGAGCGCGGTGTGATGCTGACCCGCACCTGCCAATCTGCGCTCAAAGAAGCGGAACAAAAGGTGGAGATCTTGCTCAAAAAGGCCGGTGAGCCCGCAATTGAAGCCTTCACCCCAGACGAATCCAAACCCGGCTGAGAGCGGCGTCGTGAGCATGCAAGCCATGGAGGCGCGGGTACGCGGCTATCAATCGCGAGTGCAAGCCTTCCTGGGCACGGTATTGCCTGCCGCGGACTTGAGTCCGCAACGCCTGCATGCCGCGCAGCGTTACGCGGTTTTGAGCGGCGGCAAACGCTTGCGGCCGCTGCTCGTGTACTGCACCGGAGAAGCCGTGGGCGTGGCGGCGAACGCCTTGGATGCGCCCGCTGCGGCCGTGGAACTCATCCACTCATACTCTCTGGTGCATGACGATCTGCCGGCCATGGACGACGACGACCTGCGCCGCGGCCAGCCCACGACGCACCGCGCCTTCGACGAAGCAACCGCCATACTTGCGGGCGATGCGCTGCAGGTGCTGGCGTTCTCGCTGCTGGCGCGCGATCGCGCAGCCGGCGTGAGCTCCGAAGCCCGCTTGAAGATGATTCAGATTCTCGCGGACGCGAGTGGCACCGAGGGCATGGCGGGCGGTCAAGCCTTGGACCTGTCCGCCGTGGGCCGCACGCTCAGCTTGCAGGACCTCGAGGCCATGCATCGGCTCAAGACCGGCGCGCTGATTCGTGCCAGCGTGCTGTTGGCGGCAGCGTGCGCGCCTGACCTGACGCCGACCGATTGGAATGCACTCGATGGCTACGCGCAGGACATAGGATTGGCATTTCAGATCCAGGATGACATCCTGGACGTCGAGGGAGACACCAAGGATCTCGGCAAGACCATAGGCGCCGACGCCGCCAGGGCCAAGCCCACCTACCCTAGTGTTCTCGGGCTCGAAACCGCCAAGCTGCGCGCGCGCGAGCTGCAGCGCCGCGCCTGCGATCGTCTTGCGCCGTTCGGCGCGCGTGGGCAGATTCTGGCGTGGCTGGCCTCGTACGTCGTCGATCGCCGGGCTTAACGCGCGATTAGGGCCTGGAGCGGCCACCCTTCGGCCGGTGTTCCCCCGGGCGGTGTTCCCCGGGCGGCGCTCCGCCTGTCGGTTGCCGCCGCCCCTGCGGTACGCCGCCCGGCGGAAGGCCGCCCCGCAGAATCGGCCCAAGCTCCCCCGAATCGTCTAAAATTATTGGAATTCGCGGTTTAGGCTCCATGTAGCCTTGATCGCCCGCGCAGGAACTCAAGGTTATGAACGTCGCCGTCCCCGTCAAAAAACCCAAAGTGCACGCCGTGGAGGATGTGCAGGGCCATGCCGACACGCGGCAGATACCGATCAACAAAGTGGGTATCAAGGACATCTACCATCCGGTCAAGGTGAAAGACCGCGCCCGCGGCGAACAGCACACGGTGGCGAACTTCAACATGTACGTGAATCTGCCGCACAACTTCAAGGGCACGCACATGTCCCGCTTCGTCGAGATCCTGCATCGGCACGAGCGCGAGATCTCGGTCGACTCATTCGGCAAGATGCTCGCGGAAATGACCGAGCATTTGGACGCCGGCGCCGGCCACATCGAGATGACCTTCCCCTACTTCGTGATGAAAAAAGCCCCGGTCACGGGAGTGGAGAGCCTGATGAATTACCAGGCGACCATCTTCGGCGAACACCGCGATGGCAAGACCGACGTCTGGCTGAAGGTCGTGGTCCCGACCACCAGCCTGTGTCCCTGCTCGAAGAAAATCTCCGACTACGGTGCGCACAATCAGCGCGCGCACATCACCCTGACCGCAAAACTGGTCGAGCACATGTGGCTGGAAGAGTTGATCGACATCGCCGAACGCGAGGCCTCATGCGAGGTGTACGGAATCTTGAAGCGTCCCGACGAGAAGTACGTGACCGAGCGCGCCTACGACAATCCGAAATTCGTCGAGGACACGGTGCGCGACGTCGCCCTGGCTCTCAACAAGGACAAGCGTGTGCGGGCCTACGTGGTCGAAGCGGAGAACTTCGAGTCGATTCACAATCACTCCGCCTACGCCATGATCGAGTTCGACAAAGAAGCCGCGGCATAGCCGGCAGCCTTCAGCCAGACCCTAAGATCCGCTGGGAACTCCGCGCTCGGCGCTCTGCAGGCGCCCGATCATGTTGCGTAGAAAGACCTGATTGAAGCGCAACTGACACTCCGCTGACACTTGTTCGAGGAGCGTGGAGCTGACCTTCATCACGGTTACCGGGCCCGAGGCGTTGATGGTCGCGGTGCGCTTCGCTCCGCGCACATAGCTGGTCTCGCCGAAACAGTCGCCGACGTCCAGATACCCCAGCGCCCGCCCCAGCCTCTGCACGCTGACCCGGCCCTGCACGATGATGTAGAAACGGTCGTCCATTTCTCCTTCCTTGACGATCTCCTCGGCATCGGCATAGTCCTGCCAGCTGCTGGCGCGCAACACTTCCCAGATCTCGCCGTGCGAGAATTCATGGAAGAACTTCAACTTGCGCAGCAGGCTGAACTGCTCCTGCTGATCGATGCGGTTGTACTGCGCGCGCAGCTTCTGGTGCACGCGCGTCAGCTCGGCGGCAAAGTCCAAACCCGTCTTGTAGCGCTTTTCGGGATCCTTCTGCAGCGCCATCGCGGTCACGTTCTCGAGCTCTTCGGGGATCTCGGGGCGCAACGTATGGATCGGCGGCGGCGTCGCGAAGACGATCTGATGCAGCAGCTTTTGCAGATTGCCGGCGCGAAACGGCCGTGTTCCGGTCAGCAACTCGTACATCACGGCGCCGAGGGAGTACAGGTCCGAGCGATTGGTGAGTTCAATCGACTGGACTTGCTCCGGAGACATATAGGACGGGCTGCCTGCGATTCCCTCGATGCGCGAGATCTCCGAGTCGGCGACCAGGGCGATTCCGAAATCGATGATGCGCACGTCGCTTTCCAGCGTGAGCATGATATTGCTCGGCTTGATGTCGCGATGAATCACCCCGCGGCTGTGCGCGTAATGCAATGCGCGAGCCGCCTTGTATACGAGCTCCACCACGTCGTCGATGCGCAGCAAATTATCCGGCCGGCAATAGGCCGCCAGGGTGCGCGCGCCGTGCACATGCTCGGTGACGATGTAGCAGTGCCCGTTCTCCTCGCCCGCATCGTAGATCGGCAGAATATTCGGGTGCTGCAACATGCCGACCATGTGCGCTTCGGACAGGAACATCTTGCGGGCGATTTTCTTTCGATTCTCATCGCCGCTGGCGTCGACGTTGTACACCTTGATGGCGACGTCGCGGCCGTAGTACGGATCGTGCGAGAGATACACGACTCCGGTGCTGCCACGCCCCACTTCGTTGATAATCATGTACTTGCCGATCTTCTCGGGCAAGGAGTTGCGGCCGTTCGGGGACTTCGCGTGAGAGGTTAAGCGATTGTTGCTCAAGGGTGCGCAGCGTCTATTTGACTAGATGACGCCGAAGGATACTGGTGCGACCCAACCTAAACTGTGATTTGGGTCGAGGCTTGGGAGAAGTGCTCGTAACCGTGCGTAACGGGCAGGAAATCGCGGCCATCTAGCGACCACGTCACACCGCTGCCGTCGTGCAATTCGCCCACCGCGGTAAGTCTTAGGTTCAAACGCGCAGCGGCCGTCTCGAGGTCGGCGAACCGCGCGGGCGCCACCGCGAGCAGCAATTCGTAATCATCGCCCGCCGCCAGCGCCCACTCGCGCGCCTGACCCACGCTCACCGCGGCCCGCATCGCGTCCGATAAGGGCAGGCGCTGTACCGCCACATGCGCCGCGAGACCGCAGGCCCGCGCCAGTTTGGGCAGATCACCCAGTAAACCGTCGGACAGGTCCATGGCAGCGCTCGCAATTCCGCGCGCCGCCAAGCCGAACCGCACTCTGGGCGTTGGGTAGTCGAAGCGCTGCACGAGAGCCGCCACGTCGGGCGACGCCGGGCCGGATTTCACCGTCGGCGGGGCCGTGGTAAAGGCGAGCCCAGCGCCGGCGTCGCCCAATGTACCGGTCACGGCCAACAGATCTCCGTCGCGCGCGCCGTCACGGCGCAGCGCCATGCCGCGCGGCACATGACCCAATACTTGCACGCTTACCGTCAAGGGACCCTCGGTGGTATCGCCGCCCACCAGCGCCACGCCGTATTCGTCCGCGAGCTCGAGCAGCCCGGCAGAAAATCGCGTGAGCCAAGCAGCATCCGCGCTCGGCAGTGTCAGGGCCAGTGTCGCCCAGGCGGGGGTTGCGCCCATGGCGGCCAGGTCGCTCAAGTTGACGGCAAGGGCACGATGGCCGATGGAGCGCGCGTCCGTGCTCAGCGGGAAATGGCGCCCCGCCACGATGGTGTCGACCGCGGCGATCAATTCCGTACCAGGCGGCAAGGCCAGGACCGCCGCGTCATCACCAATCCCCAAAATAACGCCGGAGTCGTCGCCGACGCCGCGAGGCTTGGCATCGCGCATGAAAAAACGCCGGATCAATTCGAACTCGCCGAGAGGGGATGCCTCTGCCTTCATGGCGCTACGGCTTGCATGGCGCTACGGCGCGGCCTGACCGTACTCGTTCGGCCGCAGTTCCCGCGCCGCGCGATCCAACACGGCATTGACGAATTTGTGCCCGTCGGTCGCACCGAATTGCTTCGCCAATTGCACAGCCTCCGCAAGCGCCACTCGGTACGGCAGATCCGCACAGGATGTCAGCTCATGCAAACCCACCCACAACACGGCATGTTCGATCGGGTCGAGTTCTGCCGGCGGGATTTCGCACAGCAGCGCAAGGCGGGTATCGAGAGCCTCGCGGTGCGGCGCAATTGCCGCGATTAGTTCTCGAAAATAGTCGAGGTCCGCGCGATCCGACTCGGGATCCGCCACGAATTGCTTCTGCATGGCGGCCAAAGGGCGCGGGTTCAGCTGTAGTTGATAGAGCGCCTGCAGCGCCAGGCGCCGCGCCATGCTGCGGGCCCGCCGACCGGTAGCGCCGGCTGCGGCGGCGGCCTTGCGCTTGGCGGCCACTTGCTCAAGTATCCAGGCGGCGCAGAAGGTTGGCCATTTCCAGCGCCACCAGCGCGGCATCCGCGCCCTTGTTGCCGGCCTTGCCGCCAGCGCGGTCCACGGCCTGTTCCACCGTGTCCGTGGTCAGCACGCCGAATGCAACCGGTACCCCCGTTTCCAGAGCAATTCGCGATAGGCCACTGGCGCATTCGCCCGCCACATAGTCGAAATGCGGCGTCTGGCCGCGGATTACGGCGCCCAACGCAATGAGCGCCTCGTAACGGCGCGACGCCGCCAGCTTGCGCGCCACGATGGGAATATCGAACGCGCCCGGGACACGCACGATTTCAATCTGCTTCTCCCCCACCCCATGGCGCTTGAGCGCATCGAGGGCGCCGCGCAGCAGCGGCTCCACGACGAAGTCATTGAACCGAGCCGCCACGATCACGAAACGCAGATCGCGCGCCAGCAATTCACCCTCGGTTATCTTCGACAGATCGTTAGGCACAAAACTTTCCTCGCAAGGTTGGCGCCGAAGTATAGCCTCCGCAGCGCCTATTCGCCGCCATCGACATAGCTGGTCACCTCCAGGTCAAAGGCCGCGAGACCCTGCAGCTGCTTCGGCGCGCTCAGCACGCGCATGCGCTTCAGCCCCAAATCCTTGAGGATTTGCGCGCCGATTCCATAGGTGCGGATCACCGTGGCGCCCGGATGGCGGGTGTTCGCACTCTTGGGGTCGAGGAGCAGCACGCTGTCCATGAAATCTCGCGCCGTCTCCTCCGGCCGCAATATCACAACGACTCCCGAGGGCTCAATGGCCACGCGGCGCATGGCCGCGCGCAGCGGCCAGCCCAGGCGCTCGTTATGCACACCCACCACGTCCCGCAGCGTGTCCTTGATGTGCACACGCACCAACGGCGGCGGCTCCGAGTTCAAGTCGCCTTTGACCAGGGCGATATGCACCGTCTTGTTGACGTGATCCTCATAGCAGGACAATTTGAAGCTGCCGTACTCGGTCTCGACCAGGTCCTCGTAAATGCGCTCCACCGAACGTTCGTTCTTCAAGCGGTAGCGGATGAGGTCCGCGATGGTGCCGATTTTCAAGCCATGCGATTTAGCGAACAATTCCAGATCGGGCCGGCGCGCCATGGTGCCGTCCTCATTGAGAATCTCGACGATCATGGCGGCCGGCGAGAATCCCGCCAGACGCGCCAGATCGCAGCCGGCCTCGGTGTGGCCGGCGCGGCTAAGCACTCCGCCGGGCTGCGCCATCAGCGGGAACACATGTCCGGGTTGGCGCAAGTCCTCGGGCCCGGCATTCGCGGCGACGGCAGTCTTCACGGTGTGCGCCCGATCGTGCGCGGATATTCCCGTAGTCACCCCCTCGGCGGCCTCGATCGACAACGTGAAGTTGGTGCGATGCGTGCTGTCGGTGTCGCTCACCATCAGCGGCAGGCGCAGCTGGCGGCAGCGCTCGCGCGTCAGGGTCAGGCAGATGAGCCCGCGGCCGTAGCGCGCCATGAAGTTCACATCCTCCGCCCGCACGCTGTCCGCAGCCATGATCAGATCGCCCTCATTTTCTCGATCCTCGTCATCCATGATCACCGCCATCTTGCCGCGGCGCAGGTCCTCGAGAATTTCGTCGATGGTATTGAACGCGGGCATTGAGTCCTACTCTTCGGTGTTTGACATGAGGCGTGCGAGATAACGCGCGATCACGTCGATTTCGATGTTGACGCCGTCGCCGATCTTAAGTGCGCCCAGCGTGGTGACTTTGAGCGTGTGAGGAATGATATTGACGTCGAAGTTCCGGCCCTCGACATTGTTGACGGTAAGGCTCACGCCGTTGACGCATATTGAGCCCTTCGGCGCCACGAAACGCATCAGCGATTCCGGCAACTCGAATTCCAGGCGCCGCGAGCGCGCATCTTCGACCAGTGCCCGCAGCTTCCCGACCGCATCGACGTGGCCGCTGACCATGTGGCCGCCCAGCGCATCCCCGGCGCGCAAGCTCGGCTCCAGGTTGACCTTCGACCCAGGACTCAAAGTCCCCAGCGTGGTCTTGGCCAGGGTCTCGCGCGAAACATCGGCGAAAAAACTCGTGCCTTGCTTGCGGGCCACGGTCAGGCAGGCTCCCTGCACGCTCACGCTGTCGCCCAATGCCATGCGCGAGTCCTCGAGCGCCGCGGCGTCGATACCCATTTCCAAGTCGCCGCCCAGGTCCGTCAGAGAGGTGACTCGTCCGGTGGCGATGATGATGCCGGTGAACATGGTGGGGAGCCGCGCTAGCGCTTCTGGGGAATCAGAATGAGGCGCAGGTCCCCGCCCATGCGCCGCACGTCATGAATGTCGAAGGCCGGCAGCAAGCCTGTCGGTCCCAAGAAGCGCTAGCGCGGCTCCCCACCATGTTCACCGGCATCATCATCGCCACCGGACGAGTCACCTCTCTGACGGACCTGGGCGGCGACT
>JANXZQ010000380.1 GCA_025355445.1 Gammaproteobacteria bacterium
CGGGTTGCCGTAGGGTCTCGACGCCGCAATAGCTCAGTTGGTAGAGCAACGCATTCGTAATGCGTGGGTCAGGGGTTCGAATCCTCTTTGCGGCACCAGACCCTCTTCAAGAACGTCCACTGACGTCCACTAAACAAGCAAAAATAGCTGCAATTTACGAGATTTGGCGTCCACTGATGCCCAAGCTCAGTCCTTGACATCGTGCCCTGTAAGGGGGTAGGAATGGGGGTAACAGACCTAGGGTAAAAGGAGGTTACCCTCAAATGCTGACCGTTACCCAAATACGCAGCGCCAAACCGCAGGAGAAGCCGCGCAAGCTGAGCGACGGCGGCGGACTGTACTTGCTGATCAATCCCAACGGCTCATTGTGGTGGCGATTGAAGTACCGTTTTGAAGGTCGCGAAAAGCTTCTGTCTCTTGGCGTCTATCCCCATGTGACGCTACAGCAAGCACGCGCGCGCCGCGACGAAGCCAAAGGAATGATTGCCAATGGTGTCGATCCAAGTGTAAAGCGGCAGGCAGAGAAATCAGCCGATGCGAATACCTTCGAAGCGGTCGCGCGCGAATGGCTGTCGCTGCAAGAGAAGAAACTTGCGCCAGCGACGTACGCAAGGCACGGAACCGGCACGCATCGGCGAGTTGCTACGTGCCATTGACGGCTACAAGGGCCAAGCTGTGACCGCATATGCTCTGAAGTTGTCACCGTACCTGTTCGTACGCCCCGGTGAATTGCGTCATGCGGAGTGGAGCGAGTTTGATTTGGAATGGCAGGAACCTCTGTGGCGCATTCCTGAAGAGAAAATGAAGATGGGAGAACAGTACGTCGTACCGCTGGCCGGGCAAGCGGTCGTGCTACTGCGGGAGCTGAAATCGATCACTGGGCGAGGCCGCTACGTGTTTCCATCGCTTCGAAGCGAATCGCGACCGATGAGCGACAACACAGTGAACGCGGCGCTTCGCCGGCTCGGCTACACCAACGAGGAGATGACTGGGCACGGATTCCGGTCACTGGCCTCCACGTGCCTGAACGAGCAGGGGTATCACCCGGACTTGATCGAATTGCAGCTTGCGCATGCCGAACGCAACCAGGTGCGAGCGGCGTACAACAAGGCGAATCGCCTGCCCGAACGCCGCAAAATGATGGAGGCATGGGCGGATTATCTCGACGGGCTGCGCGCGGGCGCGAATGTGGTGCCTTTCAAGCGTATGGCGGGCTGATCTGTGAAATCCCGCACTATCCCGGACTGTAGCTTTTAGGCTACAATGAACAACGACGTAGAAGTCCGCCAATACGAGACAATCGAGGGCAAGGCCCCGCTGACCGAATGGCTAGCGAGCTTACGCGATGGCGCGACCCGCGCCCGCATTACTGCCCGACTTGATCGGCTCAAGGCGGGGCTACTCGGCGATTGGAAGAATGTGGGCGGTGGCGTCTGTGAATTGAGGATCGATCACGGCCCCGGATACCGGGTGTACTACGGGCAGATGGGTAAGACGCTCATCCTGCTGTTATGTGGTGGTGACAAGAGCACACAAGCGAAGGATATCGAGACAGCCCATGCGTACTGGAAAGACTACAAAGCCCGCCTCCCCAAGCCGCCCGTTCATCGCAGCGGAACACCTTCGAAGTGAGGCAGAGGTGGCCGCGTACATTGAAGCAATGCTGGAGGACGGCGACGCGCGCGCCGTTCCTGTCGCGCTACGCACCATCGTCGATGCCGTGGGGGGTATGACCGCACTGGCCGACAAGACCGGGCTCTCCCGCGAGACGCTGTATCGGACCCTTTCCGAGCGGGGCAACCCTCGCCTCGATACCCTCGCGGTGATCTTGGCGGCGTTCGGATTACGACTGACAGTGCAACCGGCACAGAAATCTCGTGCGCGCCGCAGTGAGCCACGGCCTGCAATTGCGTGACCGTCTATACGGACGGAGGGCTTCGTAAGAATCGAGGCTATTGACGTTTCATTTCCGCCGAATCTGATGCAGAGACGCGGCTGCGCTCGATTCGGATCGCCAGCCATTCTTGCACTTCGCTCTCGATCCATCCGACGGCGCGCAGACTGATTTTTATGCGACGTGGAAAGCGCCTCTCAGTCTCCAGGCGATAGATCATTGATCGGCACAAGCCGGTTACTTTGCAGACCTGCGGGAGACGAAGTACTTGAAGCAGTTCGTTTGATCGGAGCACCGGGGTAGCCATGGTCGACCTTTTCGCTTTGTGCGGTTCTGGTCGTTGAGGGACAAGCTGTCACGTGAGGCAAATTATTACCGATACCCACAAGAAATGTTGACCGAGTTTCTCGGGATTTCCAGGTGAAACGCGTTGGGAACTAAACCGCTTGAAAACGAATGGGACAGCAAGAGTGCAAGCCGGATCTGTCAAAGACATATGATGCTTCTTCCGGTCCGCCCATCGACTTGCTATAACGTTACCCCCGATGTTGTCGTCGGACTAATTGTCGAGTTTCGCTGCATTTTCCACTGAATGCAGGATAGTCTGCCGGCTGCTCTTTGGTACAAATGTCGCTCACGATGAGCGACTGCACACAACTCAAGACTTGGGTGACGAAAAAGACGAAGGAGCGCTTTGCGGCGTTGGCGCGCCACCAAGGGCTTTCCGATTCGGCTCTGCTCAAGCGCCTTATCGAACTCATGCTGCAAAGCGCCAGCGCTGCGGAACTGGCCACGATTGAGACCGCTGGGTGTAAATCGGCGTCGAATATTGACCATTAATTCGTTACCGCCGCTTGTCGATTCAATGAGTTGCGGCGCCGGGCGGCGCCCAAGCAGCGCGCCTGTTCACAGCCTCGGCGCGCAGGCGGGCGAAGAGCGCCTGCGCAAGGTGGCGCAGGAAGCGGGGTTTTCCAGCCTGCGGCTCGCCGCGCAGACGCCGGTCAACCTAATCCTCGAACTGACCCTTTAGGGGAAATTACGACCGTGGATGGTCGGACATTTCCGTTGAATTGGCCTTTGTGTACGTTGGCAGCCTTCGTTGCGGGGGCCTTTGAACAAATCGATGGCCCCGCGGCCAACTGGGTCCAGCTACCCGATCCGACGACTATAGCTCCGAGAGCAGGGCCTTTAGCGCAGGTGAGGAGGCGAACGCGCTGCGAGTCAACGCTTGGACGCGCCGACGAAGAGGTGGGCCGCGCGGCGAGCGGACCACTACAGCTTTGGCGCTCGGAAATGCCAACCCCAACTTAGGTACGAACCCGACGCCTAGCCCCGACGAAACCATTCTCAGAACCAGATCGTAGTCATCGACGGTATGGGCGATTCGAGGAACGAAGCCGGCCAGAGCGCAGACTCTCTCCGCCAGCAGCAGATCGTCGGATTGTCTTGAGCCGACAATCCAGTTTTCCTGCGCGAGGCGTTTCAGGCCGACTCGGCCGCGCATGCGCCGCCAAGATTCCGGCAGAGCCAGGAGCACAGGCTCGTCCAAAAGCGGATGCGACACGAGACCACCGATATCCGGCATGGGCACCAAGTTATAGGCAAAGCTCACTGCGACGTGGCAGCGTCCGTCCTGTACAGCATTGAGCGCGTCTGGCGTTTCAAGCTCGTGGATCATCAGTCACCATAGATGCACGCGTTGAAATTGAGCTTCGTTAGAGCCATGACGTCTGCCATCACGGTCAGCAAATCGGCGTCTCCGCGTAGCAGATCAATCCGGAGTGGATTGGGAGTTTCTCTGCCCGGATATGTAGCGAGATACGGGATAAAGCCTCGTGTCCAAAGAAACCCGGCACGATCTGAGATTCGCAGCGCAGAACCGCGAAGAATCGGATGCGTTCCCGGCCGGAATAACTTTATCGAGTTGCTCGATCGAATACGAACACCCACGAGATTGGTTCTGCCTGGCACGGCATCCTTGAAGCCATCCCATCATCGCTAAAGGCGGCGTGTCCGTGGATGAACAACTCTGAGGGGTAATAGCCTTGTTTGCTTTTGTACGCATCCACCACTGTTGCCAAAAGAGTGCGGGCACCTTCGCGCGACACGTGATACTCGCGCTTATTTGCAGATCGCCAGGGACCTACTGCCCCTTTGAAAACAAGCCCGTCACCGGAATCAAGAAACATTTGCGCCCCGCAGCAGGCGCTCCCTTCGGCATCGTTTATCAATCGCTTGAAGACCAGCTCGACGTAGCAAACCTTGTCGCTGGCACGGGCAAGGCGCCAGGGCCGACGCCCCCGGGCGATCTAGTGCAGCGCGAGCGTGGCACTTCCCGCAATCTGGCCTTGTTGAACGCGCTGAAGTATGACCGCAACGCGACTGGCGTCGACGGGGATAGAATCCAACGGCATACGTATCACGCTTTCGTGTCCCCGCCAGACGCCGAGCGAGCGAAATTGCCTGACAATGTTGTACTCCTGGAGCACCTTTCCGGAGTTCTCACCGCGTCCTACGCTGGTCACTGCCTCGGGCAGATAAGCGATCAGGTTCACATCGTACGCCTCGAGCTCGGCGCGTTCCGGCAACGAAACGGTAAGCTCTCGGTCAGCGATCGCTAAAGTCACTGGAATGGTGTCACGAGGCTCGGCGAGTGCTGCGAGAATTCGACGCTTGTCTGACCCCACAAAACTGCTGTGCCCGTTAACGACTACCTGAGGGGTAAACGCGGAAGACAATCCGAGTGCTTCTACGTATCGATGCTGGCGCTCAACAGCGATCGGCACGGCGAAATGATCGCGCCATCCGATGCTATCCCAATAATCGACGTGGAAAGCCAACGCAATGATATTCGGCATCTTTGAGAGTTCTCCCAAAAGCGCATCCGCTGGCGGGCACGAACTACAGCCTTGGGAAGTGTAAAGTTCGACAACTGCCGCGCCACTTGCAGCGCTTGACTCAGCCATCGGCGTCACGCCAGCGACGGAAAGACTGGCACATGCGCTTAATAGGGCCGCCAAGGAAATAGACAAATATTGCATACAAAATGCTCCGTCATTGTCTATTTAGACCGGGACATGCTCTGAATTATTACTGTGCGCCTTGCGGGCGAAGAATACTGCGAAGCGCCGCTGGACCTTTTGGCGCCAGCCAAGTGATTTGCCGATGGTTGCAATGACCTTTACATCGCCGCGGTCCTCTCTGTTGAATGAAACACTGTGCTCGAAGGCCTCTTGACGGTCTTTTCTTAATCTACATTTCAGAGGTTTCGTATGCTTACACCTAAATCTGCTTCGGGCGCCGCGCTCGCCGCCGCTGCCGCACTTTTGTTCAGTGTTGGCTCCTTCACCCCTGCCGCGGCTGCTGACGAAGCGAAAGTGCACTGCGATGGCGTCATTTCCTCTGGCGTGGCCTCGAATCAGGCGGGCGGAAGCTTGCAGAGAGTTTCGGTTGAGACCGGCTTAAGGCACGTCTTACCACGCAAGCCAAAATCAAAACCGCGTCGTGAATCTCGTAAGCCATTCCGGACTTCGGTCGAGTATCCAGCTCTCGATGGATTTATCCAGTCCGGTGGCGATCAGAATCCCCAAACTCAGCATCAAGAGGCCGAATACTTGTTTTCCGTATTGGCCAAAGCTCAAGAGACGGCCTCTCATGGCCATCATGCGCGTACGCGAGAACGAACCAAGCAATACCAATGGCGCCGCCGCGCCGATGCCGAAAATCAACATCAAGAGAGCAATTTGGGCGAGATCGCGTCCTTGACTAGCTAGTGTAGTCGCCGCACCCAAGGTGGGGCCGACACAAGGGCTCCATACAAAGCCAAGCACGGCGCCAATCAAAAATTGACCCATGACACCCTTGCCCGTGATGCGTGAAAGCAGCGTGTTGCCGGAATTGCTCAACGCGCTCGTTACGCGCCCGAACGCATATTGAAGTCGCGGTACGAGCAATACTAGGCCGAAGAGGGCCAGCAGCACCGCGCCAATCATGCGAAAAGTACCGGGGTCGAGGCCTAACGATGCGCCCAAAGTGGCGAGCAGAAGGCCCACGACCGTATAAGATAGCGCGAGTCCGATGCCGAGCGCGAGCGCCCCCCACCGATGAGCGCTGAGCGCAGCCGCCACCAAAATAGGTATGAGCGGCAACACGCAGGGCGACAGGGTGGAGAGTATGCCTGCCAACAACGCTAGCCCATAGGTCGCCGCTCCAAATTCCATGTTAGGCGCGACGCTTGGCTCAGGAAAGCGCCTGCCGCAGCAGCGCCGCCAAGCTGTCTTGACGCGTATCGCCCGTGGCTCGCACCCGCTCCTTGCCGTTTCTAAAGACCACGATCGTGCTCTGCTGGGTCACTCCCAGGGACTTCTTCAAGGCTTTCTCGGTGTCGTAGTCCGCTACGTACACCGTCAAGGGGGCAAACTCAGTCTGTTCACTTAAGTTTTTTAGAACCGGTGCCTGCGCACGGCATGTCGGGCACCAATCGGCGTGGAAAACGACGGCGATGGGTTTCCCAGCCGCCATATCGGCAGCATATCGATTTTGGTCAAAGAAAACTTCAGCAGAAGAGGCGAGTGTGGCCGATAAAAGGAATACCAGCGAGTAGAGGGTAACGATGAGGGTTTTCATACGGGCTCCGGATAAGGGTGCTACTGGTAACTAGACCACGGAATTCCTCGGCAGAATACTTTGCCGAATGAGATTCGGGTTTGGTGGCCACGCTATGCATTCGTCCGAGTCCGTCTCAGCGGGCTGGCTGCCATGCGATTGGACGCAATCTGCTTCTCAAGCAGGTGATCGACAGAGATAGCCCCTGCGCCGGCAATCGCTAGCCACAGAAAGAGTGCGAGATATTCGGTTTCATCAAACCCGAGCAGCGTTTCGAGCGAATCCACCATGTCCCATTTCGCTGAAACGATCGCGACAATCATGGTAACCCCTAAGGCTCCCGCGGAGATTCGCGTCAACAATCCCACAAGTAGAAAGAGCCCGCCGAAGAACTCGACACCCGAGACAAACGGTGCCAGTAGGTGAGGCGCAGGAATGTGCCAGCCGGCGAAATTCTCGATAGTCGCGGCGAGATTGTTGAGCTTGCCCCATCCGCTCCACAGAAAGACCCAACCTACCACGAGGCGCGCGAACAGCGGTGCAAGCCAACCTAAGTACCCGGCGACGCGCTCAGGCCAACCAATCAAGCCATCGAGTATCTTGTTCAAATCAGCTCCTAAAATGCGGTACGACTGTGAACTAGACCGGCCTCGAACCGATATTATTTCGGATAAACAGATGATCAGCATTGGATGACGATCGAGGTCTCCTACAATATCGCCGTCCTTGCACCGGCATCCGCTGACTCAACAAGGGCGGGCTTCGGGCTTGCCGCACTCGCGGCGGTAGGACCCTGCCAACCGCTATCGATTGAAGGTCCGCGGAGCGGGTAGCAAATACATTCTCAAAGCCCGGAAACTTAAGGGCCGCGCCGACCATGAGTCGCCCCGAACGATCCGCCTGTGCCGCAAACCAGCACAAGCAGATATACCCCTTGTTTGGACCGACGAAGATCGCATTTGGCGTTCGTAAGATATTGATTGATAGGCATCGCCAGATAGATCAGTGAATTCGTAATGCGTGGGTCAGGGGTTCGAATCCTCTTTGCGCACGATCACGCCCTGGGCCCGTTCCGGAATGATATGTAACCTGTGTGCCGGTACGCACAGTTCGTCGACAATCTGCTGGACAGTTATACGCTGACCGGCTATCAGCAAAGCGAGCTGGCCCAGGTGAATCCGAATGGGTCGCCACCACCGCACGGATATGGCTATAACATATTCCGTCCGCGCACCATTGGCATCGAGCTCATTGATCGGGAATAACCTTGGGGAACAGGTATGTAGCAGTGACCACACTCTCGGAATGTACGGGGATATTTCGCGCCGAGACTGTGTAAAACGTAAACCGACGTGGAAATGGGCAAACCAGAATTCAACTACTCTGCGGTACTATCAGACGGACTATAGAGCCGGAGTCTTCGAACACCCGGCCTCCGCATACATCAACATTGGGGGGGAAGAGTCAATGAAGCATCGCATCATTACCTTGTTTGCACTTTGGGCTATCAGCTGTCTGAGCTTCGCGGCCGGGCCGCGGAGTGTTCCGCTCGTGACGACCAAGCCGGTGAAAGTCACGGCGGCGGACGCGCGGGGACCCATCTTTCATACAATGACCGCGGTAAAAGATCAAGGGCCGGATGGACCAGCCACGGACGTTCTGCTGGCGAGGTCGAAGGATGGCAAAGTCGAAAGCGGTCTTTATAGTGCGGGCCCGTCCGAACAAGATATCGGCAGTTACCCGGAAGACGAATTTATGTTCTTCATCGAGGGTGGCGTCAAGCTCACATCCCTCGATGGTGACGTGCTGTCGGTGGGGGTCGGGGAAGGCGTCGCGATACCGCGAGGCTGGAAAGGCCATTGGTCAACTCAGGGCTACAAGAAGTATTACGTGACCTACAACAGCAGGTCATCAAAGTAGCGCCTGGGGATTTATATGTCGCGAAGCAGGGCAATGAGGCGAATCCGTCAAGCGATGGACCGCCAGATCGGCCTCACCCAGCCGGAAGATCAATTGTTCACTCGGCGCAGACTGTTGAAGGCCTCGGGCCTGGCACTGGGCGGCCTGCTGGCCGGAGGAAGCCTGCGCGCACAGCCGTTGTCAAAAGCTGCGGTTCCGCGCATCGCCGTAGTCGGCGCTGGGATCGGTGGCCTAGTGGCCGCGTTGGCCTTTCAGGATGCCGGTGTGCCGTGCGAGGTATATGAATCGTCGATGCGGATCGGCGGCCGCATGCACTCCAACGACCAGTTCTGGAAAGAGGGCCAGACCAGCGAATGGTGCGGCGAATTCATCGACTCGATCGATCACACGATCCGGAGTCTCGCGGCACGTTTCGGTCTGCAACTGGTGGATGTGAACGCGGCTTATCCGCCTAATTCGCAGGATACCAATTTTTTCCTGGGGGGCTACTACACAGACGCCGAATTGGCAGCGGACATGCATGTGGTAGCGCCGATCCTGCGCGAACAGAACAAGGCGATCGACCCGCAGGCAACATACAACCAATACACCGAAGCAGGCTTTTACTTCGACAATCTGAGCGCCTACGACTGGATCGAGAATTACGTGCCAAGCGGGCACAGCTCGCGCCTCGGGCAATACCTGGACGTTGCGACGGTGACGGAGAATGGTCCTGACACGACGCAGCAGAGTTCGCTAAATCTCATTCTCCCCTCCGGCTCGGACGAGCGCTTCCACATTCAGAACGGCAATCAGCAGCTTCCGCTGGCGATTGCGGCAAGCTTGCCGAAAGGCTGCATTCGCTGCGGCTGGCGCCTGACCGCAATTGCCACAGATTCGGGTAGTGGCAGCCCGGTAACCCTTGGCTTTTCCACACCGACCGGAGATCGCACGGAGACTTTCGACTATGTAGTCCTGGCGCTGCCGTTCAGCGTGCTGCGCGGCCTTGATATCCGCGAGGCAGGATTTGATCCACTGAAAATGCAGGCCATCAACCTGCTTGGCTACGGAACGAACTCCAAGCTGGTGTTGCAGTTCGACAGCCGCTATTGGAACGGTCGTGGCGCGTGGCCCGGGATCGGCGACGGCTTTGTTGAGACGGATTTCGAGTTTCAAAGCGCGTGGGATAGCAGCCGTGCCCAGCCCGGCGGCGACGGTCTGCTGACGAACTACACTGGTGGTACTCCGGGCGCATCGTTTCAACCCACGGGGCCGTACACGACGAGTCGGGGTTCCAACCGGACCGCCGGATACGCGCAGCAATTTCTCGCCCAACTCGAGATGGTGTGGCCAGGAGTCTCCAGTCACTATACCGGCCTTGCAACGCTCAGTTATCCAACCGGCGATCCAAACATTTTGGGGAGCTATAGCACCTATAAAGTTGGCCAGTACACGCAGTTTGGAAACTACGAGGGAGTGTCGCAGGGGCGTGTCTTCTTCGCTGGTGAACACACGTCCTACAACTTCCAGGGATTTATGGAGGGTGGCGCGCGGTCAGGCCAGCGCGCGGCCGCAGAGGTGTTGGCGGTTCTCGCATAGGGAGCACGAGTCGCGGGTATTCTTTTGCAGAACCTGGACCTGCGTCCGCAGCATTGCCGTTCCATTTGGCAAGCTGACGGGTGATGGAACCGGTCTCCGATCTAGGGGAAGCACCTGTTTGCCCGCCCTCCTAAGGGACGTTCGGGCTACTGGCTTTTGCAGGATGCCAAGGCGCGCTTCAGCGAACTTGTCCGTAAGGTACGAGGCGAAGGACCGCAGCACGTGACCGTGCATGGACGCGACGAAGTGGTCGTCATTGCGGCCGAGGAGTTCTGCCGTCTCAAAGGTAGCGCGACCGGCCAGGCACTCATTGAAGCCATGCAGGCGTCCCCCCACCGCGACATCGAGATCGCGCCGAGGCGCGGCGCCATGCCCGTTCGCGATGTATCGTTGTGACGCGATGGCTGCTTAACACGAACATCCTGTCCGAGCTACGGCGCCCGAAACCGGAACCCGGTCCTCAAAGACGAGTCGCGTAAACCACAAATTCTCCACAAATTCTCTCCAATTACGCCACAGAGGGAATCGTCGAAGAGTGGGGTGGTGCGCCGTCGCCACTGTCAGTCACCAGCGGGAGTTCGCCTTCCACGACCGAGATGAATTCATAATCAGCTCTCGGCAGAAAGCCTTCGGATGATCGCATGCAGCGACCTACGCTGCGGGCTCTATCTTGACCCGCTAGAAGGCGGTATAAGATGCGCGTGGGGGATGTTTGATATGAAAAACTCCTGCATTAGGTTAAACGCAAGCTGCATCCTCATGTTGGGTTCGGCGCTCCTGTACGCCGTGGGCGTGGCACAAACTCCAGGAATAGCGACCGATCCGCCGCTCAATACGCTGTATCACTTTACGCCCACGGATGGCACCGCATTCGAGTTCTCCTCGCTGATTCAGGCCAGCGATGGCAACTTCTACGGTGTCAGCGCATTCGGTGGCGCCTCTGATTACGGTTACGTGTACAAGGTGTCGCGCAGCACTGGCCAGCTTTCCCATCTTCACGACTTCACGTATGCCGATGGCGCCACGCCGCGCGGTACGCTCGTCCAGAGTGCGGACGGCGATCTTTACGGTACCACCGAGGCGGGCGGCGCCAACCGCGCGGATTGGTGCTACGGCGGCCAGTTTTACCAAAAGGGCAACTGTGGCACCGCATTCAAAGTCACTCTCCATGGCAGGTTCACCAAGCTGCACGATTTCTATACCGCTGCTGATGGCTACCAGGCGGCAGCCAACACCGGGATGATTCAAGCAAGTGACGGCAATTTCTATGGCACGGCCTTAGTGGAGTTCCCCACAGAGACGACCTCCATATTCAAGATGACCCCCGACGGAACCGTGACGGTTTTGTATCAGTTTGCCGCCGACGAGAGCCAGGGTTATCTCTCCTACACGGGACTTGTCCAAGGAGCCGACGGCTACCTGTACGGCACGACCAGCAGCGGTGGTGGCGGAGCGTCTGCCGGCGGCACGGTTTTCCAGATCAGTCTCTCAGGCCAATTTCGATCACTGTATACATTTCGGGGGGCGCCGGCTGGCGGCGGTGGCGATGGTGCGCTGCCTTGGGGAAAGTTGATACAGGGTAGGAGCGGCGCCTTCTACGGCACGACCTTTGGCGGCGGCACAACGTTGGGCAATTGCATCGTTGGTGGCTGCGGCACAGTCTACAAGATCACGCCCGCTGGCGAAGAGACCGTGTTGTATCGCTTCAGCGGCAGCGCAAACGACGGCGAGTGGCCGCAAAATGCCGGGCTGGCGCAGACACCCGACGGAAGTCTCTATGGGGTAACCGGCGGCAATCCGTATGGCACTATCGGGCCGCAGCTGTGCTACGTCGGCAAGGTTGGCACGGCAGGTTGCGGCACTCTATATAAGATCGATACCGTCGGCCGATTCAAACAACTGCACACGCTGAGCAATGGCGACAGTGCCTACGGATTGTTTCCCATGACATCCATGATCTTGGCGAACGACGGCAACTTATATGGGGTTGCGATGGGTGGCGGCGGCTGGGGTGAGGGAACGGTCTATCGGCTGCTGCGAAATATCGAAACGCCGGTGGTCGCAATAAACGGCACGTCACCGACGGAGGGCGCCCCCGGCACCAGTGTCTTCATTAACGGCACCGGTTTCACCGGCGCTTCGGAGGTGACGTTTCCAACTGGCGCTGCGACATCGATCGCCTTCACCGTCAATTCCGACAGCCAAATCACCATCGTTGTTCCAGCCAACGGAGTTACCGGCGCGATCGGCGTCAGCACGCCGCGCGGCACGACTTACAGCCCAACTCTCTTCTATGTGCAACCAAGCATGGCTGAAACGTCACCTGTGCTGGCTGCACCGGGCGAGTACTCGATTGCTCATCGCGCCGTCGTGCCTGCCGAAGCCGGGAATCCGGTCATCGTCCCGTACGCACCCCAGCAAAGTTCACGCTGACTTACTGTCATGACATCCAACCGCCTATCGGAAAGGTGGTCTTCGGCTTCGTCGAGAATGATCTTGGACGCCCTGCGGCGTTTCGGCCAAGTCCGTTGGGCGGCGATTTTTCTTTCCACGTAGGAGGTACTAGAGCTTTTCGAGGTGCGAAAAGTCTGAGTCGGCATGTTCAAGCCCGACTTGGTGGTGTCGCGCGCATGCGGCGATCAATATGTCGGTAGCCGGGACCGAGATACCGGCGGAACGCGCGCGTCGTGCGAGCTCAAAGGCGGCACGCCAAACTGCATTGTCGATGGCGAGTTCCGGCAGCAGCCGTTCGAAATCCCTAAGTACCTTCTTATCACGATCGCCACCGGCGCCATTCCATAACTCCAACCGGATGATGGGGCACCAACAGGCCTCACCGGCATCGAGCGCCCCGGTGACCCGGTCTCTGACAGCCTCGTCTCCACTCGGTCGAAGCATATGAATCCAGGAGGAGGAATCGACCAAAATCACTGCCACTTAGCCTTTGCGACGTTGCTGCAAGAGTTCCTCGACGCTAACCAGATCCTTGCAGGTTCCCGCGTGCTTGGTGAGCTCGGCCATGCGCTTGCGGCGGTTGAATTCCTGGATGGCAGTGACGATTGCTTCGCGCTTCGTCTTTGCCTTGGTGAATCGA
>JANXZQ010000442.1 GCA_025355445.1 Gammaproteobacteria bacterium
GCGATGTTTCCCAGGCACACCATCTTGGTGCCGGGACCGGCGCGGGTGACCAGCGCCTTCATCTGCTTGGGGGTCAAATTCTGCGCCTCATCGATGATGATGAAGCGATTCAAGAAAGTGCGGCCGCGCATGAAGTTCAATGAGCGTATTTTGATGCGGTGCCGAAGCAAGTCGTTGGTGGCGCCGCGTCCCCAAGTCCCGCCGGGCTGGCCCTGCGTCAAGACTTCCAGGTTGTCCATCAGAGCGCCCATCCAGGGCTCCATTTTTTCCTCCTCCGTGCCCGGCAAGAAACCGATGTCCTCGCCCAACGGTATCGTGACGCGCGTCATGATGTTTTCACTGAAGCGGTTGTGATCCAAGGTTTGCGCAAGACCGGCCGCCAGCGTCAAGAGGGTCTTGCCCGTGCCGGCAGGCCCGAGCACGGTGACGAAATCGATTTCCGGATCCATCAATAAATTGAACGCGAGATTCTGTTCGCGATTGCGCGAGGTGACGCCCCACACATTGTTGCGCTCGGCGCGGTAATCGACGGTAAGTTCCAGGATCGCAGACTCGCCTTCGAGCTTGCGCACAATGGCCTCGACGCCGTTCTCGCCGGGATCGTAGACGAATTGATTCGCCTGCCATTCGCGCACCAACGGTCCGCGTACCCGGTAGTAGGTGCGGCTCTGCTGTTGCCAGGATTCCATGCCTTTGCCGTGTTTCTCCCAGAAATTCGGCGGCAGTTGTTGCACGCCGCTCGCCAGCAGGTCCGCATCCTCGATGGTCTTGTCGCTCGAATAGTCTTCGGCCTGGACACCGACGATGGCCGCCTTGATGCGCAAGTTGATGTCCTTCGACACCAGCGTGACGCGCGCGTTGCGGAATTTACGTTGCAGCGCAAGCGTGTCGGCCAGGATCGCGTTGTCCGCACCATGCCCTGGGAGACCGTCGGGGAGCACCGATTCCAGCAATTGGGTCTGAAAGAACAGGCGGCCTCCCGGCGGGCGCTTGCCATGGTTGATCGGCGCAGAGGCCGGCAACGCGAGGCCGCGGTCGATCTGCTTCTTGCTGGCGCCTTTCATCAACTCATCGAGAAAGCGGCTGACTTGGCGCACATTACGAGCCGGCTCCGACAAGCCCTTTTTCCCGGCGTCGAGTTCCTCGAGCACGGTCATCGGGATATAAATGTCGTGTTCTTCGAAGCGGAAGATGGCGGTCGGGTCATGCATCAATACATTCGTATCCAGCACGAAGATGCGGCGCTCCGGCTTGGCCTTGCGGCTTTTCATCATCGCGGCCGCGCGGGGCCGCACGTCGCCGGTCACAGCGCCTTCACCGCCGCGAACACTTGCGCAGCGTGACCCTTCACCTTGACCTTGCGCCATGCATGCCGCAATACGCCTTTGGCGTCGATCAGGAAAGTGCTGCGTTCGATGCCTAGAAATTTCTTGCCGTACATGCTCTTTTCCTGGATCACGTCGTAGAGCGCGCAGACTTTCTTGTCCGGATCGCTCAACAGCTCGAACGTAAAACCCATCTTCTGTTTGAATTTCTCGTGCGACGCCAGCGTGTCGGCGGAGATGCCGAAGATCATGGCCTTGGCCTTCTTGAATTGGGCATGAGCCGCGTTGAAATCCTCGCCTTCCTGAGTGCAGCCCGGGGTGTTGTCGCGCGGATAGAAATACAGGACCACGCAGCTGCCGCTCCCGTCGCTCAACGACCAGCTGCCGCCGGTGCCGTCAAGGGTAAACTGCGGCGCCTTTTTGCCAACGTCGATTTTGCTCATGCGCGGTTTCAACTCTTTACGGGTTCGAAAATGGCATCCAGATTCAGATGATCGCAGAAGTCCATGAATTCCTCCCGCAGCACGCCGATGTGCAGGCGGCTCGGAACGTTCACGATTATCTGCACCGAGAACATCGGCGCACCGGTATGTGCGGCCGCGTAGGCGCGCGTCGACAATTCCGCAATATCGACTGCGCGTTGCGCGAAGAATCCAGACAGCCCCGCCACGATCCCGGTCTGATCGAGACATACCACGTCGATGGAGTAGGGCAGCATGTCGTTGCGCGCCGCGCGCTCTTCGGTGCGCCGCAACTGAATATTCATGCCGGTGGCATCAGCGAGCTTCTTGAACTCACCCTCGAGCTTGGCGAGGGTATGCCAGTTGCCATTGACCAGCAGCAGCATTGCAAACTCGTTGCCGAGCGAGGTCATGCGGCTTTCGCTGATGCTTCCCCCGCAGTCGGCAACCACCTTGGAGAGTTCATGGACCATGCCGACGCGGTCCCCGCCGACGGCGGAAATCACGATATGTTGTTTCATTGGCATAAATTCTACCGGATGGACGCTTGCCAGGGTGCATGTCTGACACTTAAGGTAGCGATATTTAGCGGAGCCCCTTGATGTTTTC
>JANXZQ010000444.1 GCA_025355445.1 Gammaproteobacteria bacterium
TCACCACCCGCAGATGGGGCATGGATTTGCAACCAGTGGGCCCGGAGGGAGTCGAGCCGAAGGCGAGCGAGGCCGCGCCGCGGCCGCAGCTCCACCTGCGACCTCTTGCGCCGGAGGCGACCCGATCCAATCCACGATTCCGATGAAATGTCGGAGTTTACTGAGGAAACCCGCCATTCTGCCGGGAAGCAGTTTTTCAATTCCGACCCCATTTCTGGTACCAACGGACACCCAACGGACACCCCAAGCCCCCCCCTTCTTAGTTCCACCCCGGGGCAGTTGCATTAGCGACCCGGACACACACCGACCCGTCCGAAAATTTTTTTGCAACTTTTCTAGGGGGGAATGGTGTTGGCGATGAATTCGATGGGAGCTGGTATGTCAACAGCGAAGCGGGGGGCATTCCCTCATGGCGCGGTTATGAGGTCCTGCCACCAGTACCCGCGGTGCGCCGCTTGTAGACCCCTAGGTCGGTTTGTGGACATGGATTGAACACGGTGTTGGCAGTTCGCCGGAGCAACGCCATCCGGTGAGAAGACTTAAGCCAGATTTCTGGAGGTGCCCTACCTTCGACCATCCCCGGAAACTTGGATGCACGCAATGGGTTGGTCCCTCGGATACCTGCCGATCAAAGAGCCTGAGTTGCTTGACGCTTACCTGCTCTCTCTCGGGAAAGCGGTTTACCTCGCGTCGTGCTTCGAGCACAAGTGCCGCTACGTCCTTCGTATAGCGAAGCTCGTGGATTTTGGCGAGGAGAACGACCGGAGAGAACCGGATGCCTTCACGACGTTTGCCCAAGGACTCACCGACCGAATGTTAGGGCCAACGTTGCGGGAGCTGGGGCTACAATCCCTCGTTACGCCAGAGTACGCCCGCAGGCTGGACGACGCTCGTGAGGCACGCAACTGGATTGCTCATGAAGCCGGTGCGATGACCGACCTACACGGTATCTCGGCTAAGATGCTCGCGGAGCAGACGGTAGAGCTAGGCAAGCAACTCGACATTCTGGTGGCAGGCGACAACCTCATCTCTCGTTGGGTCTATGAGATCGAGGACAAGGAAGCCGCGCCGCGCGAGATTCAACAACGCTATCCGGCGCTCGTGCGGAATTGGGTATTCGCTTGATTGGTCAGGGACAGTGTATCGCGCCGTCAATCTGGTTGGACGCTCCTGCGCCGACCTGGACTGAGCAACTGGTAATCCCATCGGTAATCGAGCTATTGCTTCCATAGATCGTATAGCCGTTCAAGGCCGGGACGATTGACATGGTTGCACCTGTCGAGAGGACAATGTTCATCTGCTTGCGGAGCTGGTCCAGTGTGCCATAGGTCGCGTAGTTCGCGAAGTACGCCTCCTCGGTCGTCTCCATATTGCGGATGTCTGTCTTCACGCCCGCGAGCTTCGCCCGGTTCATCGCGGCCTCTGGCGTCATGCCGGGAGGTGCCGGGAACCTGGGGTCGAGGGCGGGAGCAGCCGTCGTATCAGCACGCGGCTTGGAGATAGGAGCAGGATTCGGTGCGGAAGTCGCAACCTGCGTCGGAGCTGGTGCCTCTGACGGCCGAGTCGCCTTGTAGATCAGAAACGCGATCAGTGCGACGGCCATGATGCCAACGAGTTTGACTAGCAATGCTGCATTGGGATCGGGCTGCCGTTCTCCCGAAGGACTCCTCACGCCACAATTCGGACACGTCGGCGCTTCGGTGCTGACCTCACGGCCGCATTCACGACACGGAGCGAGCGCCATCAGCAGCTCACCTTCGCCTGCACCGTGACAACCTTGTCGGTGAAGATCGAGAATGTATTGCTCACCACCATGACCCAGGTGCCGGGGCCGTGGAGCGGGATGCTGGGACTCCATGCGGCGACTCGACCGGACTGCACACCACGCGATGCGTGATTCGTGCTCCAGTTCTTGTAGTCGTCGTCGCTCATCACCAGTCCCTCGAAGTCCTTGTTTGCTCCAGAGATGCCCTCGACATGCCCGGTCAGGGTGCAATTCCGAGCTGGGAGCGTGAAGGTGTAGTACTCGTAGCCATTCGCCTTGAGCTGCTGCGCCTTGCCGTCGCTGATATTGATGGTGACGGGCAGGATGCTGGGGAGACTACCAGACGATTTGGCCTCCAAATACGTCTTCAGTACGAACCCAAGAATGAACAGCACGCCAAGGACGGTGACGACGCCTCGCACGACACGGCCAGCGGATCGACCGACAATCTCGGCGGCGGAAAGCGATGGAGCGGCAGGCACGGCGCTGTGGCAGTGCTTACAGAGGGTCGCTTCGTCCTGAATCGACTCGGCGCAACGGGGACAGGCTCGCAAAGGGACTACTCCTCGTGGTCAGGAGAAACGTCCTCCAATCAGCAGGAGTCATGCCCCTTGATACCCCTTCGGGTTACATTCGGGTCATGGCTGACCGGACCTACCTTTCGGCGCTATTCCAAGTCCCTGCCGCTGAAGCCCCCGACGAGATGACGTTAGTGCGTCGGCCGTTCGCGGTCCTCCGGCATGGCGGTATGATCGCGTTTCGAATCGGGCCAGTAGATTTGCCGGGCTCGGAGGGTGCCGACTACACTGTGCTGCTCTCGATCTCGGATGCGAAAAAGGTGATCGACACGCTCGAAATAATCCGAGCGAACCTCGGGCTTTGAGGCAGTATGACATTCATCAGGGAGAGCGCATGAGCGATGATGAGAAGGTCAAACTCGACCTCAGGATCTTCCCCGAGGAAAACGGAGTGGGCGTCCAGGCGTTCCACGAAAACAAGGCTGTGTCGCCCCGCTTTTCTGCGACGTATGAGACGCTGGCGGACCGCGATCTTGAGAGCCCCACGGGTGATGCGCGCCAGATACTCCACGAGTTGACCCGGCTCGCGAGTCAGTACGTTGCCGGTGAGTTCATTCGGAGGTCATTCGAGGCATAGGCGATTGCACCCCAGGGCCGATGCATTGGCGACTCCGACACACACCGGCGCCGCTTGCCGCCCCGAACTTTTTCCCGCGAGCCAATGGGGTGTGGGCCATGCGCGGGGATCTGGATTTCCGCGATCAGCCTTACCCGGTGAGAGATCTCAGCCGCGCCTCGGCGAGCTTGCTAGTTCCTTGAACGGCTCCATCTTTGTTCGCTACCCCCGAACCGAGGCACCAGGATGGATGTCCACCGTCTGCGCAGCGTCCTTGACGCGGTTGCTGCCGACAACGAACTGTTCGAGATGGGCTCGCTGCTGAAGGCACTGGACACGACCTTCTCACAATCGATCCAGACACCGACAGCGGATACGGCCGAGTCACTAGCTGAGGCGATAGAGAGCATCCGGTCCGCATCGGAGATCGGCCAGACGGCCGCGCTCTCGGAAAATCGCCTCGACCTTCCGCGGGAGATCGGTGGAGAGGACTTCGCTGGGCCCGGGCTACTCGCTGCCGTCAACCGGGCGTTCAGCGCCGGTCCTTCACCAGCCAACATCGTGCAGGCACTTGGAACGCTCCGTAAGGGAGCAAACACCTTCTACGATCACGTCAGCGAACTTCGCAGCAGACTTGAAGCGCTGAGCATCGAGCCTGCGAACAGTCCGGCCGACGAAGCCGAGATTGAAATTCGGATTCCTGCGCCGCTCTACGGTGGCTCGCTCAACGGATTCGCCAAGGAATCGGCAATGCTCGACAAGCATCTATCCGTCATTGTGGAATTCGCTTCGGGCTCTCGGCCGCCACTGGAGATTCGCGGGCTCGACAGCGGCAGTGTGCAACTCTACTTGTCGATTGACCACGAGTCCGGTGTGGTGCTGGTCAAGGCTATCGCGGATATCGTCAAGACGTATATCACCGTGCAGAGCATTCGAGCGATGCGGAAGGACGCTGCGGCGCGAGCGGCACCAGCCACTGTCGCTGATCCGCTGGCGACGTGGGAAAACGAAAGTGCTACCACTGGCTTGACCAAGGTGCGAGACGGCATTCTCGCCTTATCGAAGCTGGACAAGGGACGCAAGAACGAGCTAAAAGCGGCATTGCTCAACGCGATCTTCTGGTTGGCAAAGCAAATTGACAAGGGGCTGAACATCGATGTGACGACGGCCATCCCGCCTAGGACCGGTGGTGACGATGACGGTCAGAGCGACCACGAGATTGTGGACGCCACGCCGAAGCAGGTAGCCGCAGATGCTGCTCGCGTTGCCATCAACTCAGCGAGGGGCGCGGTGCGGAGTTTGACGCGGGAGGCGGAACCCATCCTGCGACTTGGACCTGGGTACGACGACACCGACACGCCAGAACCTGAGGAACAGACGCCAGAGCCGGAAAAGCCCAAGGCGAAGAAGAGGTAGCGGGATGCCGCCACTGACTAGGTTCGCGGCTGCTGCTGGTACGTTGGTCACGTTGTTGGCCGACCTGATCGACGCCGAGTGGAAGCCAGTGGAGATGGACACTGAGCTTCAGTACCGCAACGACCTCATCGCCTTCCTTCGCGCCAACGTGCCTGATGATGCGCGACTGGAGAAGGAGTACCGGCACGGGGGCACTACTGCGGACATCTATCTGCACTGGAAAGGTGTCCTGTGGGATGACAGTGTGTTCATCGAGATCAAGCGGAATCTGACACAGAAGACGAACTACGACAGACTCATCGGTCAGATTGAAGGGATGAACCCCGGCAAGAACAACGTCATCCTTGTGCTGGTCGGCGAGAGTGACAAGGGCCTAGTCGGGCGAATCTCGGAGAAGTATGTCGACGAACTCCGGTCGCTCTCTACAGGGATGCGCCTGGTCAGAACGAAACCGCGGAAACCCCGCGCTAAGAAGGCGAAGGCGTAGTCAATCGGCGTTTGTTGCTATCGCAATCTCCGCGCAGTGCTGTCGTGTGCGCCGTCGCCTTCATCGACATCCCCGCTCCGCAGGAAGGTGCCATCGGGGCGGAGCCAACCACGATCATTTGCAGACACAAAATTGTCGAACGTTGCGCCACGATTCTGGGCCTGAAGCATGATGCCAGCGTGACTGACATCGGGCGACACTCCGTCGTCGGACGCAATCGAGTGGACAACTCCGGCATCATCGCGCACCGCTTTCCGTAGCCCTGCTTGATCACCAAGCCGAATTTTTGATGTCATTCGCCAATGCCTGCGTGAGGGAAACGAATGGAAGGCGCGTTCCTCAACGACCCGTTCACGGAACGGGGAACGTCGCAGTCAGCGAGCACAGTGACACCAAGGGCTGCGTAACCGTATGAAGAGACCCGAGCACGTCATAGAAGCACTGCTTAGTCATCCCTGTTGTTACCTCGCTCTTGAAGATGCCCAAGGCGGTGGGCTTTGGCTTGGCGCGGTCGCGCTGCTGTTCAGTGCTGTTAGCAGCGGCGGCCTGCGCGCGCTGACTGTCGCCCCGCTGCTTCGCGGCAGTGGCCGAGCGTAGCAGCCCTTGCAATGAGTCTTGCTCTTGAAGAAATGCGTGAAGATGAGCCCGCGCTGAATCCTGCTGTGTCTGGGAGGTTGGCATGCCATTCGTGTTCCCAGTGTAATCCCCATGGCGCATCGCCAATAGCACCCAGTCGCTCACCCATTCTAAGCTGATAACACACGCATCCTGCACCCAGACAAACCAAGTCATGCTTCCGTCGTCGTAAGGGCACATTCTACCCTGCCAGTCCGACGGCAAGATGGCCTGACGCGCAAACTCGACGATTGGAACGACGCCCCACTCCCTCCAATCGCCGTCTGCTGCCATTAGGGGAACAAAGTTGGGCCGCGCCGGATCAAGATTCTGTGTCGCCCGTATCGTGAAGCCGATCCAACGGAGACTGTCTGAACAGCCCTTGACACCGCCAGCAAGCCAGGTCCGTGTACCGTCGTCGTAGCTGCATCGGTGAGAACCATTCGGTCCCTTCGACATTCCAGTAAGCGGAATCGCCCCGTGTACACGCAACGTGTCAACCAGCATCCGCTGTGCGCCAAGTTCAGAAGCAAGGCCGATCAATCCAAGCGACATCATACTCACCAGTCTGAAAACGAACGTCCGTATCATGACCCCTCCGTGGACTTACGCTCGACGAAACAATAGGTGCGCGATCCATGATCGTTGAAATAACCCATGTTGGGGTATTCCGGAAAGGGATAGAGCGTGCTGCTACCTATGGAGCACGCCAAACGCCCCCGAGGCGCCGTTTACGCGCCAGAGTACCAGTATTT
>JANXZQ010000455.1 GCA_025355445.1 Gammaproteobacteria bacterium
GCGGACCAGATGCCCGGTGTATCGGCGTAACCGATGCCCATCGGCGATACCACGGTGGCTTCGGTCAAGATCAGGCCGGCAGAAGCGCGCTGCGTATAGTACTCGGCCATCAAGGCATTGGGGATACGGACGCTGCCGGCGCGGCTGCGGGTCAGCGGCGCCATGATGATGCGGTTCGGCAGCGTCAGGTCGCCTATCTTGAGCGGATCGAATAATGAGGTCATAAGGCCTTTTGTCATTGCGGTTGCGCGCTGCAGTCTGCGCTTAGTTCACTAATCTTGAACTAATTCTGCGGTCCGGCGTATCGTCACGCAATCTCGCGAGTGCCTGGATTGCCGATCCGCGATAGCATGAGCCGCATGAGACGACGCATAGTCACCGCGTGGTGCGGAATCAGCCTCGGGCTATTTGCCGCCGGCATCCCGGCGCTCGCCGCCGATGCCGGCGCCGGCAAAGCCTTGTTCCGCCAGCAGTGCGGCGTCTGCCATTCCGCGGAACCCGGCGACGACGGCGGCGCACAGGGACCTACTCTCATCGGCGTCTACGGCAGACATGCCGCGAGCGCCGCAGGGTTTTCCTACACGGCTGCAATGCGCGCTGCGGACCTCGACTGGGATGCGCCTACGTTGAGCCGCTTCCTGGCGTCGCCGACGACGGTGGTGCCGGGCTCGACTATGGTCACCGTGGTGCCAAACGCGCAGGATCGCGACAATCTGATCGCCTATTTCCAGGATCTCGCGCGCACTGCATCCGCTCCTGACGCAGCGAAACCTGACACCTCGCAGGGCGCACCCGTGCCTGCAGCGAGTGAACAGTCGGCCGACTGGCGGCAAGATGCGCCTAGCCGCCTGCATCGAATCGATCTCGCCGCCCTGCCGCCTCCCTTCGCCACTGCCTCGAGCCGCAATAATCCGAAATTGATTGCGCGCCCGGCAAATGCCGCGCTCGCCGTGCCGCCGGGGTTTCATGTCAATGTCTTCGCGGCTGACCTGAAAGGACCGCGCAAGATGCTCCTGGCTGCCAACGGCGACATCCTGGTCAGTGAACCCCGTGGCGGACGCATCTCGGTGCTGCACCCGGCCCCGGGTGGCACTCGCGCGGCCCGCGCCGATGTGTACGTTCGAGATCTTAAGGAGCCCTTCGGACTCGCGTTCTATCCGAACGCCAAGCACCCGCAATGGCTGTACGTAGCCGAAACGAATCGGGTCACGCGCTATCCATACCGCACCGGTGATGTGAAACCGCGTGGCGCCCCGGAATCGGTGATCCCAATGCTGCCCAACGGCGGCGGCCATTCCTCGCGGGATCTCGCCTTCTCGCCCGATGGCGCAGAACTGTTCGTCTCGGTAGGTTCGGCGTCCAATGTCGCCGACACCATGTCCAAGAAGTCTGCCGCAGAGCTCGCGGTGTGGGACAGCGAGCACGGACTTGGCGCGAGTTGGGACCAGGAAACCGACCGTGCGGCTGTCTTGGTGTTCAATACAGCCGCCCCGGGCGCTGGAAAAATCTACGCCGCGGGGTTGCGCAATTGCGTCGGCCTCACCGTCCAGCCGGGCTCTGGCTCGCTATGGTGCACGACCAATGAGCGCGACGGACTTGGCGACGATCTGGTGCCCGACTATTCGACTCGAGTTCAGCGTGGCGGATTCTACGGGTGGCCGTGGTACTACATGGGGTCGAACGAAGAGCCACGGCTGAAGGGCGATCGCCCGGACTTGCGCGGCAAGGTGCTGGTGCCCGAGGTGCCCTACCAGTCTCATTCGGCCTCGCTCGGTCTCACCTTTTATACGGCGAGCACCGGGAAATCGGCGTTTCCGGCCGGCTACGCAGGTGATGCGTTCGCGGCGTTTCATGGCTCCTGGAACCGCAGCCTGCGCACCGGCTATAAGCTGGTGCGCGTGCGCATGAAGGATAATCAGCCTACGGGCGACTACGAGGACTTTCTCACCGGCTTTATCGTCGACAACGGCGATGTGTGGGGGCGGCCCGTGGCAACCACCGAACTTGCCGACGGATCGTTGTTGTTGAGCGAAGACGGCGGCAACGTCATCTACCGCATCTCGTACGCCCCACCCTCATCCGCTGCAGCCCGCTAAAGTTTTTGCACGATCACCCGCCCCTGCGGGTTGACAAAGATGTGGTAGCGATTGCCGTCCTTGCATGCGGCCGTGTAATCGCTGTCACCGTTGCGTTTCGCCGTGAGCAGTTGATCACAGGGCATTCCCTGCAAAGCAATCGTCGCCTTCAAATCCTTGCCGAGCCCGGCGTCGTCGGCGAGCGCCGGCACACCGATGAGGGAAACGGCTAGGGTCAACAGAGAAGCGGAAATTCGTAGTGCCATGATTTCTCCTTACGCGTTGTCAGATTTTTGAAAACTTATCCGGGTCCGCGAGAATGCTCCAGATCGCCTCTTTGGATGAGGCGATGGCCGAGGCGAGCGGCGGATCACCGTCCTGCAGCAGACTGAGCACTTTGAGCAGCAATAAATCGTAGCGCTGCCGCAATTCCGACGAAGGACGCTTGTTGGGGACCCGATACAATTCCCGGAATGCGCTCAACAGGTCGTCAACCTGATTCTTGAGCGAGAGCTTGGCGAACACGCCGATGGCGCGGGTTTCGCGCAGGCGCTGCTCCAGATCCGTGAGGTTGAGCGTGGGCAGCGTCTGCGACGGCGGCGGTGATGCCGTCGCCGGCGAAGGTGCCGCGGGCGATGGTGCCGCGGGCGATGGTGCCCCCGGCGATGGCGCCCCCGGCGATGGCGCCCCCGGCGATTGGGGCTTTGCCTGTGCGGTCGGCGCTCGAGCAGGTGTCGCCGTCCCCCCCGGGGTCGCCGTGCGAGCAACGGTAGGCGGCTTCGGTTTTGCAGCCACACTCGGCGCCGCCGGCGCGGCGGCTGGTGCGGCGGGCGACGACGTTGGCGAGGTCTGCGCTGGAGAGATCGGCGGCGGCGACGAAGTCGGCGGTGGCGACGGCGTAGCTGGCGCGGGCGTCTGGGCACTGACAGCGACGTCAGAGTGATCAGCCGGCGGCGCGCCGGCGTCCGCAGCCCTCATTGAAGTGCATCCCGGCACGCCGAGGATGACGAGAAATCCGGCAATCGTGAGTCGGTACATCGACGGCTCTCCCATTTGCCCTGATCCTACACCAGCGACAACCGGCCAGTGCTCTTGATCCGTGTCTTTAGCGGGAGCAAGATCGTTCAAGAAAACTTAACAATATCGGCTTAGGATGATCCGAGAATATCAATCCCGGAGGGCGCTCATGGACAAGGTTACCAGGCGGTCGTTTGTCACCACGGTAGGTGCCGCAACCGTAGTCCCGACTGCCGCACTCTTATCGACCAACGCGCCCGCCGCAGGCGCGCCGGCAAAAAGCACGCATGCGGCCGACCCGCTCAAGGCCACGTATTTGTTTTTCAATGCCGAGGAAGTCCTTTTCATCGAGGCTGCCTGCGAAAGGCTCATTCCTGCGGATGAGTCGGGCCCGGGAGCGCTGGGCGCCGGTGTTCCGAATTATCTCGATAAACAGCTGGGCGGTGCGTGGGGCGCGGGCGAGCGGCTGTATCGCAGCGGCCCATGGCAGGCGGGGACGCCGACTCAGGGGTACCAACTGCCCTTCACACCGGCGGGACTTTTTCACGCGTCACTGCGCGCCATCATTCGCGATCTCGCATCGCACGGCGAACCGTTCAGCGAAATGGCCGCCGACGCCCAAGATGCCTATCTCAAATCCTTGGAGTCCGGCGCGCACGATCTCGACGGCGTGCCCTCCGCCGTATTCTTCGACATGTTGCTGGGAATGACGGTTGAGGGGTTCTTCAGCGATCCGGTCTACGGCGGCAACCGTGACATGGTGGGGTGGCGAATGATCGGCTTCCCCGGCGCCTACGCCGACTACTTCGAAGCCGTCGACAAGCATGGCGTGAAGTTCGAGCGCGAACCTATGAGTCTGGCCGAAGACGGGCTTGGACATATCCACGTGCGTCAAGACATTCCCGCGAATTTATGAGAAAGAACTCGGTCATGGCCCAGCGCCTCCCCAGAGCGCGCACCTGCGCGGGGTTGGGTTTGGTGCTCGCGCTGGTTGCGGCCGCGTGCTTCGAATTTGCGGGTGCAGCGGAGCCCACCGCCGCTGCGGAAGTTGCGCCCTGCGCCGCCTGCCACGGCGCGCATGGAGAGGGTATGGCAGCGGCGCATGTGCCGCGCCTCGCAGGCCAGGCCGCCGACTACCTGCAAAAGCAGCTGGACAATTACGCGGACGGCACGCGCGACAATCCCATCATGGCGAATTTTGCGAAGGCCTTGAGCGAACCGCAACGCGGCAAGCTCGCCGCACGCTATGCGTCGATGTCGGCTCCCCACCTCCCCGAAGCCACATCGATCGATGCCCGGGGACTGGCGCGCGGCCACCAGCTTGCCTATCAGGGCGATGAAACCAAGCGCGTTCAGGCATGCAACGGCTGCCACGGTCCGGACGGCAGGGGCGTGCCGCACGCCGCTCCCTATTTGGCGGGACAATCCGCAGAGTACCTTGCCGGCGCGCTCAAGGCATTTCAACAAGAGACGCGCAAGAACGATGCCGGCCAATTGATGCTCACCGTTGCTCAGCGCCTGAACGATGCCGACATCGCCGCGGTGACCGGATATTTTGCCAGCCTGGGCGCTTCAGCCTTGAGGTAAGATTATCTCACCGGCCGATCCACGGCCGCGGTGCTACTGGGGAGGGAGACACGATGGCCGAGCGCCTCAAAGAGGTGGATATCGTCGTCGTTGGGATCGGTATGGTCGGCAGCATCGTTGCCAAGGAGTTGGCCGCAGCAGGCTACAGAGTGGTCGGCTTGGAGCGCGGTGCTTCGCGCTTCACGGTGCCGGAGTTCCAGAGTCCGGCCATTCACGATGAGCTGCGCTTCTCCGTGCGCAAGGCCCTGATGCAGGACGCCGCTCGCGAGACGGTCACTTTCCGCAATCGAAGCTCCGAAGTCGCTCTGCCCGTCCGTCGCCTGGAATCCTTTCTACCCGGGACCGGCGTCGGTGGTTCCATGGTGCACTGGAACGGACAGACCTGGCGTTTCCAGAGCAACGATTTTCAACTGGCGACGCGCACTCGCGAGCGCTATGGCAGGAACTTTCTCGACGCGGACGTGACAATTCAGGATTGGGGCGTGACCTACGACGATCTGGAACCCCACTACGATCGTTTCGAATATCTGTTGGGGACCAGCGGCAGGGCTGGGAACCTCAACAGCCGCATCCAGCCGGGCGGCGATCCGCACGAGTCGCCGCGGACAAGGGAATATCCGACGCCTCCGCAGAAAGAGTTATATCAAGGCGCCCTGTTCCGCAAGGCGGCGAGCAGCTTGGGTTACCATCCATTTCCCCAGCCGTCCTCGAATTTGAGCCAGCCGTACACCAACCCGGAGGGGATGAAGCTCAACGCCTGCGTTTTCTGCGGCTTCTGCGAACGTCATGCCTGTGAGCACTACGCCAAATCTTCCCCGCAAACCGTCATCCTGCCAGTGTTATTGGCCAACCCGAATTTCGAGCTGCGCACCGGATGCCAGGTACAACGCATCAATCTCGATTCGACCAAAAAGCGCGCGACCGGGGTGACCTACGTCGATGCCGCGGGCCGGGAATACGAACAGCCTGCATCTCTGGTGATCAGCTCCGCCTTCGCGCTCAACAATGTTCGCCTGCTGTTGTTGTCGGGCATCGGCGCGCCCTACGATCCTGCCACCGGGAAGGGCGTAGTTGGCCGCAACTATTCCTATCAAACCACGGGCTCGGTGGCCGCCTTCTTCAACGACGACATCCACATCAATCCCTTCATGGCCTCCGGCTCCTCCGGCACGGTGATCAACGACCTCGCCGGAGATAACTTCGATCACAGCGGCTTAGGGTTCATCGGCGGATCCTACATCGGCGCCGTCAATTCCAATGGCCGTCCCATCCAATATCATCCGGTGCCTCCCGCCACTCCCGGCTGGGGCAGGGACTGGAAGCGGGCCGTGGTCAAGCACTACAACCACACCGTGATCTTGAGCATCCATGGCAGCTCGGTGAGTCAACGGCAAAATCATTTGGATCTTGACCCCACGTACCGCGACGCCTGGGGTCAGCCGCTGCTGCGTATGACGTTCGACTTTCCGCAGAACGATATCAAAATGGCGGCGCACGTGACCGCCAAGGCGGCAGAAATCGCCGCAGCCATGGGCGCGAAACAGGTGGCCGTCAATGCGCGCAAGCCTCCTTACACGGTCACGCAGTATCAGAGCACTCACAATACCGGCGGCGCCGTCATGGGCGACAACCCCGCAACCAGCGTGGTCAATCGCTATCTGCAGTCATGGGATGCGCCGAATGTGTTCGTCATCGGCGCCTCCGCCTATCCGCAAAATGCCTCGTGGAATCCGACCGGCACGTTGGGCGCACTGGCCTACTGGGCGCTGGATGCGATCAAGGAAAAGTACCTGAAGTATCCGGGCCGGCTGGTGCCGGCGTGAAGCCGCAGCCGGCGCATATCCCGCTCGAGACGAGCGGCGTGGATGATGCCTTGCAGAAAGCCGGGCACCGATTTATCACCGCCAATCCACGTAGTCAATCGCGCCACGAGCGCGCCCGCGGCGTATTGCCGGGAGGCCACTCCCGCCAGACGCTCGATTACCCACCTTTCCCGCTGACGATCGAGCGCGGCCGCGGCGCGCGCATCAGTGATCTCGATGGACATGAGTACTTGAACCTGGTCGGCGACTACGCATCCCCTCGATGCAGCAAGTGCGCTTCTGCAACTCCGGCTCCGAGGCCTGCCTGTTCGCCGCGCAACTGGCGCGCCACGCGACGCAACGCTCGACCTTACTGGTGTTCAACGGCTGTTACCACGGCGGCTTCATGATCTACAGGGCAAAGGATCCGCCGCTCAGCATTCCATTCCCCCCGGTGTTCATGCCGCCGGCGTCAACGCGCGTTTCCGTACCTCGCGCAGGCGAGATGCCTGGCGCGGCGGCGCGTCTGACAGCGAGGACTGTTCCCGCTCACGGACGGCGAGCACCTCGCCGCGAGCATGAGGTTCTTCGCAGCGTTGACATCTCGGTCATGGGCGCCACCGCACCCGCTGCACACCCACGCCCTTACAGCGAGCATGTCCAAACCCACAGGACCCGTCAGGGCCCCGCAGTTGCTGCATGCTCGTGTTGTGTTCCTCTCGCTGACGATTTGAACGCATCTGCCGGCGTACTCGCCCTTGTACTGCAGCTGCGCCTTGAGCATCCCCCAGCCCGCGTCCAACACCGATTTGGCCATCCGGGTCTTGACGAGCTTCTGGCTACTCACATCGCCGACGATAATCTGCTGATAGCGATTAACGATCTGTCGAGAAAACTTGTGCAAGGCGTCCTTGCGCCGGCGTGCCGCCCGCCGGTGCAGACGCTTGGCCTGGCGCCGATGCCCCCGCCGCTGGGCCTGAGCGATCCTCTGCTCGATGTTCCGATAGAAATGCCCGGCCTCTAGTTTCTCTCCATCACTCGTGGTGGCGGTGTCCTTCAGGCCCAAGTCCAGCCCAACGATGTCCTGCGGCGCAGCGGTTCGGGCCACCGACGTCTCGACCGGCAGACACAGCCACCAATCCCCCACCGCATCTTGGGCGAAGCAGCCGGATTTCCATTTCAGTCCCAGCAAGCGGTGCTGCTCGAAGACGCGGAAGGCCTTTCCCGAGAACCGCAGGGACTTCTCTTTGCGCTTCAGTTGAACGGCCTTAAACGGGATCCATCCGAGCGCGCGTTTCGAGCCCCGGCTCGCCCGCCAACGCAGCTTGACCTTTTTGAACTGCCGGCGGCGGGTCGCGAACTCTGCATTCACCCGCTGGATGGTGTCGGAGCCGATTCTCCCAAAGCAGTCCGTTGCGCCTGCGGTGAGCTTATCCAGGTCATACCCGGACAACCACTTCGGAGGTCCTGCAAACGGACGGGCCGCCTTGGCACTCGTTTCATTGGCGAAATTCCAGACTTGATTGACTTCCGTCGCAGCGGCATTGAGCCAGGTGTAGGCGTCCGACTTGACCTTCAGGCGCAGCGTGCGGATACACTTGAGTGCATCGACCGGGATTGTCGGCTCCGAGGACATCCAGCCAACTTAGCGCGCTGGAAGGTGAAATTCAAAGCAAATAAATGGGTGGTTCATCCAGAAATGCGGGAACGAGCGCGGCCTGAACTAGTGTGACTTCTCAGCTGGCAGCTCTGCTTCACTTCGTTGCGCAACCGCCGCCGCTGGGTCGCGTCATCCTTGACGCTTCGTTGT
>JANXZQ010000117.1 GCA_025355445.1 Gammaproteobacteria bacterium
ATACTCAAGCACGGCGCCGGGTACCCGTTGCAGTTTGTCGAGCGGCCTGCCACACATTTTCAAAAGGCCGATCTGCAGCGCCGTGCCGAGCCGCATGTCTAATCCATACCGAGAGAGCACGGCCTGTGCCTCGCCACCGTCCAGCGTGAAGAACTCGCTGATCGCCAGCGCGCTCAAGGTCGGTGGCAGTTGCGTCCGCCCCAAAAATTGCCGGTGCCAGTGCCGCATCGTCGGAGGTCCCCATCCGAGGGATCATAATCATGCTCCGAAACAGATCAAAATCCATACTGCGCCGCGTCATCAAAACGACACTTTCTGCAACGAATGTACGGCGAGGCCGAGACGCGGATCGCCTTGCCATCCTTGCGGTGTCGTTCGGAGACCGAGGAGGTGGGGCGGCCGGAGCGCACCCGCACCAGCAGGCGCTCATAATCGGCTTCGGAGAGTTCGGCGGCATGCAGCATGCGCAGCGGCTTGCCGATCGCTTCCTCGGCGGTAAATCCATACAGGGACGTCGCTTCCCGATTCCAGAATGTCACGACCGCATTCAGGTCCTTGACGACGACCGCATCGCCGCATTGCTCCAGCACCTGGGCAAGCTCGCGGGCAAGCGCCTCCGCCCGGTCGGGAGCGGCTGCGTGAACGATGTGTGGCCTGGGGGTTCCCATAGATTATCCATCGTATCAGCGAGTCGAAATCCGCCGGCAAGCGCCCATGGCGCACATCTGCCGTGGGCTCGCAGGTTCTTGTGCCAACTGTGATGCAGGTCGCTGTTTTTCGGCGCTGGCGCGCCCGCTTTTCGGGTGATGTAAAATGGCCGGAACTACTTATTCAGGTGATGGCCATGGCTACCGGTTGGGCGGGCGACGGCGCGGTGCAGGATCAGATTGACGCCACCGTCAAGGATGCGATCAAGCGTGCGCAAAGTCAGTTGCCGACGGGACCTTCTTTGTTGCACTGCGCGCAGTGCGAGGCAGAAATCCCGGAGGCGCGGCGAATCGCCATTCCCGGCGTGCGCCTGTGCCTGACCTGCCAGGACGAGCAGGATCGGGACGCGGCGAAGTTCGCCGGTTATAACCGGCGCGGCAGCAAGGACAGCCAGCTGCGGTGAGGCCAGGGATTGCGCTGCTTGTGCTGCTGATGCTCGCGGCGCCGGCCTGGAGCGCGGATTCTCGCGGCGAAGTCGCCATTGGCGCAGCATTGCGCGAGGCGACACTGGTCGGATTGAATGGCCCGTCGCGGGCGCTCGCCAGCTACCGAGGCAAGCCGCTGATCATCAATGTCTGGGCGAGCTGGTGCGCACCTTGCAGGCAGGAAATGCAGTCCCTGGAGCGCCTGGCGTGGCGCGAGCAATCCGGCAAATTTGCCATCATTGGAATTTCCACTGACGACTCCCCCGACAATGCCAGATCCTTCATGAGCACCACACGCGCAACGATCAGCCACTTCATTGATACTGGCCTGACCATGGAAACAATGCTGGGCGCCACCCGGCTGCCGCTGACGGTGTTGATCGGGCCCGACGGGCGGGTCCTCCGGAAAATTTATGGCGCCCGCGATTGGGATAGCGAGGAGTCGAGGCGGCTGATTGCGGCTACCTTTGGCGCCGATTAGGTTGCTGACGCGCGCTTGAGGAATTCGGCGAGCGCGCCGCGCCCGTCTTCCCACAAATCGAACGCAGTATCGAGCGCCTCCTGCGGCAGGCGCAGGCTGACTGTCCTGCTGGCAGCTATGAATCGCAGCGTCGCTGCATCGACCGCATAGGCGTGCGCCAGGACATCACCGTGGTTGGGTACCAGCAGCTCGGGGCGCAATGGGACGCCGACCGGCAAGTGATCGAGCGGCGTTAACCGGATTTCCCGCCCGTCCGCGATGATCACGAGCGCGCCCGCGGCCGGGGACGGTGGGGCCGCCATGCGCGGATCCACGGTTGACCACCGGTACGTCAGCAGGTATTGGCGGTATTGCCCGCTAGAATCTATTTCCACGGCGACTGCGTTGAGGTAATCATGCGCGCGCGCGGCGATGTCGGAGCGACCGCGGGCAAATACCAACGGTGAGCTCACGACCAGCAGCGTGTTGGCGGTTTGCTCGTCGATGATTTCCCTGGGAACCCGCGGCAGTGCGGCCGCGCACGATGACAGGGCGGCCACCAGTACGAGCAGGCTCAGGCGGATGTTCATGGGTCGCTAGAAGCGTACCCGGTATGCGGCCGACAGGTAAAGGGAACGTTGTTGAACCGCGCTGGTCACGGGCTGCCCCGTAGCGACGGCCTGCTGCTGCAGCGCCTGTTGGTCTTGCAACTGGTAGCCGGCCGTGACTTCGAATACCGATCGGCGGCTCGTGTAATCTCCGCGCAGCTGCGGCAGGTACAGCATTTGCCGGCCACCGAGGGAGGGATCATCCAGGCGCTCGACGCTGAGGCGCGGTCCCAGGCGCCAGGCGCCGTGCAGGACAAAGCGGGCGTCCCACGACAGCGTGGTGCTGCGAAAGCTGGGCGAGTCATCCAAGCGCACGCTGAAGATGTGCAGGTCACCGGCCTGCATCAGGCTGGCCCCCGACATTTGCACCGCGATGTTCTTGTCGAGTCCGGTCGTAGTAGTGCTGGACACCCCGCCGGACGCCGGAGTACCGCTGAGTTTGATCGTGGACAGGTCAGTCATGAACTGCCACCGTTCGCCCAGCGGCCGGCTCATCGATACGACGAGCGTGTCGCTGGTCGCCGTCCTGTCGAGGGCCAGCTGGCGCAGTTGCGATGAGGTCAGGTGCAGGTCCGCCTGTAGCGTCGGCAGGTCGGTTGCACTTTGGCCGATCAAGGCGTTACTGAGCTCGAGCAGCGGACTGCGGCGATGGTCGGCATCGAATCCCAGTATCCAGCTATCGCCCATGCGGGAATTGCCGATCAAGGTCAGCGCGTTCAGTTGCTGGAAGGCAAGATCGTAATCAACCAGCAGTACCGCCGTATGTCCCTGCTGCGTGTAGCGGGTCTGCAGGCCGATCGAGCGGCGCTCGGTCAGGCTGCCGACTGTCTGGTCAAACAGGTACGCATCGAATACCCACGATTGATGAAATGGATTGAATTCCGCCGCGACGGTCGCAAATTTTTCCTGCGCCGACGGCGCGGAGAAACTGGTGTAGGCGGGCAGGCCGGCCGCGGTGCTGAGCGACCAGGACGGATTGGCCTGGTATCCGACGAACACGCCGTCAAACAGGCCGATGATGCCCTGGCTCGCCAGCGACTGGCGCCCGATCCGGGCCGTTACGCCGATGAGCTTGTCGGTCAGTTCAGCGTAGGCGGCGGTGGTTCGGTCCTGGCTGCCGCCATTGGTGGTTACGATGTTGTGCGTGTAGCCGCCATCGAGCCGCGCCGTGAAATCGTAACGCTGGCCCTGGTCACGTAACAGCAGGTCGCCATAAATCAGGGCAGCGTTCAGGGAGTTGGTCGTGGTTGCCGTGCCATTCGAGACCGTCTGCTCCCTGCCGTACTGGTAGGTGAGGGCCGCGCTGCCGTCCATGGACCAGCCACGCGCCGTCGCGGCGCCATATTCGCCCATGGATTTGGGTGCCAGCGAAGCGGCGGTGAGCGCCTGCAGGTGCGCGCGAATCCTCGGCGCTGCCGCGCCATCGGGATAGTGCCGAAGATACTCCAGGTACTCGGCCTTGGCCTGCGCGAGCTGGCCGGCCCGCTCGCGTGTGAGCCCCATCATTTCCTGCGCATCGGCGCGTGCCGGATATTCGGGCTGGCGCAGCAGACGGTTCAGCAGGTCCACTGCTTCCGGATAGCGGTGCTGCGCGAGAGCCGCGCGTGCCTCGCGCAGCAGCCCGGCACGCTGCTCGTCGGGCAGCGGCGCATCAACGGGCCGTGATGGCGCGTTCGGCGCCGCGCCGGCGTGTTCCACGACCGAAAGGTCAGTCTGCTCGTCGTCGACGGCGAGCCATGCGTGGGGATAGCCGGCTTCCGCGGCCTGCAGGACACGGTTCGCTTCCTGGCGCGTGGCGAAGGGCCCCGCCCGCAGCCGGTACCAGTGCTGCTCGCCGACATCCGTCTCCGACACATAGGCTTGCGTCTGCAGCGAGGCGGCGGCGACCTCGACCGCAGCGGGCGCAAAGGGAGCCTGCGAGGAATCGAGATTGACCGAGTAGCCTGAAGGCGCATCGATATCGGCTACGAAGACTTTGCCCTTGCGCGGACTCGTGTTCAGCAGGCGCACCTTCAGCCCGAGTCCGGAAGCGCTCGGCGCTATGACGAAATCCAGTGCGCGCGCAAAGTTGAATTCCAGGTTGATCTCGCCAGGCACCACTGAGTCCACGCGCGCGCCGGTCACGAGCGAATCCGCGCCGCCAACCAGCGGCAGCTCCGGCGGAATCGTTCCAAACTGGGTACCGCAATCGAGTCCGAGGCGCAGCGTGATCGTCACATGGCTGCCATGACTCGCCGGGGCGTTGTTGACATAGCGCACCGAGCAGCTGAATTGCACCGACAGGTCGGCGTGATCTTCATGGACCTGCGTATCGATCAGCTGCACGATCGGGCCCGCAGCGCGCGCCTCTGGCGGTCCTGCGAATATCGCGACCAGGGCGAGAGGCAGCATCAGTGCCCGCCCGCGCCCGCGCACTCGCTGCACCGCGCCTCTCATCTTTCAGGACCGGTAGTGCCGCGTGCTCCGGTTTTTGGCCCCCTGATCAGCGGCCGCAACGGTGGAGCGGGCGGGGGCGCCGCAGTCCAGGCGAAAGTGGTGTGGCAGTTGCTGCAATCCTGTGTGGTTGCAGGATGGGTTGCCTGCTTGCCCGTCGCCGTGATGCCGTTGTGGCAGGACTGGCACGTCGCGAGGACACCGACATGGTTGAACTTCGCCGGAGTCCAGGCGAGCGTGCCATGGCAGGTGGCGCAGTCCAGGTTCGATACCAGGTGCCGTGCGGGTTGACCCGGGGCGATCGCGCCGTTGTGGCAGCTTGAGCATTTCGCGGCGACACCCTGGTGATCGAAGCGCGCCGGCAGCCATGCACCGACCGTGTGGCAGTTCTCGCAGGTATTGTTGCTTGCGATGTGGCTCGCACCCTTGCCCGCGGCGAGAGTGCCGTTATGGCATCCGGCGCACGCGCCGGTCACGCCCAGGTGTGACATCGCCATGGGCGCTGCGCCCGCCGCAAAGGCGCCGCGCGCGCGTGCCCGCGCCACTGCCGTTCCCGGGCTCGCGGCCGAGACGACCGCACTGACGCTCGCGTGGGTTGCGACTGGCGCCTTGGCGGTTTTCTTCACCTGCGAGGCATCCCAGTTCCGGGGACTATGGCAGTTGCTGCAATCCTGCGTCGCCTTGCTGCCGGAATTGTGATCGCCAGGCCGCGTCTGCAGGTTGGTGACGCCGTAGAAGCTGAGCGCCGGCGTAACCCGGTTATGGCAGGCATCGCAGGTGCTGCCGATCACGGCGAACATCGATGTGTGCATCGTAGAAGTCATGACAACGCCGCTGAACGAGGTGAACACCGTGCGCGCATGGCAGTCCTCGCAGGGCGTCGCGCCCGTCGGGATGTGCGGCGGGGAGAGCAGCGCATCCTTGGGCGTGAAATTCAGGTAAAACACCGGCGCCGGCGCATTGGGCGCCCCGTGGCAGGTGAGGCAGCCACTGCTGATGCCCGTGTGCAAATTCGGGTGCGCCGCGAGCGTCGCGGTGGAGTAATCGCTGGGCGCGGTCGTATGGCACACATTGCAGGCCTGCCCGGCCGGATTCGGCATGTGCCCGGCCGGTAGCGCGGTGCTGTTCCAGTTCGCGGTCGTGTGACAGATGCTGCAGTCATTCGGCGCAAGCATCTGTCCTGAATTGTGATCCGCGGGCCGCCCCTGCAGCGCGGGGCTTGCCGCGCCCATGTAGAACGCGCGGCCTGCCTCATGGCAGGTAATGCAGGAAGTCGTGACGAAGGCGTGCGTGGCCTGCGTCATGTTTGCCGGGCCGAAGCCGCCGGCCACGTAGGTGCTGGAGGAATGACAGGAACCGCAGTCGGCGCCGGTGAGATAGGGGATGTGCGATGGCGTCAGCACCGCATCCTTTGGCGTGAAGTTATTGAACCAGGTCAGCGCCGATATTCCTCCGTGGCACTGGCCGCAACTACCGGATATCCCAGTATGCAATAGCGGATTCGCGGCGAGCGTGGCGGTGGAGTAATCGTTGGGCGCGCTGGTATGGCACACGCTGCAGGCCTGCGCCGCCGGGTTTGGCATGTGGCCAGCCGGCATCGAGTTACTGTTCCAGTTCGCAGTCGTGTGGCAGATGCTGCAGTCGTTCGGCGCGACCATCTGTCCTGAATTGTGGTCCGCTGGCCGCCCCTGCAGCGCAGGGCTTGTCGCACCCATGTAAAAGGAGAGTCCCGCCTCATGGCAGGCGGTGCAGGCGCCTGGCACGAACGCATGCTTGGCCTGCGTCATGTTCATCGGCCCGAACCCACCGGTAGCGTAGTTGGGCGCATGACAGGAGCCGCAATCCACGCCATTGAAGGCCGGGATATGTGCGATCGGGAGCGAGGCCGCGGACTTGGGGTTGTCGTTATTGTTGTAGAACGTCAGTTGCGTTGCGCCTCCGTGGCACTGCGCGCAGCCTGAGCTGATGCCGGTGTGCAGGACCGGAATGGAGGCGAGCGTCGCATAGCCTGCCGTTGTGCTCAGGTTGCCGGTGTGACAGACCGAACAGGTCTGCGTGCCTGGAATCGGCATATGTCCGTTCGGCAATGTGGTCGGCGCACTCCAGTCGGTTGTCTGGTGACACAGCGAGCAATCCCCCGTTGCCTGGCTCGGCGGGTTGGGCGCCGAGACATGGGTTGCGGGGCGGCCCTGCAGCCCCAGAGCCGATGCGCTCGGGTAGAACGACAGGCCCGCCTCGTGGCAGGTATCGCAGGTGCTCGGCACGAACGCGTGCTTGGCCGGGCTCATGCTGGTCGAGCCGAAGCCGAGCGTCACGTAGTTCGGCGCGTGGCATGCGCTGCAGTCACTCCCGTTCAGGTAAGGGATGTGAGCGGGCGTCAGCTTGGCCGAGAGCGGATTGTCATTGTTGTTGTAGAAGGTCAGTGGAACTGATGGGCCGCCATGGCACTGGCTGCAGTTGCCGCTGATGCCGGTGTGCAGCACGGCGACGCTCGCGAGCGTCGCGTAGCTCGCCAGCGTGTTGCCGATGGCGGTGTGGCAGACGTTGCACGCCAGGTTGCCGGGATTTGGCATATGGCCAGGCGGCATCTTGTTGCTGGTCCAGTCGACAGGAGTGTGACAACCGGAGCAGTCGCCGCTCTGCTGCTGCGGATTGCTGCTCGTGATGTGATCGGCAGGGCGGCCCTGCAGGGCCGTTGTCGCTGGGTTCCCGTAGAACGACAATCCGGCCTCGTGGCAGGTATCGCAGGCCGCCGGAACAAAGGCATGCTTGGCGGCGTTCATGCTGGTCGGCCCGAACCCTCCTGCGGCATACGTGCCAGAGGCGTGGCAGGAGCTGCAATCGGTGCCCGACAGGTAGGGGATGTGCGATGGGGAGAGGATCGCATCCTTGGGGGTGAAGTTGCTGAACCACGTCAAGGCGGTCACGTAATTGCCGTGGCACAGTCCGCAATTGCCGCTGATGCCCGTATGCAGGGCGGCATTGCTCGCGAGCGTCGCCGGCGTGTAGTCGGCGGGCGCCGAGGCGTGGCACTGGATGCAGCTCAGGTTCGCCGGATTTGGCATGTGCCCGGCCGGAATCGCGGTGCTCGCCCAGTCCTTGGTCTCGTGGCACAGCGAGCAATCCGCGCTCGCCATGCGCGTATCCGCACTCGTCAGGTGATCGGCCGGGCGCAGCTGCAACGGCGTGCCGCTGCCGACATAGAAGCTCTTGCCGGTGTCATGGCAGGCATCGCAGGTGGTCGACACGAACGCGTGGGTGGCCGCGCTCATGGCGGTCGCGGGACCAAATCCTCCCGCCATGTAGGCGGGTCCGTGGCAGGAGCTGCAGTCGCTGCCGGCAAGAATCGGGATATGCGGCGGCGCGAGCGGCGTGGACCGCGTGGGGGAGATGCCGCTGATGGACATCGGGATATAGGGGGCCGGTACGCCGGCGAAGTTCTGTCCTGCGTGGCACAGCAGGCAGTTGTTCACATTGAGGCCGGTGTGCAGCGTCGCGATGCTCGCCGCGAGCACGGTCCAGGATTCCGCAGCAGGCGTGTTGCCGTGGCAGATGCCGCAATCGATCTTCGATGGGATCGGCGGCACGTGATTGACCGGCTGGCCTGATACGAATCCTGTGCTGATCCGCACCGATCCACTGTGGCAGCTCGCGCAGGTCGTCACCGACATCTGCGTGTGGATGAACAGCGACGGCACCCACTGCGGCGTCGCCGAGCCGATGCCGGTCCGGTGACAGGCCTCGCAAAGGTTCGTCGTGGGCATGTGATTGCCCTGCTTGCCGGCCGCCTTGACGCCGTCGTGGCAACTGGCGCAGCCGCTGACGATCCCGCTGTGGTCAAAATTCGCGCCCAGCCAGGTTGTGCTCAGGTGGCAGTCCCCGCACTCGAGCGAGGTCGCGATATGGCCCTTGGATTTGCCCGAGGCCTGCTGGCCGTTGTGGCAGATGATGCAATACCCGGCGACCGCGAGCGGGATCTGGGTGTGATCCACTCTCTTTGGCGGGTTCCATGACATCACGGTGTGGCACGCTTCACAGGCCTGGCTGGTCGCCGGGTGCGTGGGTCCCTCACCCTGCGCCACGCTGCCGTTGTGGCAGCTGACGCAGCTGCCCTGCACCTCGGCATGATCGAAATGAACCTCGGGCCGGAATGAGATCGTGTTATGGCAGGCCGCACAGTTGTTCGTTGACTGGATGTGCGTCGCGATCTTCGGCGTCGCATTGAACACCGATCCGCTGGTGTGGCAGACACCGCACATGCGTGGCGTGCCCTTGAACACGGCATTCAGGTGGCAGGATTCGCACGGCAGGTCCCGATGCACGCCGTCGAGCTCGAATCCGGTTGCCAGGTGATCAAACGACAACGTAATGGGCGCAGCGACCGCCCCCAGCGCGAGGGTCACACCCAGCAAGGCGCGTGCGGCAAGACTTGCGATTTGGCGAATGGTAATCATGGCGTGCTACTGGATCCGCGCGCCCTGCCACGAATCGACGCTGTGGCACTGGTCGCAGCGGGCGCCGAACTGGCCGAGATGCCGGTCATCCTTGCGGTGACAGCTGGCGCAGGCGGAAGGCGTCTTTGCCGTGCCGGGCGGCACGCGATGGCAGTCCGCGCACTGCAACTTCGCATGCGCGCCTTTCAGGGGGAAATGCGTTTCCTTCGCGTGATCGAATTGCCATAGCGGCCAGCCGTTAGCCGAATGACAGCTCTGGCATTGCTTGCCGAGCCCGCCCTTGTGGACATCGTCGTGTGCATGGCAGTCATTGCAGGCCATGGGAGCGGTGCTGTAAGCGAGCGTTGAGTGGCACTGCGCGCAGGCGACGACGCGATGCAGGCCGAGCAGTGGATACTTTGTCAGGTCGTGATCGAATGTCAGATCGGCGCGCCAGTTCTGCTGGGCATGGCATTCATCGCACTTGCCGTGCAGCTTCCCGCCGTGCGGATCCTCGCTGCGGTGGCAGCCGGCGCAGTCGGTGGCCAGCTTCTGCGTTGCCACGGGCGCCGTATGACACGCGTAGCAGTCAATCTTTGCGTGCGCTCCGACGAGCGCGAAATGATGCCTGCCCGCATGGTCGTAGCTCGGCAGCGGCCAGGTTTCATTGTCATGGCAATCGGCGCAGGCAGCGCCCAAGCGCGTGGCATGCGCGTCGTCCGCCCGGTGGCAGCCGTGGCAGTCCTTCGGGATCTTATCCTTGAAATTTTCGCTGCGGTGACAGGCCGCGCAGACGATCCGCTCATGCACCCCGAGGAGTTCGTAGCCGGTCTCCTTCAGGTGATCATATTTCGCGGTCTTCCATTCCTTGGTGGCGTGGCACTTGCCACAGTCCGTGCCGCGCGTGCCGCGATGCTCATCGTCGGTCGCGTGGCAGCTATTGCAGCTCTTTGGCGCCTGCGTGTAGCGCCCGCCGATGTGGCAGGCATTGCAGCTCAGCGCTAGGTGCGCCCCGGTCAGGTTGAAGTGCGTGGTGCTGTGATCAAATTTTCCGCCAGTCCAGGATACGGCATCGTGGCACTCGCCGCAGGATGCGGTGAACTGCGCCTTGTGCACATCGTCGGCCTTGTGGCATCCGCTGCAGCTGATGGGTGCCTTGCGCCACGGCTGGCCCCTCTTGTGGCAGGCCGCGCAATCGAGGGATGCATGCGCGCCCTCCAGCGCAAACTCGGTTCCCTGATGGGCGAACTCGGCGCGATTGAGGCGAGAAATATCGGCGTCGCGGCCCTTATGCTCGGTATGGCAGGCACGGCACTCCCCGGCGCCGGCGTTACTCATGCGGCCGTGGTACCCATGATGCTGCGCGATGTCCGCTGCGGTGTCCTTGTGACAATCCAGGCATAGCGAGCTTTGCGTGCGCCGGTTGGAGCGGTCATGGCAGTTCGTACAGGTTTCCTCCTGCTTCACGTGGGCGCTGCTCACCGGACCCGGCATCAGCAGCGTCTCGACCGATGCCCCGATGGCGGCTGAGCCGAAAATGCAGAACAGCGCCACCAGCCATTGCTTTTTCATGCCCTGTGTCAGTAGATGTTGATCGCGATCACGTGGACGATGCCCGCAATCAGTAGCATGAAGAACAGCGGAATGTGCAGCACGTGCCACAGGGAGAACAGGCGCTCATACACCTGGAATTCCGCGACCCGCCGGCCCGCCTCGAAACGACGGTCCGCGTAGCGCAGCGTAACCGCGGTCAGGCGGTGCATGTGCCGTGCAAGATGCGGTGATTTGCCCTGGCTGGCCGTGTGCAGCGCGCGGTGGATCTTCCGGCGCACCATCAGGCGCGCGAGCGCAAGGCGGACGGGGCCCGACAGCAGGTGCAGTGCGTGCAGGAGGAAGCTTTTCGGTGGGACGATCATGCGGCCTTCGATTTCATCAATGGCGTCCACCAGGCCCGGCAGCAGTTCGATCGAGGATTCCTGCGAGCGCAGGCGGTCACCGACCACCTTCATCTGTTCCAGTGTGTCCTCGTTGCCGTCCAGGTGTGCATGCAGGCGCGTGTAGATGTACCGGCCGATCACGCCACTGCCGGCAACCAGCAGCATGCAGACGAGCGCGACATTGCTGTTGGTCGCGCCGAAATGGAAATTGGCGTGGAACAGGATCAGGACGGGTCCGACGACGCCAAGTACCATGTGAAATTCGAACCAGACGGGCAGGGCGCCCATCCAGCGCAGCCACGTGACGCGTTTGCGCGCCGAATATAGCAGCAGTAGCAGCATCATCGACCCGCCGATGATCCCGAGCCAATAGCCAAAACCGCGCTGCGGCGTGAAATACCGTTCCAGGTGCGCATGGGCACCCCAGAAGAGCAGCATCGCGACGGCGATGGTCCAGATGATGGGCCAGCGCAGCTGGGGCGCTTTGCCGAACTTGATGTCTTGTGCTGCGGCGCTCATTGGACCACGTGATCGATTCGGATCGAGAGCGGCTTGTGTGTTGCCGGGTCGATCACGCCGCTCGAGCCCTGCAGGTCGCCCGCCGCAGGCATCGGCTGGCCGCTGCGGGAAATGCGCGCATCGACGGTCACGCGGCCCGCGCTCGAGAGAGTGCGGCCCGCCATCATCGAGGATGAGTCATCGAGCGTGAACTTGAGCGGCCATTCGCCGACAGCGCCGCGGAACACCGCTACTGGCATGCCCGGTGAGTCGACTGATTTAGCGACGATGAACAACGTCTCGCCACGCGTCGCCTTGCCGCTCAGGCCAGGATCTAGCGTCACTTCACCGCTGACTGACAGGCCGCTCGCACCCGGCAGCTGATGCGCGCGCGCCCTGGCCGCATCGCTGTTGCGGCCCAGAAATTCATAGGATTTCGCCAGCAGTTCCCAATCGTCCGCGCTGCCGCCGCCCTTGGCGAGCCGGGCTTCGAGTTTCGCCACCGCGCTGTCCATTGGGCTCGCGGCGCTGCTCGCTGTCATCGGCGTTACAGTTGGAACCGCCTTGTCCATCAGCCTGGCTGCATCGCTGAAGTAGCCGGTTGAGGCGGGCGAGGGGGGCTGCAGGCGGTATAGCCCGAAGATCAGCGCGACGAGTACGGCTGCAAAGGTAAAGGCCCGCCGCGGCGTGGCCGGCAGAGTCACCCATGGAGTCAACAACACGACAATGGCGATGCCCGTGAGCACTCCGGCCGGATACCAGAAAAAAATCATCGGATCACCCTCGCTGTTGCGCGGCACCAGATCACGGTCCGGACATAATTAAGGCATTCTATAAGGTGATGCCAGGGCCGTCTTTTGTGCCCAAATTGCGACACTTCCAGTTTAATATTGATGCGATCAGGCTCACATAAATATGGATCCGCTATCCTTAGGGCTATACGCGGCCCCGATCGCGGGGATGACGGCCTATTACCTGTGGCGCCAGAGGCGCATCCACGCGCGGCACATGCGGGTAATGGAGGACTCGGTCTCGGCCGGAATGACCGAGCCGGCCTCCCTGCACCCGCTGATTGACCCGGTCAAGTGCCTGGGTTGTGGTGCGTGCATTAAGGCCTGCCCGGAGACCGCGCACCATGACGTGCTGGGGCTCATCAACGGCAAAGCGGCCCTGATCGGCCCTAGCGAGTGCATTGGCCACGGGGCCTGCAGGAGCGCCTGCCCGTTCGATGCCATTACGCTGGTGTTCGGTACGGCCCGGCGGGGCCTCGATATTCCGGTGCTGACGCCGGAATTCGAATCCAATGTGCCGGGCATCTACGTGGCGGGTGAACTTGGCGGCATGGGCCTGATCCGCAATGCGCTGACGCAGGGAAGGCAGGCGATTGAAGCCATTGTGAAAGCCCGCGTCCGCCGTCCCGGCGCCCTCGACGTGCTGATCGTCGGGGCAGGCCCCGCGGGCCTTGCGGCATCGCTCTGCGCAAAGAAATCCGGGCTCAGCTACCTTACCGTCGAGCAGGAAGCGCTGGGTGGCGCGGTGTTCCAGTATCCGCGCGGCAAGCTGGTGATGACCGCGCCGGTCGAATTGCCCCTGATCGGCAAGGTGCACTTCCGCAATACCTCGAAGGAGCAACTTCTGAAATTCTGGAACAGCGCCTGCAATCAAAATGACCTGAAAATCCGCTACCGGGAGCGGGTCGAGGCCATCGTGCGGCGCGACGGTGTGTTTCACGTACGGACCAGCTTGGGACAGCACCAGGCAGCGACCATCCTGCTGGGGATTGGCCGGCGCGGTACGCCGCGCAAGCTGGTCGTACCCGGCGAGGACCAGCCCAAGGTCGTCTACCGCCTGATCGATCCCGAGCAATACCGCGGCAGGCATGTTCTGGTTGTCGGCGGGGGTGATAGCGCGCTCGAGGCAGCGGCGAGCGTGGCCGAACTTGGCGATGCACACGTTGCGCTGGCTTACCGTGGCGATGCGTTCCAGCGCGCCAAGCAGCGCAATCGGCAGCGGGTCGACGAAGCGGTGCAGAAGGGACAGCTGAAGGTGCTGCTGAATTCGCAGATTCGCGAGATCCGCCCCACCGACGTGCTTGTCAATCAAGCAGGCAAGGATCTGACCCTGCGCAATGACATCGTGATCATCAGCGCCGGCGGCATCCTGCCCAACGATTTCCTGAAATCCATCGGCATCCAGGTCGAGACCAAGTGGGGCACGGCATGACCCATCGGGCGCTCGCGCTGTGCTTCTGCATTGCGGTGGGAACCTCTGCCTATGCCGCATCGGCGCGTCGACCGGCGCCGCCGGATGTGCTAGAGCCGGCGCGCGCCGCGCTGCGCACGCTGCAGTTCGACCAGGCAATACGCCTGTTGACTATCGCGGGTGACGCCGGCAACCGCGAAGCGAAATATCTGCTCGGTCTGATGTACCTGAACGGTGTTGGGGCCACCATCGACGTAGCCCGAGGGCGCGCACTCGAGCAAGCCGCGGCCGAGCTGGGGTCCGGTCCCGCGGCGTTCGTGCTCGCCGCTGAACTGTCCGGCGATCCGGGCGCCGCACCCGGAGCGTCGCGCCAGTGGCTCGAGAGATCGGCGAAGGATGGATATGCCAGGGCCGTTGATGCGCTTAAATCTGGTCGCCCCTTGCCAGACCGCGAAACCGTCGGCGCGTCCGATCCGAACTTGCGTACGGCGTGGATCATCGATTGCGCACGCAAGGGCGACGTGGCTGATTTGCGGCGCCTGCAGCCGGCGAGCGTGACCGTCAGGGACGAGTTTGGCCGTACCGCGCTATCACACGCGGCCGCCTCGGGCAGCCTTGCCTCCGCTACTGCGCTGCTCGACATGGGTGCCGATGTGCAGGCAGTTGACCAGGCGGGTGTGACGGCGCTGATGATTGCGGCGGAAAGGCCAGATGCCTCGATGCTCGCGCTGCTGCTGCAGCGCGGAGCCAGCGCGCAGGCACAGGATGGCGAGAATCGCACTGTGCTGTTCTATGCGGCCTGGGCGAACCAGGCGGCGAATATCGCGGCACTGCGCGCAGCGGGCACGAGCCTCGAGGCCCGCGACAGCCGCGGCTACAACGCCCTGGATGCTGCGCTCGCGGTCGGAGCTGATGCAGCCGTGACGGAATTCCGCTCGCTGGGGCTGCATGCCAACCGCGCCACTGCCGAGACGGCGCGCGCCAGAGGGAAATTCGACCCGGCGCACCCTGGCGAGTTGTATCGCCAGTGGACGCCGCTCGCGCTCGCGATATCGCGCAATGACACCGTGATGGTGCAGCAGCTGCTCGCCGGCGGTGGCGGCCCCAACGCCAGGCTCGGCACGGGGGAGTCGATGCTGCAAATTGCAGCTGACTCGCGCGCGCTGCAATGCCTCGCCCTGCTGCTGATGCACGGCGCCGATGCGGCAGCTCCTGATCGGGCTGGCCACAGCGTGTTGTGGCTGGCGGCGAGCCGCGATGAACCTGGCCTCGTCAAGGCCCTGCTCGATGCCGGGATCAGGCCCGATACCCACGCTGGCGCCGAATTGCCGCCGCTGTTCGCAGCGCCCCGCCGCGGACGCCCGGTGGTGGCCGAAGCGCTGCTCGGTGCCGGCGCCAGTGTCGATTCAACCGACGTCGAGGGCCACACGCCGCTGATGCGCGCAGCCGCAGCGGGCGATGCATTGCTAACCCGGCTTATTCTTGCGGCACATGCGCCGCCGGATGTCGAGGATCACCTGCATCGAACGGCGCTGCTGTACGCCGCGCTGTCCGGATCCCGCGAAACGGTTGAATTGCTCCTCGCCGCGGGCGCCGATGCCAGGCGCGCCGATGCGCAGGGCGCGACGGCCCTGCACGCCGCGGCTTCCCAGGCACACCCTGAAGTCCTGGCTCCGCTCATCAGCGCGGAAATACCGCTGAACAGCCGCGATGGGCGTGGCGATACCGCGCTGCTGGCGGCGGCGGCCAAGGGGCATGCGGAGGTGGTCAAGGCATTGCTCGAGCGCAAGGCCGATCCCAATGTGCAGAATAACGCCGGCGAAACTGCACTGATCGCGGCGAGTCGCGGTGGCTATGCCAGCATCTGCCGTCTGCTGACCGCAGCAGGAGCCAACCGGGCGCTGCGCAACTCGGCGGGAATCTCCGCCGCCGACGTCGCGCGCGATCGCGGCTTCACGGCCATTGCGCAGGAACTGACGGGCGGTGCCTAGTAACCGTAGAAGGGCCCGGTGAAGGCGCCGGATGAGCGTCCTGCGAAACCGATATACACGGGTCGGCCGTAGAAGAAAGGCAAGCCCCAGGTAAATGTCGGCGCGCCCACGCCGCCGGCAAGACCCGCAAACGCGGCGGCGCCGGCGACAAAGCTGTCAGGATCCGACACCGAGAAAATCACGGTGCTGCTGGTCGCCGGAACGATCGCGGCCGTGGACTGTGCGCTGACGTTCATGGCGGTAAGGCTCTGCGGCGCAATGACCGGGCAGTAATAACCGACCCACGCGGCGGAGGTGCAGATGGCAATGGTCGGATCATCGAACAGATACGAGTCGGTGCCCGAATCGATCCGCGCGGGGACTGCTACGGTGGCAAGATTGTAAAAGGACGCGAAATTCCCGTTTGCGTCGGCACCGAGCAGCGTCAGCCCCGTCACCGGCAGCGAATTGTCGGACTGTGTGCCAAGTCCAAATATCAGCTCGCCCTGCACCAATGTGTCGCCATTGGCGTTCTGCAGGGCGGGCAGGTTGATGATCACGCCATTGTTGTCCGAGGCGAACAGCGTGACCGGATTCGTGACTTGCGCCTGCAGCGCAACGTTCTCGGCGGTGCATATCCCGGCCGTCGTGCAGCCGAAGTACATGGCGAGCGGCGTCGCGGCGCCTGTGCACGTCATGCCGCAGTCAGGTCCGAACACACCGACGCCGAGCACGCCATTCGCGGCCCAGTCGGTCACGCGGTTGACGATGACGCCGGTGCCGCAGTTCAGTGGTGGCGGCGCGCCGGCACCCGTGTCGTCGAGGATCTGGACCGGAACTTTCGCTGCCATCTCGCCGGCCAGCGCAATATCGGCCGTGGCCACGGGCCCCCAGGTCTGGCCGCTGCCGAAGCCGGCGCATTCCTCGATCGTGTTGCCCTGGCCGTCGGTCTCAGGACTCAGTGTGATTGCATCCGCCGTCAGCGTCGAGCCGACCAGCCGAAGTCCCCAGGAACCGGTATCCAGCAGCACATGATCGATGTCCGCACATTGAGTCGTGCTGCCCGGCACGCACACCCTGACAGTCACATACGCATGATTGATGGCGCCTAGCGCAGCGGCCGGTCCTGCATTGACGCTGATTGCCACGGTGTTGAGCGTCGGCACCGGCGGTGCACCGGTGCCGGCGCCGCCCTTGCCGCCTATGCAGGCGCTGACCAGGCAGGACGCCAGGAGCGTCGTGACGGCTCGCATATCCATCCGCTCATTCTGCCGCTCCTGCCGCCCGAATCCATTGTCGTTAGCCGGCGACAGTCCGTAACTTTTTCCGGGCAGCCGTGTTCTTAGGGGTCGCCTCATTTTTGCTTCCAAAAGTGACGGTAGGATTTCCCGGTAATTCTAGAGACTCCTGCCAATTTCCTTTGCTAAAACAATGCGTTGCTACCCCTGATTTTTGAGCGCTATCGTACCTCGATACAGGAGGGGTGCGATGAACAAGTGGCAAGCGACATTTCTGGGCCTCAAACACTTGCCGCGCGAACTGAGCGGCTTCGAGGTCGAGGCGTTTTTCACGTTCACGCTGGCTGAACGGCAGACGATCGAGGAGCGGCGGCGGCCTGCGCTGAAGCTGGGGTTGGCGCTGCAGATTGGCTTTCTGCGCATGAGCGGTCGGCTGCTCGATTCGGTGCGCATCGTGCCGCCTGCGCTGTGGCGGCATCTGGGTGAACAATTCGGCGTGCAGGCCCCGGATCTGGCATCGCTGCGAGCGATGTATCGGCGGCACCGCACCGTGTATGAACATCAGGAACTGGCCTGTACCGCGCTGGGGTTTCATTCCTTGACCGAGGCACGACGGCGTGCGTTGGTTTACGCCTTGCGAGAGGAACTCACGGTGACCTTGGATCGAATGCGCTTGCTGGCGTTCGGTCGACAGTGGTTGTACGAGCGCAAGTTGTTGGTGATGCGCGAGAAGGACCTGCGCGCGATTATTTCCGGGGCGATTCGTCAGTTCGAGGCGAAGTTGGTCAAACAGATTCGGGCCGGTGCGGGTCCTGCGTTGGTGGAGCGCTGGCAGCAGGCCTTGGTGAAGCCGCGGGAGTCATCGCTCACCACGCAAAGCTGGTTGTGGGCGCCACCGGCCAAGCACTCGACCCGTCAAATTGATGAGCTGCTGGAGCGTATCGAGGTTTTGTATCAACTGGAGGTGCAGCACCACCTACGAGATCATCCCGATGACCTGTTGCGTCGTTATGCGCGGCGGCTGGCATCCCGTCCGCCATCGGCGGGTCGCATGATTGTCGAGCCGGGCCGCACGATCGAAGTGGCTTGCTTCATGCGCTACAGCCTGCAGGTCAATACGGATCGGTTGCTGCTGATGGTGCGTCGTCGGGTGGCCGATCTGTGGCGCCACGCGACCACGGATGCCAATCGGGTGTTGATTCACTGGGCTGACTTATATCGTGAACTACTGACCTCGGTGGCGGCACTGGCAAACGATACCACCGCGACCGATAGCGAGGCCCGTGTCCGACTACGAACGTTGGTCGCAGAACACTTGCAACGCAAACCACCGACGCGCGCGCAGTTGGTCCGTGATCATTTGACGCTGGAGGTTCGCCCAGTCCGCTCGCTGTTGTCGGGACTGATGGCATTGCCGTGGGAAGCGACTCCGGAACATCCGGTGTTGGCCGCAATCCACGTACTCAAAGACCTCTACAAACAGGGTGCCCGGGAATTGCCAACCACCCCGGTGATCGATCTCGGCAGGGTGTGGCGGGCGCTGCTAGCCGGGGCCGATCGTGAACAAGCCTTTCGTGCCTTGGAAGTGGCGACCCTGCTGGGGCTGCGCCGAGCACTGCGTAACGGCACCGTGTGGATCGATCACAGCTTGGCGTTTCGCAGCCGCGAACGGCTATTCATTCCGGCAGAAAGATGGGAAAAAGAGCGCAATTCCTACTATCGACGCCTGTCATTGCCGAAGCGCGCGGAAGTCTACCTCGAACCGCTCATCGAACGTGCCAAGGCGGGCGTTGCCGCCGTCGCCAAGGCCGTCGAGGCCGGTGAGCTTAAGGTCGATGACGAGTTGCATCTGACACCCCTGGTGGCCGAGGAGGAGGAGCCGGAACTGGTCAAGTTGCGCGCCGCGCTCGATCACCGGATCGGCGAGGCGCAATTGCCGGATTTGCTGTTGCAGGTGGATGCGAAGGCGCGATTCAGCTGGATCATGCTCGGTCGCGAACCCCGTTCCGACAAGGAACTGCTGATGGTGTATGGCGGCATCCTGGCCCACGGCACCTCGATGTCGGCGGCCGAGACGGCACGCATGATGCCGCAACTCTCGGCGGCCACCGTTCGGCAAGCCATGCGCTGGGCCGGTGATGAACGCCGACTCGCCGAGGCCAGCGCCGCCGTGCTCGCCTATATGCGCCAGCACCCGATCGCCGCCACGTGGGGTCGCTCGGATCTGGCATCCTCCGACATGATGAGCCTGGAGACCCAACAACGGATTTGGCAAGCTCGCATCGATCCACGCCGCCAAACGCCCTCTGTGGGGATCTACTCGCACGTGCTGGCAAGCTGGGGCATCTTCAACGCACAACCCTTCGTGCTCAATGAACGGCAGGTCGGCGTCGCCATTGAGGGCGTGTTGCGACAAGAGGCTGTCAAGATCGCGCAACTCGCGGTCGATACGCACGGGTATGTGGTTATATGGACACTTTCGAGGCGTAGGCGTAGAAGTCTAAGTCAGCCGATTTATATTCGCGTCTGCTTCCGGAGGAGTGACTATGTCAGTCATCAAGGAGCGTATGCCGAACGGCGAGGTGTCGATAAATGTGATCGACGAGTCAGGAACTCCGGTCGCTGTCGTGAGCGCCTTTCTCAAGTATCTGTCCGCTCGCGAGTGCTCGCCTAACACGATAGTCGCCTACGCGCATGACCTTGCGCATCTGTGGCGGTTCCTGACCGAGCAAAAGCTCGCGTGGCACGAACTCAGGCCCGCGCATACCGTCGAGTTTCTGCAGTTTCTCCGCCGAGTGAGAACACTCCACCGGTCGCGTCGCACAGGACCGCGACTTGCCGTTCTCAACAATGGCGAGCTGCGCGCCGCGCTTGCACCGTCTACGATAAATCGGATCCTTGCCGCGGTATCGTCGTTCTATCAGTTTGCGATCCTGACAGACCAGTACCAGTGGTTGAACCCGATTGAGAAGTCAGCGGATTTTGCTACGGAGCGAGTCTCGGAGCGGCATCGGCCCGCTATGGGCCGTGCAAGCTGGCAACGGCCGATGCGTCGGCGGCTCGCGGTGCGCTCAGTGATTCGTGTGCCGCGGCCACTGTCGACGCTACAAGTGAAGTCGCTTCTGACGGTGTTGCGCTCGCAGCGTGACCTTGCTTTAGTGAGGCTAATGCTGGACGGCGGTCTTCGCCCCGGCGAGGCGTTGGCGCTCAAGCTGGAGGATATCAGCTATGGACATCGTCGCGTTATCGTCCGATGCCGCAACGATCATCCGAAGGGCGCGCGGGCGAAGTCGCGGTTTGAGCGCGTCGTGGACCTCTATGAGCCGGCGACGCTCACTGCCATCAACGAGTATGTGATCGCGCACCGGCCGACGAACAGCGGGCACTCATTTGTGTTTCTTATCGGCGGGCGTGGAACTCATCGAACCGAGCCATTGAGCTATGCGGCCCTTGCAAAGTTGTTTTCGCGCGCATGCCGTCGAGCCGGCATCGACGAGCCGTGGGTCACGCCGCACGCCTTGAGACACACACATGCCTCTCGCATGTGGGACGGGGGCATGCGGGAGCTGACACTGCAGAAGCGGTTGGGTCACGCATCGCCGGACTCGACGCGGATGTACACCAAAGTGTCAGACCGTGCCGTCGTCGCGGACTACCGTCGGGCGCTCGGCCTCGACTCCGCAGAACCCGGTCAAGGTAGCGCAGACCCTCAAGTGCGCCATGCCAGCTGAACGAAGACCGATTGTATCGACGCCCTTCGTCTCCAACGACGCTCACGGCCACCATTGTCCGGAGCACGAGTACGAGGGCTTCCTTCGCTCGATCGCACCCAGCAAGCGCGCAGGCCACGCGGCGCGAGAGATGGTTGCTGTCGGGCGGTTCACAAGGCGCTGGCCAAACCTTCTAGATTGGTTCGAAGAACCGCTTCACATTCGCGTCGGAGCCGAGCGGGTCGATCGGCGGCAAGCAGCGGATGCGCGGATTACATCCGACGCTCGGCCTTATCTGCTGTACCTGGCCCTGCGCGGTAACCTCCGCTTTGATTATCCGTGGCTGCTTGCCGCTCATGTGCTTTTTCTGCCTACCAAGGCGGCCGAGATGGGTATGGACATCGGCCTCGACGGGTTGATCGCGGATGCTTTGCGGTTGGGGTATCGACGGACATCGACCCAGGTCTCGGTTAGTTGGCCGCTGACGCGGATTCTGCTCCGAACCGGATTGACTCAAGCGCGCCTCATTCGGGCCGAACATGTCACCGAGCTTGACGACGCGGTGCGTGCCTTTCTTGCGAGTCCGCTCTTGGCAGAGTACTACCCGCAATCGGTCAACAAGCTTAACAAGTTCCGCAAAACCTGGCTTTACCGCGTCAACCAATTTAAGTTGCTGATGTTCCATCGGGGGCAATTTCCGACTCAACCCCGCAAGTTCATGCCGGTTCTACAGGATCGCAGCCCGACACCGCCGCAGATGCAAGCCATCGTCAATCGCTGGCTCGCGGCACGAACGGCAGGCAGCCACCGATGCGACGTCAAGCATTTGGATCTCGCCCTGCACCGATTCATGGTGTGGCTGGCGCATAAGCGCCCAGCGGAGGCTGACTTCTGCAATGTCACGCGGGACGACGTGCTCGCCTACGTCCAGGTGCTGCGACGGGAGCCATCTCCGCGCACCGGGCGACCGCTCTCGACCATGTCCCTTCGCGGCCATGTCGCCGCTCTTGCCCAGTTCTTCGGGAACACAGGATCGTGGGGCTGGTCTGGCGTCCCGACGCATGCCATTGTCGGCCCTGGCGACATCCCACGGCTCCCAATGCGGATTCCGCGCTTCATCCCGGATACCGAACTGCAACGCTTGATGGCCGCGATTGCATCGTTGCCATGTCCGTATCAACGAACGGCGCTATTGATCGCCCGTTGGAGTGGTGCGCGCAGGGGCGAGATTCAGCGCCTTGCGGTCGACTGCCTAGATCAGTATCCGGACGGCACGCCACGCCTTCGGATTCCCGCCGGCAAAACCTACCGCGAACGGATAGTTCCGCTACACGATGAAGCCGCCGCGGCAATACGCAAACTGGTTGCCGTGCGCACGGCGGCGGCCGAAAGACCGTTCATTGACGAGGTCACGCGCGAGCAAGTTCATTACCTCTTCATGGATCACGGCCGGCTTCTCTCCGGCAGCTATCTATTCCAGATAGCGCTCCAGAAGGCGTGTATCGCGGCAGGGCTCGTCGATGCGGCAGGGCGCCGAACAATTCATGTACACCGTTTCCGGCACACGGTTGGGACGCAACTTGCCGAACGCGGCGCCAAGCTGCATACGATCATGTCGATCCTCGGCCACAGCAGCGCATCGATGTCGCTCGTGTATGCGCAGATCAGCGATCGTGAGGTCCTTCGAGATTACCAGGCTGTACTAGCGCCTGGGGCGACAATCGCGGGCCGAGGCGCTGAGGCAATACGAGACGGCAAACTACGTCCGTCCGCCATCGATTGGTTGAAGTGCAATTTCTTCAAGACCGAACTCGAACTCGGGCATTGTCTGCGGCTACCGGAAGAAGGTCCTTGCGAGTGCGATCTGTACCTCACGTGTGCAAAGTTTGTCACCACGCCGGCCTACGCTCCGCGTCTGCGAGTGCGCCGACAGACTGAACTCACGCTTGCGGCGGATGCGAAACTTCGGGGTTGGATCAAGGAGGAAGAACGTCACCGTGCAATCATCAGTCGAATCGACCAATTGTTTGAAGAGCTCTCCACGATACCTGGGAAAGAACATCCGGTCGACGAAGACACACTCATCCGTGGATCGGAAACGAAAAAATCATTCTGCGCACAAAAACTAAAATCAGCCGGAGAAACGCGGTCTGCCGCCAAAGGCGGCAGAAGCGAACCATCGACGTGATGACGTGAGCGGAAATGCCAAACAGTCAGAAGAAACTTGACTTGTCCATATAAATACCGACGTCGGCATGGCCGTGTCCGACGGCGTCGGATTTGCGATGTGTCCTCGATTGAAGGCACTCTCGGATCGCCACCTGTATCTACCCCGCGGCTGCGAGGTGCCCGAGATCCTCAAGCCGATCTGCGAGGCCAGCTTGGACCTCCGCCAAGTACCGACCCACTGGAACCCGTGGGTCCGACTGCTGGCTTCCGTCTACAGTGGTCACACCAGCGCCGTCAGCGTGATGGCCCGCTTTGGCTCCGCCGCACGTGGGGATCCGCTCTATGAGGTCGGCGTCGTCCTCGGACGCTTGCTGCGCACCGTGTTCTTGGCCGATTACTTCGTCAATCCGGTATTCCGGCGCGAGATCCTACGAGTCCTCAATCGCGGCGAAGCGACCAACGCCCTGAAGCGCTTGATCTACACCGGCCGCGTCGCCGGCCATCAAGCCAAGAGTCAGGATGAAATGCAGGCCGTTGCGGATGCGTTGAGCCTGCTCGCCAATATCGTGATGGCGTGGAACACGGTGAGAACGCAGG
>JANXZQ010000119.1 GCA_025355445.1 Gammaproteobacteria bacterium
CGCCGGCGCCGCACACGCGGCGCGCCGCGCTCGGCGGGCCCTGTACGAATATGGCATCCCGTTGCGGGCCGTCGCGGAGCACGGCGCGGCGGGCGAGGAGTCCCAGGCGTTTCTCGACTGGAATCGGCGCTTCGATGAGCGCTGCAGGGATTTGAATTGCACGAGTGCCGATAAATTGCTCGGCCGTGCCGCGCCGCCCGCCGAGCCAATCGTGTGGATCGAGAGCCCGGTATGGCGGCCCATGGCGCGCCACTGGTTGCAGCGCCATGGCCGCATGCTGCGGCCGCCCATCAACATTCTGCGCAGCGCGTTGACGCTCAAGGCGGCGTCGCCCGCCGCGGAGGTCGCGGCGATCGCCGATTGGGCGCTGGTGAATTTGGGTGCTTCGGATCGGTTTCGTGCCTGGATCTGCGTGCCGGATTTGCATCGACGCCGCGCGGAAGTGGTGGATGCATTCGATGCGGCACTGGCGCCTGCGCGTTACGGCCTGTCGGACTATCCCGACGCCGCACCCTATGCCGTGGCCGGCGGGACGCCGCTCTCGGACTTTGCGCCGGTGCGTGCGGCCTTGGATACTCTGGACGCGAGCTTAGGCTCGGTCCCGTTCGAACGGTTCAGCGCCTTGCTGCGCGCGCCTGAGCTGCAAGCCTCGGCGGCGGAAGCCGGCGCCGCGGCGCTATTGGATGTGCAGTTGCGCAAACGCGGACCCAGCGACGCTGATTTGCCGGAATGGCTCAAGCTCGCGGCGCGAATTGCGATTGCACGCCACATCGGTGCGGTCGCCGCCCTCACGCGAATACAGGGATCCCTGGGGGCGCTGGACGAGGTGCGCGGCATTCAGCCTTTGAGCCGCTGGGCGGCCGTATGGATTCGCAGCTTTGATCTAGGTCCCTGGGCATTGCGGCAGCGCTGGTCGAGTACGGAGTATCAGGCGGCGGAACGTTTTCGCGAACTGCTGGCGGCGCTTGCCACCGCCGATTCATTCTTCGGCACGCATTCGCGCAGCTCCGCGCAGGGCATTTTGCGGCGTGCGGCGCAAGAGACGGCGTTTCAAGTGCAAACCGGGGTGCCGCCCATTTGGGTCAGCGGCCAGCCAATCGATCCGTGGCTGAACTACGATGGCCTATGGGTGAGTGGCTGTAACGACGAACGCTGGCCGTCTCCGGTGGATCCCATACCCTTGCTGCCCGTGAGATTGCAGCGAGAATTCGGCGTGATCCCCGCCGCGGCGGAATCGCAATTGCAATTCGCGCTCGAATTGCAGAGTCGATGGACCGCGCGCGCTGCACAGTGTGTGTTCAGCTACGCTGATCCTGGCGACGGCCGCTCCTGCGCGCCCAGTCCACTGTTGCCAAATTCCTCGTCGGCGGCGCCAGCGCAAACTTCGCCCGCGTTACCGCATCCGCACTGGCACTCGCTGCTGCGGTCTGCGCCGCCGCTCGAACGATTGACGGATGAACTCGCCCCGCCGTTTGCAGCCGGCGAGAGGACGCACGGCGTGGCTACGTTGAAAGCACAGTCGCGCTGCGCTTTTCGCGGCTTCGCGGAGTCGCGCTTGGATACCGATCGTCTGGAGCGGCCGGTGCCGGGATTCAATGAGCGCGAACGCGGTGAGTTGATCCACCACGCGCTCGAACACGTCTGGTCGGCGTTGCACGACTCGGCCGCGTTGCTGTCGATTGCGCGCGACGATGAAGATCGCTTGCTGGCCGACAGCGTTTCGCGCGCTCTCGCGCAGGCTGCCCTGGTTCGCGATCCAGGCCTTCGCTGGCGGATTCGCGAACGTGACCGGATGCACGCCGTGCTTCGCAAGTGGTTGGACTTCGAACGGCAGCGCCAGCCCTTCGAGGTGGAGCGCCTGGAGCAGGGCGTTCATGTGGCGCGGCACGCCGGGCTTGAATTCAATGTACGCATCGACCGGGTGGACAGATTGGCGGACGGCGCGCGCGTCCTGATCGACTACAAGACGGGCATGGCGACTACCGATTGGCGCGGCGACCGGCCGGATAACCCGCAACTGCCCATTTATGCGCTATTGCAGCCCGAGAGTTTGGTCGCGGTCGCCTACGGCCAGGTGAACGCCGCCGAATGCAGTTTCATCGCGGAGGCGGAACGGCCGGGAATATTCAGACCGCGCGGCCAGAAGTCGCCGCTCGAAGGCAGACCCAACCTAGCGGCGCTGATCGAGGTGTGGTCGCAGCGTATCGAGAGCCTCGCCGCGGATTTCGCGGCCGGCCGCGCGGCCGTTGCGCCGACACGCCGTGCGTGCAAGACATGCCGCCTGCAGGGATTGTGTCGTGTGCCGGCAGCGCTCGAAGACACGATAGAAGTGCATGACTGACGCCGGCAACGCAAGCACTGATGTTCGACGCGTGCCGTCCGATGCCGGTGCGCGCGAACGCGCGATTCATCATGATGGTTCGGTGCTGGTCCAGGCACCCGCGGGTTCCGGCAAAACCACGCTGCTGGCGCAACGCTACCTGCGGCTGCTGGCGCGGGTCGATGCGCCGGAGCGCATCTTGGCCCTTACCTTCACGCGCCGCGCGGCGCAAGAAATGCGCGAGCGAGTGCTGTCGGCGCTGCGTGCCGCGCGTTTCGAGAGCTGTCCGCCGGCCATGAACCTCGAGACCTGGAATCTTGCCGTGGCGGCGAACAAGCATCTGGATGTGTCGCATCTGGATATCGCGCGCCAGCCCTCGCGCCTGCGCATCGAAACCATCGACGCCTTCGATGCGTGGCTGGCGAGCCAGTTGCCGATCTCGGCCGGTGCAGGCGCCTCCTTCCAGATGCTCGTCGACGCCAAGCCCATCTACCAAGAAGCAGGCCGCCGCGCGCTGGCGCATGAGCAGGACGATGTGTTCGGCGTCGCCGTCGACCGGGTGCTGGCGCTCGACGATCAGCGCTGGCGCAAGCTGAAGGATCTCATCGCCGACATGCTCGGCAGTCGCGACCGCTGGCTGCCGTTGTTGGCAGGAAGATTACAGGCGGCCAGCGCCTTGGATGCAACCCAATTGCAGCGCGTGCGGCAGCATCTGGACGAGGACTTGCAGCTGTTGGTAGCGCGAGTGTTGATCCGCGCCAAAGACATCCTGGGTCCCGAGAAAATCGCAACGCTATCGCGCCTCGCGCACGGCGCAGCGCAGCGCGCAGCAACGGGTGTGGGCGCCGCAGCGGCGGAGGATTTCGGCTGGTCGGTGGACCGCACGACGGTGCGGGCCGATGCTGCGGACCTTGCGCGCTGGCGCGGCATCGTCCGGTTGCTGCTGACGGGGGGAGGGGGATTTCGTAAGCGGCTGACCACGAAAGAGGGTTTCCCTTCTCAGTGCGCCGACAAACCGTCGATGATGGATGTCTTGCAGGAACTCGAGCGCGATCCGCGGACGCGACCTGTCCTGTTGGAAATTCGCATGCTGCCGGAGCCGTCCTACAGCGACGAGCAATGGGCGCGCGTCCGCGAGGTGGCTCAGGTGATGGTATTGGCCGCGGCGGAATTGGAACAGGTTTTTCGCGAGCACGGCGCGGCGGACTTTCCGGCCGTGTCACTGGCGGCACTGCGCGCGCTGGGGCCGGCGGACGCGCCCACCGATCTGGCCCTGCGCCTCGATTACCGTCTGCAGCACATTTTGGTGGATGAATTTCAGGATACTTCGAGCGCACAGCTGCGGTTGGTAGAGCTGTTGACCGCGGGTTGGCAGGCAGGAGACGGACGCAGCGTGTTTTGCGTGGGCGATCCGATGCAATCGATTTACGGCTTTCGCCAGGCGGAGGTACGCGCGTTTCTGGAACTGGCCGAGGATGGAATCGGCGAGGTGCATTTCGACGTCCAGCGATTGCGCGACAATTTCCGTTCCGCGCGGCCGGTGGTGGATTGGGTGAACGGGTGTTTTTATCGCATATTGCCGCGGTTCGACGATCGCGATCGCGGCGCCATCGCGTTTCGCCCAAGCGCGGCCGCACTCGCCGAATCAGCCGAATCGATCAGCGCCGATCCTGGCGTGGAGTTGCGCGGCTTCGCCACCCGCGCTGAAGAATCGGCAGCCATTGCCGGCATGATCGCGACACAGTGCGCGCGGCATCCCGATTGGCATATAGCCGTATTGGTGCGCGCTAGAACGCACGCGCGCGAAATTGCCGCCGCCCTGCGTGCGCGCCAAATTGCCTTTCGAGCCGTGGAAATCGATCCGCTGCAAGACCGCGGCGTGGTGCGCGACGTGATCATGCTGCTTTGCGCGCTGCTGCATCTCGGCGACCGCACGGCATGGCTGGCAGTGCTGCGTGCGCCTTGGGCAGGCCTTACCCTCGCCGACCTATTAGAGATTTCCCGAGGTGCGCCCTTGATCTGGGAAGCACTGTCCAATGACGCCGTGTTGGCGCGACTCAGCGAAGATGGCAGCGCCCGCTGCCGCAGGCTGCGCACAATTTTCGAGGCCGCCTTTCGCGTGCGCAACGACACATCGATAGCCCGCTGGGTGGAACGCACCTGGCTTGAACTCGGCGGGGCCAGCAGCGCCGCTGCACCCGAGGATCTCGAACTCGCGGGCGCGGCGTTCGCGCGCCTGCGTGAGCTGGAGCAGCGCGGCCTGCCGGATGCCGCGGAACTGCCGAGCGGCTTTGCGGATCTTTACGCCGATCATGGCGCGGCGGGCAATGTGGAGATCATGACCATCCACAAGGCGAAGGGACTGGAATTCGACATGGTGATCGTGCCTGCGCTCGATCGATACGTTCCGCTCGGCCGCGATCAGTTGCTGCTGTCGCACCAATTCGCGCGCGCGGGCCGCGACGGCATGGTGATGGCGGCGCGGCCGGCGGTCGGCGCCGATAGCGACCGGCTGTTCGAATTCCTGCGCCACCAGCTGCGCGATGCGGCCGCACTGGAGGCGCAGCGCCTGTTGTATGTGGCCTGCACCCGCGCGAAGTGGCAGCTCAAATTGACGGCGAAGATCGCCGGGGCGGAAGAGTCCGAACAGGGGGTGGATGCAGCATCCTTCGTCGACACCTGGTCGCCGCGCTCCGGCAGCCTGCTTGCGGTGCTGTGGCCGGTGGCGGGTGCGGATTTTGCCGTGCCGCACTTCGGCGTCGCGCCCGAGGAAAAGGATCTGGGTGCGCCGCGAGGCGGACCCATCTTGCGGGTGCCCCGGGATTGGAACCCGCGTCTCGATGCTGATTCGCCGATTGCCGAGCCGATCTCACCGTCCCCGGCCCTGCGCGAGCCGTGGCCGGCCTTCGACTGGGCGGGCGAGACGGCGCGCCGTGTCGGCACGCTGGTGCATGCGGAACTGCAGGCCATGGACGTGGCAACCAGCAATGAGCAGGCCATACGTGATCGCCATTCGCACTATGAACGCTGGTTGGCTCTGCACGGTGTGCCGGCCGAGCGTCTGCCGGCGGCGGCATCGCGCGTCGTGGAGGCACTGCTAGCGGTGCACCGAGATCCCCGCGGCCGCTGGATACTTCAGAAGGCGCGGGAAGATATGCGCGAACATGCTCTGTCAGGGCGATTGCCGGGGATCGGAGCGGCCGGCGCCGAGGGTTTGGGCGAGGTGGCGCGAGTGGTCTTCGATCGCAGCTTCGTCGACGACGACGGAGTGCGCTGGGTCATCGACTACAAAACCAGCCAACACGCCGGCGGTAGCCTCGAGGAGTTCCTAGATAGCGAGGTCCAGCGCTATCGGACGCAGCTGCAGCGCTACGCCCTGTTCGCCCAGAAGCTGGGGCCCGAACCCGT
>JANXZQ010000521.1 GCA_025355445.1 Gammaproteobacteria bacterium
GGCCAGCCATCCTAGGGGGTGGCTCCCGCAGTCCCCTCTACATAGGGAAAATCGAACCGGCACGATTCGACGGCCGTACAGGAGGCTGCCATTGGGAGTGCAGCAATAACCATCTCGCACGCGACTTTATCACGTGGGCCGACCCACGCGGCTGTAGCAACAGCGTAGCAACGCAAAAGCCGCCAAACGCAAAATCGCACGTAAGTCATTGATTTTATGGTGGCCAGGGAGGGAATTGAACCCCCGACACGCGGATTTTCAGTCCGCTGCTCTACCAACTGAGCTACCTGGCCTATTCGAAGAGCCGCGTATTAAACAGGGACGTCGGCGAATCGTCAACTACAGCTTAAAAATCAATCGCTTATGCTCGACTACGAACCAGCGTCGCTGGTCCTGCCCGCGCAAATACCGGCAATCCTAAGTCCCCAGGCCCGCCGAACCGAATAAACCCAAGGGTCCTCGAATTCCGAGCCCTGCAGCCTTGCACCCAACATAATGATTTTTTCTCATTGCACTCCATCCCAGTATCTCCGCAGAGTCCTTAGCGCTCCTTGTCATCCCTGGCATGATTTCCCTACGCCGATTTCACAGGGAAACTGCCATGCCTAAGAACCTCTCCGACGACAGTCTCTCGAATGAGCACCCGATGTACCTTGCCGGCCAGCCGCCCCTCTTGAGCGAAGATCTGATTGCGCAGCTTCAGATGGCGGTGAAAAAGGCGCGGCAGATACGCACCCCGCAACCTTCCTCATACGAATATCCAGAGCGACGCTCGCCGAAATTGTAAGCGCATCGATTCGCAAACGGCCGGCGGCTAGTAGTTCAGCTTTGGATACCAGTCGCTGCCGCGCCCCTCGGGTGTGCTGTCGAGAATGGTCCAGATCGGCATCAGATCCGGTGCACCGCGCGGGTCCTGGCCCGGGTCGGCGGTGCCCGGCCCCATCTCGCCGCTCCAGAAATGCCGGATGCCGCCATCGCGCCGTGTGAACACATTGAAGGCGGGCATATCCGCATCCTCCGCGCTGACATAGTCGCGCGTGTAATCGCCCGACGGGTCCGAATAAATCCTTAGATTCCGCCAGCCTCGCTCCTTCTTGAAGGCTGCCAGCCGTTCGATCGGCGAACGCGCCACCACGACGAGCGCGATGCGCTGCTCGGCATCGGCCCATTCGCCGTTCCACGCCGACAACAGCGACGTGCACATCGGACAGGGCCGCTGGCGCTTCGGCCCGTACATGTAGCTGTAAATCGCGAGCGTCTGCTTGTCGCCGAATAAATTGGATAAGCTCACTGGGCCATTCTCGCCGTCGAAGCGATAGTCCTTGGGCAAGGCACCGCCCGCCGGCAGGCCGCGGCGCTGCTCAGCAACGCGCTCGATATGACGCCTGAGCTCGATTTCTTCGGCCAGCAGCGCGTCTCGCGCGCGCCGGTATTCTTCGCTCTCGTTCGGAAAGCGCACGCCGTTGGCAGCTGCCAAGTCCTTCGCCGGTTTCAATTGCGGTATCGTACTCATCTACCTTCCTCTTGCAGTCGGAGTCCCCCATGATTGCCCATACCGCCCTCACTGTCAGCAACTACAAAAAATCGAAGGCCTTCTATATCAAGGTGCTTCTCACCTTGGGCTACAAGAACAACATGGAGTATGGTCAAGCAGCGGGCTTCAATGACGGCAAGAACACCGACTTCTGGATCGAAAAGCGCAAGTCCGTGGTTCCGGTTCACCTGGCCTTCCGGGCACGCGGCCGCAAGCCCGTCGAGGCCTTCTACAACGCCGCTCTCGCTGCGGGCGGCAAAGATAACGGCGGCCCGGGCTATCGCGACTATTCGCCCGGCTACTACGCCGCTTTCGTACTGGATCCGGACGGCCACAATATCGAGGCCGTTTGGTACGACCCCCGCAAGAGCAAGTAGGCGCACACCCGCAGCGCTAGCCGACCGGGCAATTTCCCCCTCTCCTGGCTCTTCCCCTACCTGGGCACGAACTCCTTCGGCTTCTCCGACCCGGTGCCAAACAAAAATTTCTCCATCTCCGCCACCAGGAACGCCCGAGCCTTGGGCTCGATGGGAGTTAACCGGTTCTCATTGATCAGCATGGTCTGATGCGCCACCCACTGCGCCCACGCTTCCTTGGAAATGCCGTCGTAGATGCGTTTTCCCAGTTCACCAGGATAGGGCACGTAGTCCATGCCCTCGGCTTCGCGCTTCAACAGAACACAATAAACTTGTCTTGCCATGCCCGAATATTACGCTAACCCGGCATCGGCCGAACGTAGCCGCTCGAACAACTTGAGGATCGGCTGCGGCAGGCCCACCCGCGGCGGACTGCCCAACCGATACCACAAACGGTCTCCCCCATCGTGCACCGACACCTGCGGCCGGCATCTCACTCTTAAGGGATTGAGCCGCAAATCGAAGTGCGTGAATGCGTGATGAATCGGCGCCATCGCCCGCGATTCCACTTCCGGCTCCCCGACCTCCCGCCGGCACCAATCAAGCGCGGCGAACTCGCTCTCGAACTGCGGCGGCGACCACAATCCGCCCCATAGGCCGACGTTGGGGCGGCGTTCCACCAGCACCGCCACTGACCCTTCATCGTCGGTCTCGGCGATCAGCAACGTCGCCTCGCGCGATCCTCGCAGTCGTTTGATCTTGCGTCCCGGCAGCTCCGCCTGCCGTCCCTCGAGTGCTGCGATGCAGCCCGTACTCATCGGGCACACCGTACACGCCGGGTTAGCTCGGGTGCACAAGGTTGCGCCCAAATCCATGATGCCTTGGGTATACGCGCCGACGTTCTGCGTCGGAGTACAGGCCTCGGCCTGCGCCCACATTCTGTCGACGACCTCGGCAGTTCCGGGATCGCCCGCAATACCGAACACCCGCGCCAGCACCCGCCTCACATTGCCATCCAATATCGGCTGCCTCTGCCCGCGTGACAGCGCCAGGATCGCCCCGGCCGTGGATTTGCCGATGCCGGGCAGCGCCATCACCGCCTCGACGTCATCCGGAAATTCCCCGCCATGATGCGCCACCAAAGCCTGCGCGCAGGCGCGCAAATTTCGCGCGCGCGCGTAATACCCCAAGCCCGTCCACAGATGCAGCACTTCATCCAGCGGCGCAGCCGCCAGAGATTCCACATCGGGAAATCGCAGCATGAAGCGCTGGTAGTACGGTATCACCGTGGCCACTTGCGTCTGCTGCAGCATCACCTCCGACACCCACACCCGGTACGCTGTGCGGTTCACCTGCCACGGCAAGTGATGCCTGCCGTGAATCTCGAACCAGGCCAGCAGCCGTTCGCTGAATTGCTCCGGCTCCAAGCTCACTTGAACAGCCCGCCCAAACCATTCTTCTTGAGCACGTCCTGCAACTTCTGCTTTAACTGCCCCTTCGCCAGCGCCTCGACATCCGGCCGCACCGTCGGATCCACATACGTCCCCGTGATCTTCAAGGGAATATCCGCCGCCACCGCGCCCGGCGCTTTCAGCACGCTGGCCAGCATCTGAAAATCGATGCCCTTGTTGACGAGATTCGCGGTGCCCTGGCCCGTCACCCGCAGCACCGGCGTCAAGAGGGTCAGATCCGAGGTCTTCGCCACCCCCGCCGTAATTTCCGCCGACAGCTTGCAGGCATCGAATTTGGTGCGCGGTGGGTTGCTGCGCATCGGCTGCGCCTCGTGTTTGATCAAGGCTTGCGCAAGCCCGATCTGATAGCCCAAATCCACGCCTTCGATCGCGCCTTCGCTCAAATTCGCATCGAAATGCCCGTTCAGGCTCTGCATCACCGCAGGCAGCTCCGCGCCGCGCGCCGACGCCTTGAGGTTCACATTGCCACGACCCGATAATTTTCCCTTGTACGAGGTCGCCGCCAAGAGGCGCGCCATATCCACGCCGCTCAAGTGCTCATCCATCGTCAACCCCGGCACCGGCGTGCGGCGGTCCAGCGTGATGTTGCCCGAATAACTGCCGCCGTCGATCGACGCCTGCGCCGGGTACAGGTGCACCACATTGTCCTTCGAGCTCAAGGTCACTTTGACATTAGTGAAATCCAGCGGCGCGAAATGCACCGCTCCCAGGGTCAGCGTGCCCTCCGCATCCATGGTCTTTGCCGCCGCCGCCTGCTCGGCGGTCTGCGCCACTTTTTTAGGTGTCGGCGAAGCCGGTGCGGCGTCCGCGCTCAAGTACCGGCTCACATCGATCTCATCCACGTTGAGATCGAATTTCGCCGCCCGCGGCTCGCCCGCCAAGGCCACACTGCCCTTCAGGTGCGTGTCGTCGAGCTGCACCTTCAAGTTGTCCAAGCGCATTCCGCCCGACCCATACATGAAATCCGTGCTGCCGGATAAATGCGTCAGCGCCTTGGGGTCGCGGGTCTTGGGCAATGTCACTGCCACGCGCGGCGCAAACTCGAGCAGCACCAGCGGCGACAATGCCGCCGACCCCGTCAAGCGCAAAGCATCCAGCAGCTTCGTCGCCTGCAGCTTGCCCGTGATGCGCGCGCCGGCGAAGGTCATCGCAAACGCAGGCACTGCCGCCGTCTGCGCCGTGAAATCCGCCTCCATGATCGGTGCCGACATCTCCCAATGCGCCGGCCGTCCGTCGCCGGGCACCCCAATGAGCCCGCTCAAGTTCACCGCCGCCAGGCGCAGCTGCTTGAATCCCGGATCCGTGCTCAAAGTAAACTTGGCATTCAGCGTCACGCTCTCGTTCGGCACTCCGCGGTTCGCCTCGAAACTGATGCTGTTGGGGGTCACTCCGGATCCGCCGAATGCGCCGGTCTCGAGATTGAATTTCTGAATGTCGAACCCGGGGTAGCTCACATGGCCATTCGTGAGCTTAAGGCCCGCCAGTCCCTCGAAGGCCTCGCGCCCCTCGCTGTCCGCCTTGGTCTCGGGCTCCTGCTTCTGGCCGAAGTTCTCCCAATTGCCCGTACCCTTGTCGTTCTTTCGCAGCCGCACGTCGAGTCCGTCGATCTCGACTCGATCGATGTCCATTCGCTGGCGCAGTAGCCTGATTAGGCTGACGCGGATCGCGGCGTGATCGAACGCCAGAAACGGCTCCTCGCCGAAACCCGCTGGATTACCCAGACTGGCGGGTCCCAATTCCAGGGCCACCCAGGGGAATACCGACAGCTTGATGTCGCCCTTTAAAATCAGCTCCCTGCCCGTGGATTGCTTCACCGCGGCGGCAATTCGGCCCTTGTAGTCGTTGGGGTTGACCAACAGCCACACCCCCACCAGCACGGCCACCACCAGGACCACGATTCCGCCCACCAAACCCGCCAGAATCTTGCCCGTTCGCACCCTGCTTCCCTTTGGGAATTTGATCCCCGATCATAGCTCAAGCGCGCGTCCACTCCGCCGATAACCTGACCTTCGGGGCCACGTGTCTGGCCTTTAGGATTCGCATGGCCCGTTCACCGGTTCGCAGCAAAATAAAGTCTCGACAAAGCAACGCGGCCCCTGCGGAGCTGATCCCGCACGCGACCCTGCGCCGTTCCTCCGATTTCTTGGAATCCGCCCAGGCCGCCGGCGGCTTCGGCGTCTTCGACTTGGATCTCATGACCGGGGATATCACCGGCACCCCCTACTTCTTCGAGCTCATCGGCCAGTTTGGCCGCGACCCCCTCACTCGCGAGCAATGGGTGGCGACCATCCATCCTGAGGACCTGGAGGCGGTAGTGCTGGCCTTGGGCGCGGCCATCGACTCCGAAGCCAAGTATCAATGCGAATACCGCACCCTGCTCCTCAACGGCAAAGTGCGCTGGCTCGCCAGCCGCGGCGAGATCCTGAAGGACCTTCACGGCCAGCCGTCCCGCGCCATCGGCACCATCACCGACGTCACCGAGCGCAAGGAACTGGAAGAAAAGCTGAGCTACGCCACCGAGTCGCTCAACATCGCCCAGGCTGCCGCCGGCCTCGCCACCTTCGATTTCAATTTTCGCCGCAACAGCCGCATCTGCTCCGAGAATTTCCATACGCTGCTCGGAATCCCGCCCTGGACCCAACTCGATGATTTGAACCTGCTGATGTCGCGGGTACATCCGGACGACGCCGCGCGCAGCCGCAGCGCGCCGCGCGAGGCCACCCCCGATGACCCCTCGTATCAGTGCGAGTACCGGGTCATGCTGGACGGCGGCGGCGAGCGCTGGATCGCCGAGAAGGCCACCGTCTCCTGGGGCGCCTCCGGCGAAATGACGCGCATCACCGGCGCCATCGTCGACATCACCAAACGCAAGCATGCCGAGCAAGCCACCTTGGACGCCAAGCTCAGCGCCGAAGCGGCCAACCGCGCCAAAAGTAATTTCCTCGCCAACGTCAGCCACGAAATCCGAACCCCCATGAACGGCGTCATCGGCATGTCGCAGATACTCGCCGAGACCACTCTGGACACCAACCAGCGCGAATACGTCGACATCATCCGCGGCAGCGCCAATGCCCTGCTCTCGCTCATCAACGACGTGCTGGATCTCTCCAAGATCGAGGCCGACCGCCTCGAGCTCGAGTCGGTGGACTTTGATTTGCGTGACCTGATCTACGAAACCGTCGCCGCCATGGCGCTGCAATCCGCCGCGAAGGGCATCGAAATGATCGTCAGCATCGGCGGCGACCGGCCCGTCCTGGCGCGCGGCGATCCGGGACGCTTGCGCCAGATCATCATGAACTTGATCGGCAATGCCATTAAATTCACGCACGAGGGCTACGTGCTCTTGGATGCCGGCGGCAAGCTAGAGCCCAACGGCCGCCTGAGCTTGCGCATCGAAGTCACCGATACCGGCATCGGCATTCCCGCCGACCGCGTCGATCGGCTGTTCAAGTCCTTCTCACAAATCGATTCCTCCACCACCCGGCACTACGGCGGCACGGGCTTGGGCCTCTCCATCGTCAAACGTCTGGCCGAACTCATGGGCGGCACGGTCGGAGTTCGCAGCGAAGTCGGTGCCGGCTCGACCTTCTGGGTCACGCTGGAAGTTGACGCCCTGCCGAACCAACCTCACCGCGAACCGCTGGGTCAGGGCCGCCGCATTCTCATCGTCGACGATCTCGTCCCCAGCCGCAAAAGTCTCGCCGCCAAGCTCGCGCTATGGCACTACGACACCGTCGAAGTGTCCGGGGTCGACGCGGCTCTCGAACAGCTGGCAAAGGAGCCCGGCTTCGACCTGGTGCTGGCCGATGAGCTCATGCCCATGAAGGGCGGGCTGGATCTTCTCGCCGCCCTGCGCGCAGATCCGCGCCACGCCCGCCTGCCCTTCATCCTGCTGTCCCTGTTTGGTACTGAACAGCACTCTGCCGAATGGGCGCACCGGCCCGATGCCGTGGCCTTGAAGCCCATCCGTGCGGTGGCATTGAGCAGCCTCATCGACCAGGTGCTCACCGGCAATCTACCGCGCAACTGCTGGGTGACACCCGAGGCGCAGGCCACTCCCACCTTCGCCGGCCACCGCATCCTCTTGGTGGAGGACAATCCCGTGAACCAGCGGGTCGCGCTGCGCGTGCTGCAAAAGCTCAGCGCCGAGGTCACCCTCGCCAACAACGGCGCCGAAGCCCTTGAGCGCATCGCCGAATCCGCTTTCGACGCCGTGCTCATGGACTGCCAAATGCCCGTCATGGACGGTTTCACCGCCACCCGCCGCATCCGCGAGCTCGAGCGTGGGGGCATCAAGCGCCTGCCCATCATTGCACTCACCGCCAATGTCATGAGCGAAGATCGCGAGCATTGCATTGCCGCCGGGATGGATGCGCACCTAGGCAAACCCATCGAGCCCGCACAACTCGCGGACTGTCTGGCCCGTTACTTGAAGAATGACCCAATGCCCGCCGAAGTCGACATCAGCGCCCTGCACGAACTCACCGGCGGCGACGCCGAGTTCGAACGCGAGCTCATCGACACCTTTGTCAGCAGCGGCGATCAGTGCCTCGCCGAAATTCTTGCCGCGCTGCGCACCAGCGATTTCGCCACCATCGGCAAACGCGCCCACGCCTTGAAGGGCGCCAGCGCCAATATTCATGCCGCGGGCCTCGCGGCAGCCGCTTCGAGCTTGGAGAGCGCCGTGCGCGCGCAAACCTTGGGCAACATCGCCGGGCTGGTCGAGACGCTGACCGAGAAACTCAAGTTAGTGAATGCCGAACTGCGCAAGGCGGGCTGACGCCCTCATTTGGGAGTCAGAATCGGCATCTTCACGACGATATCCAGAAACTCCTCCCCATCGATACTGCTAACCCAGTGCGGAACACCCGCCGGTATCACCGCGAACTCTCCCTTACCTATTGTTCGCGAGCTGCCGCCCTTGATGCCTTGGCCCTGGGTCTCGCCCGGAGTCGTAGCCGTTCCTCCCACCACACTGCCTCCGGTGACCAAAGTCGCGGCACCTTCGATGACATACCATACGTCGGTAAATTCAGCATGCACCTCGGCACTGCCCGCGGCGGTACGGCGTATCCCGACAACCGGATTTTCGGATTTTGAGGAAAGACGGACCGTATACAGACCCGGACGGCCGCCTTGCGCCTCGGGTGCGCTCTCGATAGTGCGGCGCAGTTCGGCGTCCGTGAGGTAGGTAACCGCCGACGGGACCGACTGAGCGTGCAGCACTGGCACGAACAGCAGCGAGAACAACGCCATACATTTCATACTTGTCTCCCCGGCGAACGAACCGATCACCCCAGCGCCTTCAGCGTCATCGTCAGTTCCACTTCCTGCCCGCTGCTGCGATTCCTGCCATTCTGCTTGCTCTGATACAGGCATTCATCCGCGGCCCTGATCAGCTTATCCACTTTCAGCGAAATATCCGGGCCGTTCGGCCCCGTCGATGCCACCCCGAAGCTCGCCGTCACCGCGCAATCCCCATTGCGCGTCGGGAACGGCGTCGCCGCAATCAAGTCGCGCAGTTTCTCCGCCACATGCAAGGCGCCGTCATGCGGTGTCTCCGGCAGGACAACCAGAAATTCCTCGCCGCCGTAACGCGCCACCCAGTCGCTGGTACTGCGGATGGATTTCTGCGTCCTCGCCGCGAATTGCTGCAGCACTTCATCCCCTGCCGCATGGCCGCGCACGTCGTTGATCTTCTTGAAATGGTCCACATCGCACATCAATACTGACAAGGGATAGGCATAGCGCCGGCAGCGCTCCAGCTCCCGCGGCAGCTGCTCCATGAGATAGCGGCGGTTGTAGGCCCCGGTCAGCGCGTCTGTGATGGACAGAATCCGGTTGCGCTGATTCGCGGCGCGCAGCGAGTGTTCCAGGTTGAGGATCCGCCGGCCCGCATTCAAGCGCGCAATCAGTTCCGCCTCATGCACGGGCTTGATCAAATAGTCGTCCGCACCGGCCTCGAGTCCCGCGATGATGTGCTCTTTGGAGTCGCGTGCCGTGAGCAGCAGCGCGTAAACATACCCATCGAGTTGCATGTTGCGCACCGCCTTGCACAGTGCCACCCCATCCATTTCCGGCATCTCCCAATCGGTGACCAGCATTGGGTAGTAGCGCTTCATCATATGGTCGAGGGCCTCAGAGCCGTTCGCCACAGCATCCACCTCGTACCCCGCCTTCTTGAGAAAACGGGTCATCAGCATCCTCGTGACCGGATCGTCCTCGGCGAGCAATATGGTCGCCGCGGGCTCCCCTGTGAGTGAGGTCACAGAATCCAGGTCAGACACGTTCGGGACCCTCGCGAGGTTTTGGGTATTTTTGGGTATCGGCTCCTTAAAGGACGACTTGACCCTTAAGGTTCGCTTACCGTGAAACCTTAGTGTAAAACCCCGTACTGTCGCTCATTCTGGTCCAGTTTCAGGAACTGTGCGCTGGTCGTGCGGGTTTCTGCGCAACGGATCGCAACAACTCCATCAAGGGTGCAGCATCATGGACCGATAGCAAGGAATGCCCATTTCGAACCCGCGACTCCATCGATCCTCCGCACCGAACCCTAGCGAACCAGGACCTGGTGAGCCGCCGGCGAACGAAGGACGTTGGGAATTGGATCTGTGGAACGGCTCAGTCTGGTACAGCGAGTGGTTCCGCCGCCGGCTGCAATGGCCTCCCCACACCAGCCACCGCCGTTTGGAGGACCTGCGCCCGAATCTCGCGCCCGGCGCCTGGGAGGCCTTATTGCAGGGGATTCGCGCTCACTTGGAACGCCAGGAACCCTTGAACCTCACCCTGGGCGTGCAATTGCAGGGCGGCCATACCCAGATCTGGCAGGTCGTGGGTTCCGCCGAACGCACCGCCGCCGGCCAACCCGTCTATCTCTCCGGCAGCATGAAGGACATCAGCGCCTAATCGCCGGTGACATCCATCGAAGGCTCCGCCGCTTCCTTCGGAGTGGCCGCGAACGTGCTCGCTTCCCGGCCGGTAAACCAATTCACCGCGTACTGCACTAATTGTGTCCCCGTGGTGAGATTCAGTTTCCGCTTGATGCGTTGCCGATGCGATTCCACCGTCTTGATGCTTAAGTTCAGCGACTGCGCCGTCTCGCGTGTACTCATGCCCTTGCCGATCATATGCAGAATCTGCAGCTCGCGATTGCTCAAGCGGTCGATCGGGTTCGCCGAAATGTACGCCCCGCCCGCCGCGAACTTCTGAATCATGTTGTTGCCCACGGCCTCCGACACATAGATGCCGCCGTCCAACACCCGCCGCAACGACGCCAGGAACTGCTCGCTGGCCGCCTGCTTCATGATGTAGCCATTCGCGCCCGCCGACAGCATGCGTTCCGCATAAATGGTCTCATCGTGCATGGACAGCACCAGGATGGGCAGCTGCGGATAATGAGCACGCACATCGCGCACCAGCTCGATGCCGTCGCCTTGTTTCAGGCTGATGTCGGCGATCACCACGTCAGGGTTTAACTCCTTGATCGCGGTCCGCGCGTCGCGGGCGGTTTCCGCCTCGCCGCACACGGTCAAGTCGTCCTCGTTTTCCATGACCCGTCGCAGGCCCTGGCGAACGATGGGATGATCATCGACAATCAAAACACGTCGGACTTTGCGTTTGCCCGTGTTGGTCCCCGACTGGGACACCTGAGAACGCGTCCACGTGTTGCTGGCAGCCATCATAATCTCGCTCCTTAAGTCATCAATTCATCAGGGCCGTCTGTAATCCGGCCACGGCTTGCGGTTGCTCCCCCATCACTCGAACCACGGTGCCACGCGGTTCGTTGGGGGCAATCTCAAACGTTGCTCCAATCATACCGGCACGATACTTCATGATCTTCAGACCCATACCACTATAAGGCGACGTCGGCGGGTGAAAACCCTCACCATTATCTTTGATGCACAGCAAAAACCTCACACCAGTAGCCTCCAGATGGATATGCACCCGGGTGGCATGCCCATGACGCGATGCATTAGTCAGCGCTTCTTGTGCGATGCGATACAAATGACTGGCGTCGGTCTCATCCAGATTCAGATCCGGCGCCACTTCCGCTGTGAAATTCACATCCAAGCCGTCCAAGTCCCGGCTGCGCGACGCTAGTTCCCGTAGCGCAAACGCCAAGCCCCCGGTCTCGGTCCTTACCGGCAGCAGTCCCCGCGCCAAAGAGCGCGCATTCTCTATAGATCGGTTCACCAGAGCAACAATTTCGTTGACCGATTCCACAGCCTCCGGGCAGCGCCCCTGCACCTGGGTCACCAACCCCCGCAACATCAGCGCCACCCCGGTCAATTCCTGTCCCAACCCATCATGCAGATCCCGTCCGATGCTCTGCCGCTCGCGGCCGGATACGTCCAGGCTTTCCTGCTCCAGGTGCCTGCGCTCCGTAATGTCCCGGGTCGAAATGGAAATACCCGTGCCGATCCCTGCGTCGCGCACCAAAACGGCGCGATTCTCAAAGTAGCGCACCTGCGCATCGTCGCTCGACTCGAACTCGTAAGTCGCCGTCTGCCCTGTGTCCAAGATGTGCCGCAGCTTGCTTAAGACCCCCGCCCGCGCCGCCTCCGGCAACAAGACCCCGATCTCCCGGCCGATAATGGCCTCGATGCTCAAGTTGCCCACGGTCTTGTTGATGAAGCGCACTTTAAGATCCATATCGACCAGCACCAGCATGTCCGCGGCGTTTGCGGTCGTGGCGCGCAGCAATTCCTCGGATCGCCGCAACCGCGCCTCGGAATCGCGCCTCGCCGTGACGTTTTGGATCACTCCGACCAAGCCGCGCGGTGCACCGCCGGCGTCGAACAACGGCCGCGCGATCGCCGCATACCAACGGTAGCGCCCACTGGACGACTTCAGCCTAAATTCCCTCTGCACTTCCGTTTCGTAATGGAAGGCATCATCGATGGCGCCGCTCACGGCCAGGCGATCCCCCGGATGCACTCGCGCCATGAGTTTCTTCATGCCCGGAAACAAGCTCGGCAAGTCTGGCTGGGGACCATCCGCCGTGGCGAACTCCAGCATGTCCTGGGCCCGGTCCCAACGCCACGCATGCATGTGCGCCATGTTCATCGACAGCTTCAACCAGCCCGTGCTCGTCTCCAGCGATCTGCACCAGCTTCTTCGCCTGCACGTTCTGCACCGAACCGAAGGCACGGAACGGCCGCCCGTCCAGGAATTCCACATGACCGATCACCCGCACCCAGATGCGCTGATCCTTCAAGGTCGTGATTTCGAGTTCCAGGTCCAGTTCCACGCCGGAAGCCTCGGAGTGATCGCGCGCATCATGGAATCGTCGCAGCGATTCCGGCGTGCACTGTCCCAGCATGGTGTCCCACGACACCGGGAACTCCTCCGGCGTGGCCTCGTAGATGCGGTACATCTCATCCGTCCAAGACAGCTCCCGCGTGACATAGCTGTACTCCCAACCCCCCATCTGGGCCGCGCGCTGAGTCTCCGCCAGGAGATCGGTGACCCGCTTGATCTCCGATACATCGACGCAGCAGCAGATCGCCCTGACCGGATCCCCGCCGACATTGCGTTGAATCAGGCCGCGCTCCAATATGGAGCGGTAGCGTCCCCAGCTATCCCGAATGCGATAAGTCGTCGTCCAACCCCGGCCTGTGAGCAAGCCAAGGTTCACCGCCTTCTTCGACACTTCGAAATCCCGCGGATGAATCCGCGCATACCAGGCAGAGATGGTGGACTCCAGATCACCCGACTCCAGGCCCAATATCTCCAGCACCCCACGCGAGCGATGCACGAAGCCCCGCGTCACATCCCATTCATAGATGACGCCGTCCACGGCATCCGCCGCCAAGCGAAACAATTCTTCGCGTTGAGCCAGACGGCTCTCCGCCAGTTTCCTCTCCGTGATGTCCCGCGGATGCTCGGTCAACGCCAGCAATCGATGTCCTTCCATGTTCCGCGCGTCCGTCATCGGGACCCGCTCGAGATTTGCGCCCAGACCCAGCCCAAGATCCTGCTCAGGAGTAGCCGGCGCAAAGGTCAGCATGATCAGACGTTGTCCGGGAGCAGAAACTAAGGGCCTGATGTCCGTCATGACAGAAGTCTCACCCGCCGCACACCGCCACTCAAACTGGCGAGTAGCCGAGCGATGATCCGGCAGAGCAACCAGCGAGGTCTCCAGCGTCGTTACCGACTCAGGCGCCAGCCAGTGATACAGCGGCGATTCGATAAGTCCGAAAGTATCCGACTCTTCGATTAGACAGCAGCGCGCTGCTGCATTCGCAAGTACAACGGGGAAATGCTTGTGGCGCGCATCCACGATCACCACAGCATCACGCAGACTATCCAAAGCCGTGTCTACCAAGGTCCGCGACGAGCTAGTCGCAAGCCTTATGAATTCCGGAGATGATGCCATCCTTTCGTGCTCCGGCAAAAATCAAGAGACCTCACTGCTATACATCTTATACGCTCTTCCCAAACCAAGAGTATCCCGCACTCGCGAAAGAGGGATTTCCGGCGGAATAAAAACGTTACAAGACCGCTAGCTGGCTAGCAGCCGCTCACGCGGCGTTCGTACGCTACCGCACACTGTGCGGCAGCCCACGTTGCGGATTTTGAATAAGAGGAACGAAGCGAGGATCGCTTGCTCCCGCACGCAGCTACGGAATATTCGCACCGCGCGACCGCAGGTGTGGCACTCAATGCATTCATGTTCGGAGCACTCTTTGCTATTGCTCAAAGTGTGTACAGCGCGTTGCCGTAGTGCATTCACATACCAACGCGCGCAGTGGCGACTCCTTACTCAGCGTCCGCACTCGCATGACAAATGCCTGAGACGCATGACCGACAGCGCGAAACATATACAGCTGAGAAGTTTTGCCGGGACGCAGTCGCACGCTGAGATCGATAGGTGCGACAAGTACGATGAAATAAAAAAGTTTGCCAAGCATGCTGAACGCAATTGCGCTCGCATTTAATATTTTTTACTTTCGAAAAAAATCGTCGAGTGCAGATTTGGCTCGCGCGAGTTCAGCTGTATCCTTCGCGACATAAGCGCCAGCTTTTGGTTTGAAGTGATCGCAAAAATTCGCCTCGTCTTTCTTACGAACTTCTTCCGCTGTCGGCTCCTTGCAATGCTTCGCGTACGACTTGTCGTACTCGACGCACATTTTGCACACGTGCGCCTCGGCGTTACATGCCTTGCAGATGTCGAGACGACGGAGCGGCAGACTGAGTGCCGCTAGAGATGCGCCGCAGCGCCAACAGACTAGAGAATGAGGCAAGTCGAATAAACTCACTATTTCTGTATTTTCACGAGATTTGTGTGTTTCTAAGCGATACGAATAGGGATATCTGTATGTGTCCGTCAATTGTAGTACGCAAAATGCGCGATGTCGCTCTAAGGCCCATACTGTGGAATTTGAGGATACCCTTGTCTGGTCTCCGACCGCATCACGAGGACTAGTTCTCGGACTCGTTGTCTGCGACTTTGGCATTCGTCAACGCCCTAATTTCTGTGTGCAATATTTCTTACAAATGCTATCGTCTAAAAGGAAATGCCACAAATAGCAGCGCTGCGCAAATTGGCTCTACGAGATCCTCGGAAAGAGGCAACTATTGTCGCGCTGAAGCGCGTCGTGGATCCATTGGTTGAACTGATGTTCGACGCAGGTGTGACCGTGCACGAATTCAATCAACTTGTGAGGGAGCGCGCGGTTCGAAACGCCGCCGCGCGAGTGTCGCGGGACCTTGGTCGCGGCAGCAAATCCCGCGTCGCTATAGTTACTGGGCTGCCGCGGTCCGAAGTGGCGCGAATCCTCAAATCGGATGAGGTGCCTTCTAATAGGCGTTTGGGTCAGCATCCAGCAAGGCGAGTTCTAGCCGCTTGGTTTGACAATCCACGTTTCCTCGGGCCAAACGGAGATCCAGCAGTGTTGCCGATCTTCGGTAAGAGGCGAAGTTTCGAACAGTTAGTTGCAATGCACAGCGGGGGAATTCCTGTGCCTGCGATGTTGGATGAACTTACTCAGATCGACGCAGTGGAAAGACTCGCGGATCAACGGGTTAGGGCAAAAGCCAGGATTCCGATATTGGCCGGCCCATCGGGAGGTGCGATTGAAGCAATAGGAGAGCGTACCCGAGATCTGTTAGAGACTCTTCTCTACAATTTGCGCCATAAGGCCAAACCGCTATTTGAGGGGACTGTATTTGTTGATCAGACCGACTATGAGTTGGTTTCTCTGCTTCGCAGGGAGATTGCTGAGCAAGGGACCAACTTCATAAGTGGTGCGAATTCGCTGTTCGGCCGATATCGCGCCAAGCACAATCGGCCTGTTGGTAAGCCGCCAACTAAATGTCGCCTCGGAGTAACCGTTTACTATTTTCAAGATAACGTGGACGGCGGGACGGACTCTGGTCCTAAAATCGACAGCACTCGTCGCAAAAACCTACGGCGTCAGCGTCGTCCAGAAAATGGACGCCACACAGCAAGCGTCCAGAGTCGTTCGCGCGCCAAATTTCAATTATGACCAAGGCCTTACGACCGTCTTTTTCGGAACGAGCCAACGAGCAGGCGGCTATGGCGTTGCTAGCCGCTGCGCTAGCCTTCCTACATAGCAACAACGCGGCGTTGGAGTTGGATTTGGATTCCTTGCGACACCGTAAGTTTTCAAAGGCCTCACGCGGAGGTGTCGGTGAGTATCGAAGATTGGTGCGCGCTTATGAGGACATGGGCATGGTCATGTCCACTTGGTTCTCGCACCCGAGATACTTGGATGGGGAAAGTCGTCCGCTGAAACTGCCGCTGCGAGGATCAGTGTCTGTTAGGAGCCTCGTGCGTACGGCGCGAGTCACTGTTTCCGTCGCGCTCGCTGCCAAGCTAATGCAGCGGTCGCCAAGCATAAGAGTCGATAACTGGGGAAAGTTCGTTGCCCTAAAGCGAGTATTTGTCCTACCTGACTTCGAGGTTCCGCGGGCGGCTCTGGTAATCGAGCGATATCTGGATACCCTCCGAAGAAACTCGTCGGCACAGAGGAATGGTGCGACGCTGTTGCTCGAAAGAAATTGTCACGTTCCAGAAATTGATCTGAAGAGGATCTCACCGATCCTGCGAGACATAAGAGAGCGTGGGACGGCGTTCATGGATTCTGTCGATGGAGACATAGAAGCCCATCGCGTTCGCAGGCCAAGACAAAGCGGCGTGGGAGAATTGGGGGTGCTCACCTTTGCCTGGACTCGACCGTCGAGAGATCAACGCAAATAGGACCGCGCTATTAGCGGTTAGGTCGGGAGACAGCCAGTCGATCCGCGCCGCGTTGTCGCAGAATTAGCGAAACGACGTACCTACGATCGATGAGGTGCCAACAATGGACCTTGCCGACGTTCCGACGATCGACGAAGTGCCTACGATTCGTGCGGAGGTCCCAACAATCGACGATGTACCCACAATCGACTTAGGCGCTGACGTTCCAACGATTGACGACGTACCTACGATCGATCGTGCAGAGGTACCCACAATCGACTTAGGAGCTGAAGTTCCAACAATCGACGAAGTGCCTACGATGGATCGCGCGGTAGTGCCCACAATCGACTGAGGCGCCGATGTTCCGACGATCGACGACGTACCCACGATTGATCGTGCCGAGGTACCCACGATCGATGAGGTGCCAACAATGGACCTTGCCGACGTTCCGACGATCGACGAAGTGCCTACGATTGATCGTGCGGAGGTCCCAACAATCGACTTAGGAGCTGAAGTTCCAACAATCGACGAAGTGCCTACGATGGATCGCGCGGTAGTGCCCACAATCGACTGAGGCGCCGATGTTCCGACG
>JANXZQ010000027.1 GCA_025355445.1 Gammaproteobacteria bacterium
ACGATGTCCTCGAGCGGCACGTTCTCCGGCGGCCGCCCCTTATCATCGAACAAGATCGTGATGCCCTCGGCCAGGTTCCGATTGGGGCTGATGTGCTGGACCTGGCGCTCGAGCGAGCGGCGCGCCTTCTGCGCGCCGAAAACATTGAGCATCGCCTGCCGCAAAGCCTCCTGATGCGGCGCCAGTTTGGTCGGATCGGGCCTCTGCGTTTCCGGGTTGAGCGGTACCGGCGACAACCGCTTGCCCCCGAACGCCCGGTCTGCCGGCTTCTCGTCACTCATAGAGCTCCCCGGATTCTCGGATATCGGTCATGCATAACCGAACCAGCGGGCCATCTCAATCGTTTCCGGATACAAGCCTTTGCCGTCGTCGCGCCAAGGCGCCGGCGCGGTCAGAGGCGGTACCTTCGGGGTGTGCGGCCGAAAAGTCGGGCCGGCCAGAAAATTCGGGTCGTTGCCAAACAGCGCGTTGATGGGTCCGAAGCAGGCGAAGGGGGATCGCTCCGGGTGCATCATTTCGTCGATGGCTTCGGCGTCGGTACGCAGACCCGCCCATGCAGCAAGTTCCGCCAGGTGTTTTTGCGGATTACCCATGATGTCCTCGCCGCGCATGCGTATCTGCTGCTCCGGCGGCACGGACTCGAGAAATTCGAGAATGTTGAGATTCAGGTCATACCATGCGATCTGCGGCTCGAGTACGCAGTGATCCTCGCGGAACTCGATAGCTTCCACTTTGATGGCGAATGCGCCCTCGTTGATCGCCATCAATGATTTGCATTGTGCGATCGGGTGGCGGATGAGGTGCACGAAGCGCGCATCGGGGAATGCGTCGCGCAGCCAATGCATTCGAATGGGGGACATGGTGTACGAGGGGCTTTTTTCCACGGCAACCAGCGGATCGATCTTCGCTACGATCTCCTGGAACACCCGTCCGGTGGTCCAATCTTCCCGGGCTCCGGCCCACGCGCGCGCCATGTTGATCGTGGAGGTGGTCTGTTCGCCGCAATAGATTTCCGCCAGCGCCCGCATCAGCCCATGGCGCGCCACGGCGCCGTTTTCCGACACTGGTCCCTCGGAGCCGCGCCACAGTTCCACCAATCTCTGCACATTGAAGAGACACAGTTCCGGCAACCCGAAAGCCTGCGGGTGTTGGCCGAGCATGGCATTCACCAGCGAGGTATAGGACCGCGGTGGCGCCAGTAGGAATACCGGAGCCGTCATGCCTGATCCTTCGCGGGGTGCGCCGCCGTCTTCACGCCAAGCGGCCCTCGATGAACGGCACCTCGAAACATTTCTCGTGCATCACCGGCCCATGGCCGAAGTAGCCGTCCTCGCCGAACAATTCACCGTGATCGGCGGTGATGATGAAGTGAGTGTTGGGCGGCGTCATGTCCATCAAGCGCCCCACGAGTCCGTCGACGTATTCGATGCACTTGATCTGCTGCAGCTGCAACATGCGCATCTGCCCCTCGCTGAATCCCTGCTCCTCGACCGCCGCGTCTTTCTCCTTGTCCATCGACTTCAACGCGCCGTGCAAGCCGGAGATATGCGGCAAACCCTCGCCGGAGAGCATGTACGGATAATGTGTCTCCCCCAAATTGAGAAAGTAATAGTGCGGCTCGTCCGGAAATTCCATCTCGTTGACCATGCCGGCAAAGTCATTGTGATGCGGCATCAACTTGTATTCATCGAAATCACGGCTGATCAGCGTGTTCTTGTTCAGCACCGGCATGGAAACCTTGGCCACGGTGCGATAGCCGATGTTGCGCAACACCTTGGGCAGCGAAAGATCCGGCAGGAAGCTTTGAAACGAGATGTCGGCAAATCCCGTGCGATTGCGCCACAAGGCGAATTCCTCCTTGTAGACCTCGGAGGCGAATACGTTCTTCGGGCTCGCGTGCGGCAGCATGCCCATCGCAAAGGCGTGATGCGACGGTGCGGTCCACGACGCATAGGAATAGCGGCGCTCCACCTGGCCGATCCGGTCCATGTTGGGCGTCTTGGCGGCCGTGTAACCGTCATACCTGCAGCTATCCATGACGATGAATACGATGTGGTTGCAGGTCATGATCGCTCCTGATTGAATTTCATTGATCGAGAGCCCCGCAACCGTTCAAGGGACCGTAACTTGAAGCAGGCCGCTCAGCGAACCGCCGGACCCGCCGAACGCCACCGTCAGCGGATACGACTGCATCACGTAAAGTTGGCCGCTGTTGCCCGTCAACAGCGAGAACGGTCCCGCGCTGTTATTGATGCGCTGCAATGAAACCGTGTTTGTGCCGCCGCTCAACGGGGTCGCGGAATACTGGGACGGGGTCAGCATCAAGGTGATCCAGCCGCCCGAGGTGCTCCCGCCGTAGAATGTCCCGCCTGCCACGACCGCGGCATCCGGCAACCCGATAACCAGCTGCTTGGTGATTCCGTCCGCTGCGAGCCCGGCACTCAATAACACATCCGTGGCGCCGACGATCGCCAGTCGAAACGAATTAAACGGCAATTGAGTGGAGTCAGCCGTGTTGATGCCGGTGTACTCGTTCCCGGCGACTGACAAGCTGTAGCTTTGCAGCGAGGCCGCCGGGCAATTTTGCGGGATCGCCACTGGAGTCTGGGCTTGGCAGATCGACATGGTGTTTCCGGACACACGCGCCTCGCCGGCGGCCGTCACCTTCGGACCGCTCGCCGGAATGCTCAGCGTAACCAGATTGTAGAGCGGGCCCGGCGTGCTTGAGAGCTGCTGGATGGTCGAGCCGAAGGACCTTGCCGCGACGTAGGGAATCACGCCGCCGCCGAAGTCCTGACTGCCGACGATGAGATTGGTGGCCAGGCGGAATCGCGCGGTGCCGCCGACCAAGTAGTCGCCCAAGTTGTCCGGGACAAATTTGCCCTGCAGTGGGGGTTGGCCGTTGATGGCGAAGCTATACGCGTCCGATTCGAAATTGACGGTCATCGTGTATTGATTGCCGTCGGCCGCGAATACCACGTACGTGCCGTCGTGCGAGTCCACCGGAGTGATGCTGGCAGTCGCGGTGTTCGTGACGGTGTTGGTATTGCCGACGGCCGTCGCGGTCACGGTATTGACGATGTCGCCCTGCACGGTGCCGGCGGCGGGCACCGGGACTGCGATCGTGAACGTGAACGTCAATGAGCGTCCCACGCCAAGCGACGGAATCGTCATGTTTTGACCGAGCACCGGCGGGCAACTCACGGTCGGGGCTGGATTGCATGTCACGGAGTCGAAAACGGAGACGGTGGGGCCGCTGAGCGCGTATTGGACGTTCACGTTGGCGGCTGTCGACGGTCCCTCATTTACAACGGTGGCGGTGAAAACGGCGTTGCCGCCCTGATTGACTTGCGGCGGGCCGCTCTCCGTGACGACCAAGCTCGAACTGGTCGAGCCCAGTCCGACGGTGACGACCCGCATCCTGCGCGGATCGCTTGCGGAGGCAGCCGACAACGTGTCAGTGATGGGGCCGCCGGCGCCCAGGTTGACCGTGAACGGCACGGTGAAGGTCAGCGTTCCAGCCACTGGAATCGAAGCCACCGTCATGGTCGAGCCGAGTACCGGCGGACACACCGCCCCGCCCGCTGCCGCGCAGGTGATGACGCCGGACGCCGTGACGTTCGCGCTCAGCGTGTTCGTCAGAGCAACGCTCTCGGATGCCGATGGGCCGTTATTCGCGACCACCATCGTGAATGCCGCGGCATCACCGCCCGCCAGCGGACCGGCGGGCGCGGTTCCGGTAATACTCAGATTGGAATTGGCGACCGCGACCGTCGCATACACGGATTTTCCAGATTGCGTCTGACTGCTCTTGACGTCGATGACCAATTGGTTCGTGAGCGTGCCGGTGGCGTTCTGCCCGACGATCATATTGACCGTGAAGGTCAGCACGCCGCCAACCGGCAAGTCGCTCACCGCCGTCAGGATTCCAACGGTGTCAGGGCAGGCTGCCCCGCCGGCCGCCGTACAGGTAATACCCGTCAGCGCCAATCCGCTGCCCACGTTGTCGAATACGTTGAACGCACCCGTCGCGTCCGGCCCGTTGTTCGTCACCGTCATGACGAAGACCGCCGTGGAGCCGCCGACCAAGGTGCCGGTCGGACCCGTTCCCCCGAGCACCACGTTGCTGAGCAGGCTGAAGGCGTTGGCGGTGACCGCCGCGGACAGGCGGGTGGGATCGATTTCTTCGGCGAAGCTCGCGGCCATGGAGTTGGTGACGATGCCGGTAGCACCGGTGGTCAGCTGCACGGTCACGGTAAAGATCAATGACCCGCCGTTGGGCAGCGACGGTATGTCCATTTGCACGCTGGGCGCCGTGGGACAGACCGCCCCGCCGGCGGCCGCACACGTGATCGACAGGAGCTTGAGCTGGTTGCCGACATTGTCGAAGAGCTTGATGGTGGACGCGTCGTACGGGCCTGCGTTCGTCACGGTCATGACGAATACGGCGTTGGCGCCGCCTTGAACCGACCCTGTGGGACCGGTCCCGGTCACGACAATTTCGGTGGCTTGGCGGCCGCTGCCCGAGCCGCAGGCGCACAGTCCCAACAACACCACAAGGTGAAGGAACAATTCTCGTAATTTCACGCGTCCATCCCTAATCTGGTGCACGCCGGCTCGAATTAGCACCACCCTGGTGCCGTATGTCGCGCGCCGGCAACAACTCTAGTAGTCCAAGACCGAATCCCAGCAACATACTAGCGGAAAATTCGCGCTCAAAAAGACGAGATGACTTATTGGACGATTGCGCTGGCTTATGTGAAATTTAGCGCGGGTGGGCCCCTACAAAAAAGAGGTCGGCGGCGGGACCGGCGCCGCCCCGCTAGCTGCGCTGGCACCCGTCAAAGCGGCGCAAGATGTTGATTCGCAACGGCGTGACGGGTATCGGCCGCCGGGCTGCAAGTCCCTTTGCCGATGAGCGAGACCAGCGCGGCGCAGGCATCGACCAGGGCGCCCTCCCCTCCGCCGGGTGGCGAACGCGTGCTGGTATTGCGCAGCAATCCGTAGGCTTCCCCGGCCGTCAAGCGCGGATTTTTCGCCAGCAGCAACGCGACTACGCCGCTGACCTGTGCTGTTGCGATGGAGTCCCCCGACGCGAAGTCATAATGTCCCCCCGGCAACAAGGTGAGAATTTCCTGCCCCGGCGCGAACAGCACGGAATTCGGCGCCGCCTGACGCCCGACACTCGCGACCTCAATGACTCCGGCTTGATGCAACAGTCCTTCTTTCCCATCGGGCGCGTCCATCGCTGCGGCACCAACGAACAACACCCCGCGGCGCACCCCTTCGCGAATCAGGTCGCTGAGCAGCGGATCCGAGGGACCGCTCAGACTCATGTTGACTATTTGCGCATGGGCGTCGAAGGCCGCCACCAGCGCACGCGCCAGCGTGAACGAATTGCAGCGCGCGGCATCCGCGTCCGGCCTTGCCTGCCAACAAGCCTTGAACAGCAACAGCCGCGCCCCCGGGGCCACTCCCACAATGCCTTCGCGATTGTTCGCCACCGCCGCGATGACTCCCGCTATCTCGGTGCCATGCCGATCACGCTGAAACTGCTGACTGTCGGAATCCACAAAATTGGCGGCCAAGACAATGTTGCCGCGCAAGTCCGGATGCAAAGTATCGGCGCCGGTGTCGATGATCGCCACCTTGACCCCGTCGCCCCGCGACCAAGGGTGCGCTTCGGCCACATCCATCTGCCGAAAGCCGCGCTGCAATTCCACGTACGGATCGTTGTAGTCATCGCTGCGCGTGACAAAGCCCTGCAGCGGCTGTGCCAGCTTGATGCGCTGATCGTGCGCCAGTGCCGCCAGCACGGTACCGCGATCCGTTCCATCGGGAACCTCGAGCACTGCGCAGTGCATGTGCAAGGGCTCGATCGGCCAGGCGCTTACTTCGCGCAGCCCGTAATCGTTCTCCAGAGCGCGCATCGTTTTGCGCGCCGCCGGGCTCGGTCCGTAGGCTGCAATGGAATCGTAACCGCGCGGTGTGCTGCCCGCCCGGGCCGCAAAGCCCGCGGGCTCGTTGTCGACCGCGGCAATGATGAAGTGATCGGGCGATCGGGAGAGCTGATCGGCCAGCGCACGCGACTCGATCCGTACCGGCGTATTACTGCAGGCGCAGGTCGCAAGAATCAGCAGTGCCGGCAGCCACCAGCGCCTCATGGAGAATCGCCTGGACCCACGCTTGGTTGGATGCTCTCGGCAAAGCGAACCTTCGCATGCCCACGCAACGACGCCAGCGAAGCACTTACGGGACGCCGGGAATTTGCGGCCAATGAATACACCCCCGCCTCGGTGGGCCCGGAAACAATTCTCAAGCCCGCTTCGTCGAGCACGGCCTGCAGCTCGACCAAAGTGATTGTCGGGGTGAACACGGCGCGTACGACTTCACTCGCTACGTGCGGTCTGGCAGTCGTAACGGTGCTGTAAAGCGACGCTGCCCGAGTGCGCGACTGCATCCAGCGATCGGCCGCCAACATACTCACCGCCACCGCCATGATGGCAACCGACGCGGCCATCACACCCTGCCAAGTCACGGCCCGCCGGCGCGCGGCGGACCGCTCCTCCGGTGCTGCCTGTGGTGCTTCGCTCGGCATCGCGGCGCCGAGGCCGTCCAGCTGCGCCTGCAGCCGCTTGAGCGACGCCGCCGGCATGTATTCAACACCGGACTCGACGCTCATGCCCTCGTAAACGCGCCGTTCGAGCGCCAAAACCTCGCGGCACCGCGCGCATTGCGGCAGATGCGCGTCCACGCGTTGCCGATCTCTCTCACCGATGCTGCCGTTCACGTACCACGGAATCAGCGCCGAGGTTTCCTCATGCATGCGCGCCTCGCCGCCTCGCCAATTGATATTCATTCGCTTCTCACCCTCGGATCCTCGGCATCGCCGCTGGAAGCGGGCAGGTACTGGCGCAATTTCTCGCGCGCATGAAACATTCTGGCCTTGACGGTGCCGACCGGGCACTGGGTGATCGCGGCGATCTCCTCCAGCGAATGACCCATGTGGTACGCAAGCTCCAACGTCAGCCTCTGCTCGACCGGCAATTGATTCAAGCCATGCCTCAGCCAATCCTGAACTTCCGTATCGAAGGTGGGGTCAGTGGCCTGTTCGGGGCAGTCATCGAGGCTGCGTGCGGCAGTATGGTGCTTTTGACGGCGTACGGATTTTAAGGCCGTGCGATAGGCAATGCCGATGATCCAGGTGGAGACCTGGGAGGCGTAGCGGAAATCCTTGGCGCTTTGCCAAACGACC
>JANXZQ010000041.1 GCA_025355445.1 Gammaproteobacteria bacterium
CCTGGCAGCCAACCTCGGAGTTCCGTTACACGACTTTGCCTGGATCGGAGCCACCACGGGCATCGGGAATTACGGGGACGGTGGCACGCCAACAAGCTCCGGGCTCCACAGTCTTCCCGGAATGTCAGCTGAATTCGCCGCCTCAGCAGCATCCATCGCTCCAATAGCGCCTTCCTCGCTGTTTGTCATTTGGGGTGGTCCGAACGATTTCCTCTCTCCATCACCTCTGGATCAAGGTAATCCTTTCAAGGCCGCCGACCGGGCAGTAGCGGATTTGGTCGCACTGGTTTCCGGTGCGCAGGGACTTGGGGCGTCGCACATCCTCGTGCCTGGCATGCCCGATCTTGGGCTCACACCGTACTTCCAAAGCATCGGGGAAGCAGCGTTCGGTTCTTCGCTGACCGACTACTTCAACGCCGAGCTGAAAGCCAGCCTTCCTTCAGGAGTGATCTATTTCGACACGGCGACGCTGATGCGCAACATGGTGTCCCATCCCGCCGCTTATGGCTTCACCGATGTGACCGATGCTTGCTTCAACCCAGCGGTCCCGTCGGTGTGCGCGAACCCAAATAGTTATCTCTTTTTCGATTCGTTCCACCCTTCCGCTCACGCTGACGCGATCCTGGCGGATGGCTTCGCTGCAGCAGTAGTGCCGGAGCCGGCCACTTATGTTCTGTTTATCTCCGCATTTGCGTTCGCGGCGGCCGTTCGCCGGATTCGCCGCTAAGCGAACGCGAACCGGAGTGACCTGGCCGTAGCGCAAGGTCATGGAAGGTTTATAGTACGCGAAAGTGAGCGAAAGCGCGGTTATGTCGCGCTCTCGCTCCTTCTCTCTTCTACCGCGAGAGACCGACATGGTGACATTGTGCCAGAAAATGTCAAACTAACTGGTAGTCGCCTGAGCTCATCATGGTTTTACGCCTTACAAGAGCGGCAGGAACCGTGCTATCCCCCGATCCGACAAGTCGCGAAACTTTCAATTGGAATCAGTGTTATGGTTCACCGAAAAGCGCTATCATGACCAGGATTCTAAGTGTTGGGAGCAAGATGTTGCATTCGTGCGGGCCAGTTCTATGCAGTACGTAGCAGTACGTTTGTCCTTTGGGCGGACGTGTGCCAAAGTCTCCCCGCTGCCGCTACCGAACGCCAAGGATTTGAGGCGGGTTCCCGGAGCGTCGTTTAGGGCGTGGTCGTCAACTCCAGAGTGGCGCCCTTCCGTATCACGATTCGACGGGTTGCTTCGGCGCTCAGACCAATGACATGGCACTCGTGCACTCAGGTGATATCGAGGTAGCGCGCTGGCAGGGTGGGACGCGGTTGCAGTTGCTAGCCCTGAAGGCGTGGCAGTCCATGAACTTTGCACCCGCCTTTCATGCTGAGGATGTTAACTTCCATGGGTATTTGGACATCGCAGTTCTCGCGGCGTTCGCCGGACAATGGCGCAGTGGGTCGTGGTGGCCCTACGATTCAGTCTCAGGGACGTTCATCCAAAATGAGCTCACCCGGGAGTTGAGGAACTTGAAGCCAACGGAGTCCGGATCGCCTCGGAAGAGACGCAGATCGTCACTCCTCAAATCTCGTATAGTTGCGGCCCTACGGAGGACCGTTGCCGCGTCGCGAACAATCATCTCTAATCATCTCGTGGTAGTGCATCGAGAAGTCCCAGATCCGCAGCCCGGCAGATGCATTGTCACTTGGGATCGTGTCGGCGAGGCCCTGTGGATCAGTAGCGTTTGTATGCCACTCCCTTCTAAAGGGTGACGGATTTCGTCGTAACCCAAAAACAGTTAGATAGACGGGAGTGTTGCAAACTGTGGTTCCCGCAAATCCCGATCATATTTATAGATTGGGAGTTGTCGCTCACCGTTCAACTGCCGTTCGGGGCCTGATTCACGGCGCTTATCGCGTCACTTTCTGCCTCGTTTCGGAGCCGTTCTGCGCTCCAGTTGGAGATTCTCGCATTGCGCCATCAAATCGGAGTCCTTCAACGGTCCGTGAAGCGGCCGAAACTGACGCCGGCGGATCGATTCTTGTGGGCATGG
>JANXZQ010000113.1 GCA_025355445.1 Gammaproteobacteria bacterium
CGCGCGACCCGGCCGCGTTCGCCCGGGTCGCGCGCCGCCGCCGGGTGCATCACCACGTCGAGCTCCCGGTCTGCGCTGCGTTTCCATGTGCCGGCGAACAGCTTATGCCAGTCATCGAGGACGGGCCCTGCGATCTCGACGACGCAGTCCAGCCAATAGTCATTGGGGCGCGCGGCGGGACTGAATATATCCGCAAGCCCGGTGCCGCCGGTGAAGCCCACGAGGCCATCGACGATCAGCAGCTTGCGATGGTTGCGCAAGAAGAAGCGCGGAAAAGTACGCCAGGCGATGGCGCCGAAGAATACCACCTCAACCTGCGCGGCTTTCAAGCGTGCCCGGTCCCGCTCGCTGAGGCGACGCGCACCGAATGCATCGAATAAGGCGCGGATTCGCACGCCGCGCTGGCTCGCGCGGGCAAAGGCCGCGATGAAATCATCGACGACCCGGCCGGACTCGACCAGATAGAACTCCACGAGCACGTAGTTTCTCGCCGCATCGACGGCGGCCAAAATGCGCGCGAAAAACTCGCCGCCGTCGCTCAGCAGGGCAAATCGGTTGCCCTCCCGCACCGTGGCACGAAATAGCTCATTGACCGTTATGCCAGCACGCATTCGGTCAAGATATCAGGCACCATTCCCGCAGGGGCGGGGGAATTCGGCTATGCCTATTCGTTCGGGACTGGTGATGTGGATCTTGGCTGTGGCGGCAACGGCGCGGGCTGAGCCACCGGCGTTGCTGCATCCGATGTTTCAGGATCACGCCGTATTGCAGCGTGACCGGCCCATCACCGTGTGGGGTCAGGCAACAGGCGGCGAAGTCGTGAGTGTTGCCTTCAGCGGCGCGAGCGCTCGTGCCACGGCAGACACCTCCGGACGATGGAGTACGATTCTGCCGCCTGTGAGCGCCGGCGGCCCCTTTGTACTCACGGCGCAGGGCAGTTCCGGTGCCCGGCAGTCGGTGAACGACATTCTGGTCGGTGACGTGTATCTCTGTTCCGGCCAGTCGAATATGGAATTGCGGGTGCAAGAAGCCGGCGATTCCTCCAACGAGATTCATCATTCGTCGAATGACATGATCCGACTGCTGAATATTGCTCACGCGGTCAGCCCGGCCCCCCTCGTGGCCTTCAAAGGACCAGTGGCTTGGCAGGTCGCGGCGTCCGAGACCGTGCCCGACTGGTCTGCCGCCTGTTTTTTCTTTGCGCGCGAGCTTAGCCAAAGCATTCACGTGCCGATCGGGCTGGTACAAGCGACTTGGGGCGGATCGAACATCCGTCCCTGGATCAGTGCCGCCGCCTTGCGGGCCGCCGGCGGCTACGAGCGCTCGCTCAAGATTCTCGCGCTATATGCCAAGGATGAGAACGCCGCACAAAAGCAATTTGCCGCGCAATGGGAAGAGTGGTGGCGCGGCGCGAGCGGAGATCGTGTGGGCGCCGAACCGTGGAGTGTGAAGCCTGCCGTGGTGCGCGGCGCAGACGATTGGCGCGTGGCGCCGCCGGGGCTGGGGGATTGGCGCAGCTGGGGAGTCGCCACGCTGGAGGACTTCACGGGATCCCTTTGGTATCGAACCACGCTGTCATTGACAGCGGCGCAAGCAGCGTCGGTGACTGCCTTGTCGTTGGGCGCGATCAACCAGGTCGATGAAACCTGGATCAACGGGCGGGGCATGGGCAACACTTTCGGTTACGGCACCGACCGCCAATACTCCATTGCCCCCGGGATTCTGCACGCCGGCGACAATGTCCTGGTTGTCAACGTGTCGAGCACCTACGGCGGGGGTGGATTATTAAAGGCTGGCGCACGCCGTGCCCTGCAGCTGGCCGGCGGCGAGTCGATTCCGCTTGCCGGACCGTGGCAGTTCCGCGCCGTCCCGGCAGCCATCGGCTATCCGCCCCGAGCGCCATGGGAATCCGTCGGCGGATTGGCGACGCTGTACAACGCCATGATTGCTCCCTTAGGGGCCTACGGATTTCGCGGCGTGCTGTGGTATCAAGGCGAATCCAATACCGGCGAAGCGCAAAGCTATCAGGCACTGCTCACCGGCATGATGGCGGATTGGCGGCGTCAGTTTGGATCCAATCTCGCGTTCCTCATCGTGCAGCTGCCGAATTTCGGCACCGCGCCGGTAACGCCCACGGAATCCGGCTGGGCTGCGGTGCGCGAAGCGCAACGGCTCGCGGTCGCGGGCGATGCGCATGCGGGCCTCGCAGTCACCATCGATATCGGCGAGCCCCGCAATCTGCATCCGGGCAACAAACAAGATGTGGCCAAGCGCCTGGCGCGCGCCGCGGGACATGTGATCTACGGCCAGGGGTTTGCGCCATCAGGGCCGACGGTGCGCGGGTCGGCCCGTCGTGGCGGACGGATCGCCGTGCAATTCTCTGATGTGGAACGCGGACTCTTAGCCTACAGCCACGACACGCCCATCGGCTTCGAATTGTGCGCGGATTCCGCCGACAGCTGCCGTTTCGCCGACGGCAGTATCGACGGCAGCCGGGTCATGCTGTCGATTCCCAACGGCGTATCGCCGACGCGGGTGCGCTACTGCTGGGCAGACAGTCCCATCTGCACCTTGCATGATTTCTCAGGTTTGCCGGTCGGACCATTTGAAACGCGCATAACCGACTAGCTGCCGGCGCAGGCCCGCTCGAGGTTGCACGCTAATTCTGATATTCGGCCTCCTAGTCCTGGCGTTGTGCTGCGGCCGCACGCTGCAGGCCGCCGATCTGCATCTCAACGACCTGGACTACTTCGAGACGCAGGGCTTGAGCGTGCTCGCCTACCAGAACACCTTTCACGATGTGTTTCGCGACCAAAAGATGAGCGGCATCGAAATCATTTTGCATGGCGAGCGCATTGCCACGGATGGCGAGGTGCGCCTGACGCCGACTCCGGAGCAGTGGGACCCGGTGCCCAAACTCACCGCGCGCAAGCGTGGTGCCTCCCCCGACCAACTGATCGCTTTCTCGGGATATCCCGATGTCTCCTTGAGCTATCGGCTGGAGATCACCGCCGAGGGCCAAGGCTTTCGCGTCGCAGTGCATCTCGATCAGCCGCTGCCCACCGCTTTGGTGGGCAAGGCTGGTTTCAATCTCGACTTTCTGCCCACCGCGTATTTCGGCAAGAGCTACATGGCGGATGAGACCTTCGGGATCTTTCCGCGCCATCCGGGTGGCCCCATGGCGCGCGACGCCGCCGGCGTGGCGCAGCCGCGGCCGCTCGCCGGCGGGCGTTTGCTGGTGCTCGCGCCGGAAGACCCGGCCCCGCGCGTGAACATCATCTCCGACAGCGGTGCCCTGATGCTCTTCGACGGCCGCAATAAGGCTCAGAACGGTTGGTTCGTGGTGCGCGAATTGCTCCCGGCCAATCGCACCGACAACGCCCTGGTCTGGCATGTGCAGCCGCATGTCATCGCGCACTGGATTCGCCCGCCCGTCGTGTCCTACAACCAGGTGGGCTATACGCCGCAGCGCTCCAAGGTGGCCGTACTGGAATTCGATTCGCTGTACGAAGCACCTAAGATCGCACGGATCTTGCGCTTGGGCTCCGCCGGTCAGTATCAAGAGGTGTTTCAGGGCGCGATCAAGCCCTGGGGAAAATGGCTGCGCTATCGGTACGCCTCCTTCGATTTCTCCCCGGTGCGCGAATCCGGCGTCTACGTCATCGACTATGCCGGCCGCCATTTCGGGCCGTTCCGCATTGCGCCCGATGTCTACGCTCAAGGCGTGTGGCAACCCTCGCTCGACACCTATCTCGCCGTGCAAATGGATCATGTCAAGGTGCGCGAAAGCTATCGCGTCTGGCACGGCGTCTCACACATGGACGACGCGCGCCAGGCTCCGGTGAACTATGCCCACTTCGATGGCTACTCCATGGGAGCCTTATCCGATTCGCCGTTTGCCGCCGGTGAACACATTCCCGAATTGAACGTCGGCGGTTGGTATGACGCAGGCGACTACGATTTGCGCACCCAGACTCAGGCGCGAGTCATCACCGACCTCGTACTTGCGCGGGAGGCATTTCATCTCGACTGGGACCAGACCAGCGTGGATGAGGCCTCACGGCAGGTGCAGATCCACCGGCCCGACGGGATCCCGGATGTGCTGCAGCAGATCACTCACGGCGTCCTCGCCCTGCTCGGCCAATATGCGGCCTTCGGGCATGCCATTCCCGGCATCGTCGAACCGACGCTCGAGGAATACACGCATCTCGGCGATGCCGCGTCGCAAACCGACGGCAAAATCTACGCCGCGCGCCTGGCCGAAAACGACAGCGATGGAATTTTCTCAGGGCTGGCGGATGACCGCTGGGCATTTACCTCTCACACCACACCCCTCAACTACACGGCCGCCGCGTCCCTGGCTGCCGCTGCCCGCGCGCTGCGTGAGAGCAACGAGGTGCTCGCCGCACAATGTCTGAAGACGGCCGTGGCGGTGTGGAAGGAAGAGCACCGCCATCCGCCCGTCATCTTCAAGTCCTTCAACACCACCGGCGGCGAACTCGAGGATGAGGAAGTCACGGCGGCGGTCGAATTGCTGATTGCCACAGGAGGCGATCCCATTTACAAGGCACGGCTGAAGTCCCTGCTGCCGGCCATCGATAAGAATTTCTCCGCGCTGGGATGGGTGGCCGTGCGCGCCCTCCCCTACATGGACTCTGATTTCAAGAACTCTCTGGGCAAAGCTCTGACCCGCTTCAAGGCCCGGCAGGATGCGGAGCTAGCGCAAAATCCCTTCGGCGTGCCCATCCGTACCGGAACCTGGGGCGGCTCGAGCGAAGCCGCGGCCTTCGCCGTGCACATGTACTTTTTGCATCTGGCCTTTCCCGACCGGATCGGCATCGACGATACGCTGCGCGGATTCGACTACGTCTTAGGTAGGCACCCTGTGTCCAACGTCTCCTACGTGTCCTCCGTGGGGACGACGTCCAAGCTTATCGGCTACGGTAATAATCGCGCGGACTACAGTTTCATTCCCGGCGGCATGATTCCGGGGGTCGTCATCATCCAGCCGGATTTTCCCGAACTCAAAGACAGCTGGCCGTTTCTTTGGTATGAAAACGAATACGTAGTCGACGCCGCCACGGCATTCATTCTGGCGGCGAATGCCGCGGATGCCCTGTCGCGGTAGTGCCGCTGCACGAGGCGTTTCGCGACGCGGTGTACGGCGCCATACCCGAGGCGCTGGCGCACTAAGAGAGGCGATCTATCCTCCTCGAAGCCGATGCATGACGATGGCGCGGATCTTGGCGTAGTTGTCCGGTTTGAGGGCGCCCAGCATGCCGTGCTGTTCAGCCGGCAAATGCTTGAGGGGGTGGCCATCGGCGCGAAACACGTAGTGATCGAAGAAAGCCTTCCAGGCGGCCCGCTCCGGCGCAGGACGCTCGGCGATGGAAATCATACTCAGGAGCAGGCTGGTGTACGGCGCATCAGGGCCGGCGGCGAAAGCATCCCACCAGTAGTTGATGAGTCCATTGAAGGCGGCAAGAGACTCAATCTGATGCCACCAAAGCTTAGGGATGTAGATGGCGTCGCCGGGCTCGAGCTCGGCACAGAGCGATTGTTCGCGCACGGCGCGAAACAGCGGGTATTGATCGTCATCCGGCGGCGCAGCGGCCGCCAAGCTGACCGGCTGTCCGGCCATGGTGTGATCGATGGGGCCCACGTAGAGATTGGGAATGGCCTGCGGCGGAAACAAGGTGAAACGCCGGCGGCCCGCGACGACACAGGCGATATTGTCATAGGCGTCGAAATGCGCGGATACCTTG
>JANXZQ010000115.1 GCA_025355445.1 Gammaproteobacteria bacterium
GGGTCTTAAGTTTGTCGCGGCCGCGCAGGTTCTCGGGCTCGCCGTGGCCCTTGCCTGGCTGGGATCTTGGCTTGCTGCAACGCGGCATATCCGCGGTATCGAGCCGACATAACCTTATAACTTTCAGTTACTTAACATGGATGTGAACTATCGGTAACATCAGCAGTCATACCCTAGGAGTGCTACCATGGCACCCGCGCTGATTGGGAGGTTTGAGCTGATGAGTACTGCTTTAGTCGCTAAAGAAAAGAGCGGGTTAGTGTTCGCCGGGCCCGTTGGGAGCCTGGACTCTTATATAGACCGCGTATCCCAGATTCCGGTTCTGTCGAAGGAAGACGAAGTCGCCCTCGCGCATCGTTTCCGCTCCGAGGCCGATTTGGACGCCGCCCGGCAACTGGTGCTCTCGCACCTGCGCTTCGTCGTGCACATTGCACGCGGCTACTTAGGTTATGGATTGCCCATGGGCGATCTGGTGCAAGAAGGCAATGTGGGCCTGATGAAGGCGGTCAAGCGCTTCGACCCGACGGTGGGTGTGCGCCTGGTGTCCTTCGCCGTGCATTGGATCCGCGCCGAGATTCACGAGTACGTGCTGCGCAATTGGCGCCTGGTGAAGGTGGCTACCACCAAGTCGCAGCGCAAGCTGTTCTTCAATCTGCGCAAGATGAAGAAGAACCTCGCGTGGCTGTCCGAAGCGGAGACCGCGGCGGTTGCGCGCGACTTAGGCGTCGATGTGGCCGACGTTCGCGAAATGGAACAACGTCTGTCCGCGCGCGACATGTCTTTCGATCCCACGCCCGAGAGCGATGAGGAAGAGGCCTACTCTCCGGCCATGTACCTGCCGGCGAGCAATGCCGACCCCGCCATCGAGGTCGAGAACGAGGAGTGGGAAGAAGATTCCACCGAGCGCCTCAGCATGGCGCTGGAAAAACTCGATGAGCGCAGCCGCAGTATCTTGAAGCGGCGCTGGATGACCGACGACAAAGCGACGCTGCACGAATTGGCGGATGAATATGGAATTTCCGCCGAGCGCGTGCGCCAGGTCGAATCGAACGCCATCAGCAAACTCAAGGGGCTGATGGCCGCGGCTTGATGGTTGGCCGGCGGCTGTGTCCTAAGCAGCCGTCAGCCGGCGGACTGACAGTCCGAACTTCCGGAACACGATAGCGTGACGAAGGTTTCAGACTTTAATCGCCATCGTCCATTGGAGACCGTCCACACCGCCAGGTAATCGCCGGTCTTGCGCATGATCCCGTCGGGCTTGCGCCAAGTTCCCACCCAATGGCCGGATTCGCCGATGCGGCGGCCCGACCCCGCCATCGTCACTTTGTCCGGGATGCGCTCATAGCTGACGAACGAGGGATCGCGAAATTCCTCGTTCTCATAACTGCGAGCCGTCGTCGCACCGCCCGAATCGAGTGCGCCCGATGTCCCCTGAATTCCACGGTAGTCGTCAGCCAGCAACGGCCGCAGCCGCTTCGCGTCGCGCGCGGCAATCGCGGCGTTGGACTCCGCGCGCAGCGCGCGAACGATCGCCACCGCATCATCCGCGGCCATCACCGTTGTCATAGCGGCGGCCGCCATCATCGCCGCGGCGATTGCCGGCCTCAGGCGCGATCTCATTTGGCTGCAGGGTTTCAATTATTCCTTGAGACTCGCTTCGAGCAGCGCGGTCAGCGTCTGCCAGTGGCGCTCCGCGGCGGCGGCATCGTACGCCGGCGTATCCCGCAGCACCCAGCCATGCTTGGCCCGATAAGTCTCGATCTGGTGATCAACACCGGCGTGCGTGAGCGCCGCCTCCAGCCGCGCCTTCATGCCATCAGGAAACGAGGCATCCTCGATGGCTCCGCCGATATACACGCGCGATTTCATCTTCGGCGCGAGCAGATGCGGCCTCTCCGGCGAGTCGGTCGCGAGCCGCCCGCCGTGATAGGACGCGGTGCCGAGTATGCGATCCGGATAAGTACCTGCGGCCGTCAGCGACATGAGCCCACCCCTGCAATATCCGGTGGTGCCGATCTTGCCCGGCTGCACGTCGGGTTGCGTCGCGCGCGCGAAGAATTTCTCCATCAGCATCTTGCGCTGTTCGGGGTCGGAGAAAAGCGTATGCGGATTCATGGGCTCGTACGGTCCCCCCCGATAAAACAGATCCGGCAACAGCACGAAGTACCCGTAAGTCGCGAGGCGTTCCCCAACCTCCAGCACGGCGGGACGAATGCCGGGCCCGTCCATGTAGACGAGAACCGCGGGGCAGATTCCGTCCCGGGTGTTGATTTCGATTTTGTTCAAAGCGTCAGGACCCCTTCACGTAGGCACTCTCTTCGCAGCCGCAGCTCGCGCCTCTCAAGCCTTGAGCGGATCAGCCCGGTTGCGGTCCGCGTCGCCCGCACCATGTTCATGGATGTGCGCCGGAATCGCAACCCGCAGCGGTTGACAACCGCAAGGTCCGGCGTAGCGTGTGGACATGCGCACCGCGGCTCAATGGCTCGATGACTACGGCGACAGTCACCGCAACCATACCAACAAGGCCGTGCACTGGATTTGCGTGCCCGTGATTGCCTGGTGCGTACTCGGTCTGCTGTGGTCGGTGCCGTTTCCCAGCGCCCTTCGCGAGGCATTTTCGGCGGCGCAGCCGTTTGCCAATTGGGCGGCCGTCGCAGTCCTCGCCGCGCTTCTGTACTACGCCCTGCTGTCCCTTCGCCTGGCGCTGGGTGCGCTGGCGCTGCTGGCCGCCATGTTATGGTCCATCGATCTGGCCGAGCGCTCGAGCCCACTGCCGCTATGGAGCGTCTGCGTGTTTCTGTTCGTCATTGCTTGGGTTGGCCAATTCATCGGCCACGGCATCGAAGGCAAGCGCCCATCGTTTTTCAAAGACGTCCAATTTCTGATGATCGGCCCGTTATGGCTGCTGGCCGACGTTTATCGGCGATTAGGGATTCGTTTCTAACCCGGTGAGGTGGGCGCTGCCTCCGAGGCTGCGCGTTCATACGCCTCGGCCTCCCGAAACACATGCGCATGCAACTCCGCGGTGCGCCCTCGAGTTGCCGCATAACCGCCTGCCAGCACGATGACCAAGGGCAAACCGCGGCTGCGCACCGCTTCGATCACCGCACGTTCGCGCTGTCGAATCCCCTCCTCCGTCAGCGTCAGTTTGCCGTAGCGATCGCCGGCGGCCACGTCAACGCCGGCGAGATAGAACACCATGTCGGCTTTTGCCGCGTCGAGTACGGCCGGTAAATGCCCCCGCAGCACCACCAGGTATTCGGCATCCCCCACTCCGTCTTGCAGGGGCACGTCTCGGTTGGATCGCATCTTCGCCAAGGGATAATTCCGCTCGCCGTGCATGGAGAAGGTAAACACCTCATCATCGGCTTCGAAGATGGCCGCGGTGCCATTGCCTTGATGCACGTCGAGATCGATGACCGCCGCGCGGCGGATCGCGCGCTCGGCCTGCAGCCGGCGAATGGCAATGGCCACATCGTTGAGGACGCAGAATCCCTCGCCGTGATCAGCAAACGCATGATGCGTGCCGCCGGCCAGGTTGCCCGCAATTCCGCTGATGAGCGCCTCGCGAGCCGCAAGCAAGGTCCCGGCCGACGAAAGCAATGACCTTTGCCAAAGTGCGTCTGACCAGGGCAGGCCGAGCCGCCGTTGTTCCGCCGCAGAAAGCCCCGCGGACGATAGCTTCTCCAAGTACTCCAGCGTGTGTACCAACGCCAGAGTCGATGAGTCGAGGGGCACGGGCTGCAGGATGTCACATTCCGACAGCGTGCCTTCGGCAAGGAGTTGTTCTTTGAGCAAGGAATACTTGCTCATCGGAAAGGGATGGCCGGCCGGCAATGCAATCTGGTACGACGGGTGATAGACACCTTTCATCGCGCACAGTATGGCCGCTCGCGGAGCGAGCGGAAAGTTACTTTCAGCGGCCGCGGCGGTCCAATGCTAGGCCGCCGACATCACCGACTCGAGGGACGGCATTGGTCGCTGATTCTCTCCCGCTTCCACCAGTTCCAGCTCCCTTTCCAATGCATCTCGCAGCGCTTCGAGTTCGCACAGGCGCACCCGCGAGCCGCTCCACGCCGCCTCGGAAAGCGCCATTGTCTCGAGGAGAGCCTCGCATTCGGCCCGGACGGCGGATGCAGCCTTGAATGCCGCAAACCAACCGCGCTGGAGCAAATCCACGGCAGAATCACTGTCCATATAGCGATTGGCTATCCTACTGACGAGACTGTTTGCGCCCCCGGCACGACGCGCACCCGCGCACGGCTCAGCCAGGACATCGTCGATACGGCCGCGCTTGACTCGAGCCGCCTGTCCGCGGCAGCAGACGGACCAAAGGCGTCGGCGCTCAGTCCCAGCGCAAGGTTCTTTTGCAAGGCCTGCCATGGCAGGTTCCATATCTCGCCTATGTCATTCATGTCTCTCTCGTTCGGTTCAGGCGGCTTGACCAACCGGGACCGCAACCAGGGTTGCAGGGGCTTTTTCGCGCAACTTCGGCCAATCGATCAGCCGCAACTGACCGTTCATGTCCTCGACCAGAGACGTGCAACTCTCGACCCAGTCGCCGTCATTGCAATACAAAATGCCGTTGATCTCGCGCATCTCGGCCCGATGGATGTGTCCGCATACCACGGTGTTGACACCGCGCTTGCGCGCCGCCTGGGCGACAGCGTCCTCGAAGCTGCCGATGTACTGCACCGCCTTCTTGGCCTTGTTTTTCACGTACGAGGACAGTGACCAGTGAGGAAGGTCGAACTTGCGCCGCACCCAGTTGATGTAGGGGTTGGCCGCCAGCAGGATGTCGTAGATATTGCTGCCGAGTTTCGCGAGCCAAGGGCTGCACTTCACCACGCTATCGAATTCGTCGCCATGCAGCACCAGCATGCGCCGGCCGGTCGCGCCTTCATGAACATACTCTTTGTGAATCTCGAGGTTGCCGAACACGGCACCGTCGAATTCGCGGAACACGTCGTCATGATTGCCGGGGACGAAGATCACCTTGGTACCGCGCTTAGCCTTGCCGAGGATCGTGCGCAGCACGTTGTTGTGCGATTGCGGCCAATACATGCTCTTTTGCATGCTCCAGACGTCGATGATATCGCCGACCAAGAAAAGGCAATCCATTTCCACATGGTGCAGAAAATCGAGCAGCAACTCGGCGCTGCAGCCTTTGAAGCCCAGATGAATGTCTGAAATAAAGACCGTTCGCAATCGCAGCGGCGGCGGGGCGTTTCGTTCCAGCATTTCTCTCTCCCAGGTCCTAACCGTCCCTGACACCATCGCGATTTCGTGTTACGGAGGCGTTACTTGGGAAAGAAGATTTATTTACAAAAAAGGCACTTAGGCGTGGAACATCGCGTGGAACAGTAGAAAGTGCGACCGGATTCTCAGTTCGTCCGGCAGCATGCAATCCGTCGGTGATGGTGCGCAGGTACGCAGCCTTACAATAAGTTTACGCGGCGCTGCTCGGAGTTGAGCGTCGCCGCGCGCACCGACACATAAGCATAACCCCGCAACGTCTCCGGCCTTCGCTGAAGCTGCCGCGTATCCTCGTCAGTCGCATTCCATGCCGCAAGCAACATCCCGAGTGCCAGCCAGTTGAGAGTCGCCTCGCGATGCTGCATCCACCAAGTATGCTCCGGGTAGGATCCCCACGCGGTTCTCTGTGCGCGCGAGCCGGCACGCTCCGCTATCGCCTTTGATGTGACCATGGTCCGCTCCTCGTCTCGAGTGTTCGAGGCTCAAGTGTCACGGCGCGGATGGCTCCATTTCGGGGCTCGAATCCGGCAAACCGCCGGCAAACTATGGCGAATGGTGGCAACGGAATTTTCCGGCCGAGCGCTCAAATACGCGCCCGCCATCGGCTATGATTCGCCAATGAAAAAGAACATCGCCATAGTCGAGGATGAGCCGGCTTTGCGCGAGAATTACGCCGCGTCTCTCGCCCGGCACGGCTACGGGGTCAAGACCTACGGTAATCGCACGAACGCCATGCAGGCGTTTAGGGTCCACTTGCCCGATCTTGCGATCATCGACATCTCCCTCGAGGATGAGGCGGAGGGCGGCTTCGATCTATGCCGTGATCTGCGCGCGATGTCAGCGGAACTCCCCATCATTTTTCTCACCGCCCGCGACAGCGAGCTGGACGCGGTATCGGGCCTGAGGCTCGGTGCCGATGATTTTCTGACCAAGGATGTGAGCCTGCCGCACTTGGCGGCTCGCGTAGCCGCGCTGTTTCGACGCATCGACGCCTTGCGGCGCCCGGATAATGCTGCCGAAATCATCCGCCGCGGTGCCCTGTCCATCGACGGCGAGAAGATGCAGACCACATGGAACGGTGCGCCGGTCACTTTGTCTTTGACGGAATTCTGGATTGTGCACGCCTTGGCGCGCAATCCGGGACACGTCAAGAACCGGCAACAATTGATGGATGCGGCGAATGTGGTCTTGGACGACAACACCATTACGTCTCACATCAAGCGCGTGCGGCGCAAATTCCAGCAGCTCGATCCGGCCTTTGATGCCATACAGACCGTGTATGGAATGGGTTATCGCTGGGTCGAGTGAGCATCCGTCTGCAATTGCTGATCGCCGCGCTCGCCACGCTGGTGCTGCCGTGGGCGGGTTGCCAGTATGCGCGGGAGCTCGAGTCTGCATTGCGCGACTCGCAGGAGAAGTCGCTGCTGGCGAGCGCCGGCACCATTGCGAATGCCTTATCGGCACAGCCGCAGCGAGTGTTTCGCGATCCAGACGACTCTCCGGCCTTTGCCGCCGACCGCGGCGACCTGTACGTCTATCCCCTGAGCAACTCACCCCTGTTGGATGGCTATCGTGATGATTGGGGTGTCACGGCGGAGCCCGAGTCTCTGCCCACCACCACCGGCTATGTTTCGCGGGTCCAGGCTGGGGCCACCGACCGCTACCTTTACCTGTACATCACGGTTGACGATACCCGCTTCGACCCGGAACCCGGCAATGTGCATCCCGAACACGATCGCTTCGATCGCATCGATCTGACCCTGCAGAGGCCCGACGGCACCCGGGAATTCTACTTCTTCGGCACGACGGCACCCGGTTTGATCGCTGCCCAAAGCATCGCCAACGGCGACGACGGCCGGGACCGTTCGGTCGAAGAGCCGCGCATCCAGGCGTTCTGGCTGCAGACTTCCTCGGGCTACCACTTGGAGGCGCGCATCCCCATGAGCCTCGTCGGCTCACGCCTCTGGGTCGAAGCGCAGGATGGCGGCGGCGGCGGCAAGGCCGGCGTCGACGCCATTGCCGTGCCGGAAGGCGGACACTTATTCTTCATGACCCAGGGCCTCAATGAGTTGCTGGGCACCTTCATTCGTGACGGCACGCGCGTCACGGTCATCGATACCAATGCGCTGAAGCTCGGAACGGCAGGTCATGTGAGCGCGCACGCGCCCGGCGAAGCCGAAGAGGCGGTGCCCTGGTATCGGCACTTGATGGCCGTCGACACCTCGAGTTTCCCTGCGCAGTCATCGGCACTCTACGGCCAAGGCGGCGAGAGCGTGAGCGTTGCGCTCGTCGGACAGCCGCATGCCCAATGGGTGCGCAGCGCGCCCAGCCAGGAATTGCTGTTGACCGCCGCCGCGCCCATTTCGATTGAGGGCCGACCGCGCGGCGCCGTATTGCTGGAGCAGGCAGGAGACCAGCTGCTCAGATATCGCGATCGAGCGGTGACTCGCCTGTTCAACCTCACCTTGTTGGCCACGGCGGCGGCGGTCATCGTCATGTTCAGCTTTGCGACCTGGATCAGCGTGCGTCTCGGACGGCTGCGCGACGCGGCCGACTCTGCCGTGGGAGCCGATGGGAAAATCCGGCTCGACATGCCCGAATCTGCCGGCGGCGATGAGATCGGCGATCTCTCCCGCGGCTTCGAACGACTTCTCGGGCGCCTCAACGAGCACACCCAGTACCTGCGAACCCTGGGAGGCAAGCTATCGCACGAGCTGCGTACGCCGCTCACCATCGTCCGCTCCTCGCTGGATAACCTCGAGTCCGAAGGCCTGCGTGACGATCAGCGGCTCTATATAACGCGGGCGCGCGAGGGTACGCAGCGGCTGCAATCGATCTTAAGTGCGCTGGGCGCCGCGGCTCGCGTCGAGGAAAGCATCAAGCAAGCGGAGCGGGTGAACTTCGATTTGCGCGGCGTCGTGTCCTCGGCCGTCGCCGCCTACCGCGACGGCTTTCCGCTGGCCCGCTTCGCTCTCGGAGTCCCGGCCGATCCCTGCTTCATTCGCGGCGCGCCCGACCTCTTGGTGCAGCTGCTCGACAAGCTTATCGAGAACGCCGTCGATTTCTGTCCTTCGGCGGGCACCATCACCGTCCGCCTGGAGCGAGCGCAAAGCAGCTACCTGCTGCAGGTGATCAACGACGGTCCGCCGATTCCGGCCGAGGTCTTGGGGCACTTGTTCGAGTCACTGTTCGAGCAGCGCCAGGGCCGCGACGACAAGCCGCACTTTGGCTTAGGTCTATATATAGTACGGCTGGTCGCCGAGTTTCACGGCGGAACGGCCGTGGCCGGCAATCGATCGGATGGCGGCGGCGCGGTCTTCACCATTACGCTGCCGCTGATCTAGCGCGATCTCATCTAGCGCAATCCTTCATGCGCCAGCAGCCATTGCTTGCGCTCCAGGCCCCCGCCGTATCCCGTCAACGATCCATTGGCGCCGATCACCCGATGACAGGGGACCAGGATTGAGATGGGATTGCGGCCGTTGGCAAGGCCCACTGCGCGCGACGCGCTGGGCTTGTTGATGCGCTTGGCGAGCTGCCCATAGCTCCAAGTCTCGCCGTACGGGATCTCGGTCAGCTCCCGCCATACGCGTTGCTGAAACGCCGTGCCCTTCAATCGCAGCGGTAAGTCGAATTTGCGCCGCGCGCCCGCGAAGTATTCGGTTAGCTGCCGCACCGTTTCCGCCAAGGGTGCCACAGTGCCATCCTCCACCCATCCTTCGGTGGATGGGGCCTTGCGGCTGATCTCCATGTACAGGCCGGTCAACGCCGTCCCGTCCGTGGTGAGCAACAAGCGGCCAATCGGGCTATCGAAATGAGTGTATGCGTTCAAGGGTGGACTCCAAGTGATTGCCATAGGTAGTGGGTTGCGTAGGCCCGCCATGGCCGCCAGCCTTCAGCGAGTTCTTGTAGTTGCTTCTGGGTGGCGTTCGCCGCCCGCATGAGCATGAGGTCGCCGCTGGGAAAGGCGTCCGGCCAATGCAGTGCGCGCATGGCGATATACTGCGCCGTCCAGGGGCCGATGCCCGGCAGACTCATCAATGCCTCGATCTGCTCCTCGACATTCGCGGCGAATGTCAGCATGATTTTTCGCTCGAGCACCGCGGCACCCAGCACGGACAGGCAGCGGGCGCGGGCCCGTACGATGCCGAGCGCGGCAATCTCGTCCGCGGACACCGCCGCCATACGCTGCGCTGTCGGCGTCAGACGATTCAGTTCAGGGTGGGGCGTGGCAATCGGCGACCCGAAGGCCTGCGCCCAGCGCCCTGCCAGGGTCGTTGCGCCTTTCACCGACACCTGCTGTCCTAGGATCGCCCGCACCGCGAGTTCAAAGCCGTCGAAGGCACCGGCCACACGCAAGCCCGGAATTCGTCGCACCGTCTTCGCCAGCAGCGGATCCTTCACCAGGTGCGTGCTCACCGCATCGGGTACCGCACCCAAATCGAACAGACGTTTCACGCGCACGATGACCGCGCCGATCACCGGCGCCAGCGACGGCGACATCTCGACGTCCAGCGCGTTTCGCGTCTTCCCCAGCGATACCGAGACCCATCCCTGGTGCTGATCGATGGAAACGGTACGCCGATAATGCGTGGCATCGGCCGTCTCCACTCCCGGAATGGCGCGCGTGCGCAAATAGTCGAGCAGGCTGCTCCAGGCGAAGGGCGGACGAAAATCCAATTGGCAGTGCAGGCCCTGCGGGGCCCCCGCCGCGCCGCGCAACTCCCGCGGACTTAAGGAGTAGCGCGATTTGAACAAGGCATTGAAGCGCCGCACGCTGCCGAAGCCGCTGGCAAAAGCGATCTCGGTCAGGCTCAGGCGGGTATCGGCAAGCAAGCGTTTTGCCAGCAGCAGCCGCTGCGTCTGCGCAAGCTCGATGGGCGACACGCCGAGCTCGGACTCGGTGACCCGGCGCAGATGCCGGTCGTTGACCCCGAGCGATGCCGCCAATTCGCCGACTTTGGCGCTCGAAAGCGCGTGTTCTTCAATACCTGAAATAGCGGCGCCCACCAGCCGGCTCACTGCATCGACGGATGCCAGACCCGGCGCCCGCTCCGGGCGGCAGCGCAGGCATGGCCTATAGCCCGCGCCTTCGGCACCTGCCGCGCTGGAATAGAAGCGCATATTGCCGCGTTTCGCGGGGCGTGCCGGACAAATGGGACGGCAATAAATATTGGTCGAGGTGATGGCTACGAAAAATCGGCCGTCGAAACGGCGGTCACGAGCCCGCACCGCGCGAAAGCATGCATCTGAGTCGAGTTCCATGCCGGCAGAGTAGCCAATATCGGACGTCATTACTCGCCGTTTTCGGACCTCGAATCCGGCAAGAATCCGCCGGTTTCCGCTGTGCACACAATCAATGTGCAAACTCTAGGCACGTGCCTTGAGCCCCAAATACCGCAGTATTCCCTGCGCCGCCTCGCGTCCTTCGAATACCGCGGTGACCACCAGATCCGAGCCGCGCACCATGTCGCCGCCGGCGAACACCTTGGGATTCGTCGTTTGGAAGCGCTGCTGCGGCACGCCCGACACGCGCACGCGGCCGTTGGCATGCAGCGCGATTTGCTGCTGCGAGAACCAATCCGCAGGGCTCGGCAAAAATCCGAACGCTACGATCACCGCATCGGCATCGATGGTTTCTTCAGTCCCCGGCACAACTTCCGGGATGCGCCGGCCGCGCGGCCCCGGAGGTCCCAAGCGCGTCTCGACCAGCTTCACTCCCTGCACCCGGTCCGAACCCACTATTTCAATGGGCTGCTTATTGAACAAGAACGTGACGCCCTCCTCCTTGCTGTTCTTGTAATCCCGGCGCGAGCCCGGCATGTTGTCTTCGTCGCGCCGATACGTGCAGGTGACGCTGCTCGCACCCTGGCGAATAGCGGTTCGGTTGCAATCCATGCCGGTATCGCCCCCGCCCAGCACCACCACGCGCTTGCCGCGCATGTCGACGAATCGCGACGCTTCATCCTCGATGCCGAGTTCACGATTAATGTTGGAGATGAGATACGGCAGTGCCTCGTGCACCCCCGGCAAATCTTCCCCGGCAAATCCGCCCTTCACGTACGTATATGTGCCCATGCCGAGAAACACGGCGTCGAATTCCTGCGTCAAGGCGTCGAAACCCACGTCGCGCCCCACATCGACATTCAGGCGAAATTCCACGCCCATGCCTTGCATGATCTCGCGGCGCTTCTCGACCACTTCCTTCTCGAGCTTAAACGGCGGAATGCCGAAGGTCAGCAGCCCGCCGATCTTCGAATAACGGTCGAACACCACCGGCGTGACGCCGTTGCGCACCAGAATGTCGGCGCAGGCCAATCCGGCGGGACCCGCGCCCACCACGGCGACGCGCCTGCCCGTGGACACCACATTGGACATGTCGGGCTTCCAGCCCTGCTTGAACGCCTCGTCCGTGATGTATTTTTCTATGGCGCCGATGCTCACCGCGCCGATGCCGTCATTCAGCGTGCAGGCCCCCTCGCACAGCCGATCTTGCGGGCAGATGCGGCCGCACATTTCCGGCAGTGAGTTCGTTTGATGCGACAGTTCAGCCGCCTCGAACAACTTGCCGTCCTTCACCAGATTGAGCCAATTCGGAATGTAATTGTGGACCGGGCATTTCCATTCGCAAAATGGGTTGCCGCAGGAAATGCAGCGCCCCGCTTGGCTGCCCGCCTGCTCGGCGCTGTACTGGGAATAGATTTCGCGAAATTCCCTGGTGCGCACCTCGACCGCCAGCTTGTCCGGATCCTTGCGCGGAATATCGAGAAATTGCAGAGGATTATCAGCCATGGGGCAATTAAGCGGCGCGCCGCAGATTTTCCAGAAGCGAATTGATTTCCGCCGCCTTCGGTTTCACCACCCAGAACCGGCCGATGTAGCTGCGGAAATCGTTGAGCAATTGGGCGCCCCACACGCTGTCCGTGGCCTCGACATGCTGCTCGATCAGGCCGCGCAGATGCTGCACATGGATTCCCATGCCTTCCGGCGACACGCGGTGAATGTCGATCAAATCGTGGTTGTAGCGGTCGACGAAGTCGCGCTCCATGTCGAGCACATAGGCGAAGCCGCCGGTGAATCCCGCCCCGAAGTTCACCCCGGTGCGCCCGAGCACGCACACCACGCCGCCCGTCATGTATTCGCAGCAATGATCGCCTGCGCCTTCCACCACGGCCAGGGCGCCGGAATTGCGCACGGCAAACCGTTCTCCCGCGGTGCCCGCGGCATACAGCTCGCCGCCGGTCGCGCCATATAGGCAGGTATTGCCCATGATGATGGTATCGCGCGCCGTAAAACTCGAGGCAGCGTGCGGCTTCAAGACGATCTTGCCTGCCGCCATGCCCTTGCCGACGTAATCGTTGGCCTCGCCCTCGAGATGCAAGTGCAGGCCGCCGGCGTTCCATACGCCGAAGCTCTGTCCGATCGAACCCTTCAGGCTCACCACCAATGGCGCCGCGCTCATGCCGGTGTTTCCCCAACGCTTGGCAATCTCCCCGGAAATGCGCGCGCCGATGGAGCGGTTGTAGTTGTTCACGGCATAGGAGAACTGGCCGCCCGATTTGGCGGCGATCGCAGCCTGCATGTCGGTGAGCATCTTCTCCGCCAGCACCCCTTTGTCGTAAGGCTCGTTGTGCGGATCGATGCAATATTGCGGTTTGTTCGACACCAACGCTGAATTGGCCAGCACCGGCGATAAATCCAGTTTGCGCTGCTTCGAAGTCTCCCCCGGCAGAATTTCGAGCAGCTCGGTGTGTCCGATGAGTTCCGCGAGGCTGCGTACTCCCATGGATGCCATGATCTCGCGGCATTCCTGCGCCACGAACTTGAAATAGTTGATCACCATGTCGGGCAGGCCGATGAAGTACTTGCTGCGCAACACCTTGTGCTGCGTGGCTACGCCGGTCGCGCAGTTGTTGAGGTGACAGATGCGCAGGTACTTGCAGCCCAGCGCGACCATGGGCGCCGTGCCGAAGCCGAAACTTTCCGCGCCGATGATGGCGGCCTTGATGACGTCGAGGCCGGTTTTAAGGCCCCCGTCGGTCTGTAATCGCACGCGATGCCGCAACTCATTGGCCCGCAGCGTTTGATGCGTCTCTGCCAGCCCCAATTCCCAAGGCGTGCCTGCGTACTTGATGGACGATAGCGGACTGGCGCCGGTACCGCCGTCATAGCCGCTGATGGTGATCAAATCCGCATAGGCCTTGGCGACTCCGGCGGCAACCGTGCCCACCCCGGGTTCCGCCACCAGCTTCACGGACACCAGAGCGCGGGGATTGACCTGTTTCAAATCGAAAATCAGCTGCGCCAGATCCTCGATGGAATAAATATCGTGATGCGGCGGCGGCGAGATCAAACCCACGCCGGGACGCGCGAACCGCAGGCGCGCAATCATGTCATTCACCTTGTGCCCGGGCAGCTGGCCACCCTCTCCGGGTTTGGCGCCCTGCGCAATCTTGATCTGCAGCACTTCGGCGTTGATCAAGTACTCCGGCGTAACGCCGAAGCGGCCCGAGGCCACTTGCTTGATCTTGGAATTCTTCTCCGTGCCGTAGCGCACGGGATCCTCGCCGCCCTCGCCCGAATTCGAGCGCGCACCGAGGCGATTCATGGCAATGGCCAGCGCTTCGTGCGCTTCGGGAGACAGTGCGCCCAAGGACATGCCGGCGCTGTCGAAGCGCGCGAATATTGCAGACAGCGGTTCGACCTCCGCGATCGGAATGGCGGCCGCGTGCGGATTCAACTTCAACAGATCCCGAATGCACGATACAGGCCGCTCGTTGACCAACCCGGCAAACTCACGGTACTGCTCATAGTCGCCGGTTATCACCGCCGACTGCAGCGTCGCAATGACGTCGGGGTTGTACATGTGGTACTCGCCATTGTGCATGTACTTGAGCAAGCCCCCCTGCTCCACGCCTTCGCTGCGGTCCCAGGCGCGCTGCGCCAGGAAATCGGCATCGGCTTGCAAATCCTCGAAGTCCGCACCTTGGATGCGGCTGTCGGAGCCTTCGAAGCATAGGCCGACGACTTCATCACCGAGGCCCACGATCTCGAACAGCTGCGCGCTGCGATAGCTCGCAATGGTGGAAATGCCCATCTTGGACATGATCTTGAACAGACCCTTGCGAATGCCGCGGCGATAGCTGCGCCCCAACTCCTGACGCAGGGCGGCTTCCATTTTCAGCGCGCCCTTGCGCATGAGATCGAACAAGGTCTGGTACGCCAGATAGGGATACACGGCCGTAGCGCCGTAGCCGATCAGGCAGGCAAAATGATGCGCATCACGCGCCGTGCCCGTCTCCACCAGAATATTGCACTTGCAGCGCAGCCCGGTCTTGACCAAGCGATGATGCACGGCGCCGGTGGCGAGCAGCGCATGCACCGGCACCTTGCCCTTGACGAGATAACGATCCGACAGCAACAGCACGACCTTGCCGTCGCGCACGGCGGCTTCCGCCTGATCGCAGACCTTCGTCAACGCCGTCTTGAGCTCCACCTGCTCGTCGTACTGCAGATCGATGAACTCGTTCGGCACTCCCGAGTCCGCCAGCGCCACGATCTGCCGCAGCTTGCGTTGCGACAGGATCGGCGATGACAACACCACTTGTTCGGCATGCTGCTGCGCCGGCACGAAAATATTGGCTTCCATGCCGATCTGCGTCTGCAGCGACATGACGATGCTTTCGCGCAATGAATCGATGGGCGGATTCGTGACCTGCGCGAACTGCTGGCGGAAATAATCGTACAGGGAGCGCACTTTCTTCGACAGCACGGGCATGGGTGTGTCATCGCCCATGGAGCCCACAGCCTCGCTCTCATCTTCGGCCAGGACGCGGATGATCTCGTCGCGTTCCTCGGCCGACACGTTGTACATTTTCTGAAACAGCGCCAAGGTGTCGCTATCGAAGGGCTCCGCGGCCAGGCGCGGATCGATGAGATCGGTTTCCAGATAGCGCACGCCCTTCTTCAGCCATACCTTGTACGGATGGCGGCTTTTCAAGAGATCGTCTACCCGCTTGGTGTCCATGAGTTCGGAGGTTTGCAGGTCGAGCGCCAGCATTTCGCCCGGCCCCAACTTGCCCTTCTTCACCACATCTTCCGGCAGGTAGTCCCACACTCCGGCTTCCGAGGCGATGGTGATATGCCGATTCTTGGTAATCACCCAGCGTGCCGGGCGCAGGCCGTTGCGATCCAAAGTGCAAACCGCATAACGGCCGTCGGTAAGCACAATGCCTGCGGGGCCATCCCATGGCTCCATGTGGGTGGCGTAGTACTCGTAGAAGGCCTTGAGGTCCGGATCGATCATGTCCACGGACTGCCATGCCGGCGGCACCAGCAGGCGCATGGCATGCATGGGATCGAGGCCGCCGGCCAGGAGCAGTTCCAGCATATTGTCGAGCGACTGCGAATCGGAGCCGGTCAAAGACACCACCGGCAGTATGTCGCTGAGGTCGGGCAGCAGCGGAGAGCGAAACAATGGGCCGCGCGCCACCGCCCAGCTGCGATTGCCCTGGACTGTATTGATCTCACCGTTATGCGCGAGATAGCGATACGGATGCGCGAGGCGCCACTGCGGCAAGGTGTTGGTGGAAAAGCGCTGGTGAAACACGGCCACCGAGGCTTCCATCCGCGGATCCTTGAGATCCGGATAGAACTTCGCCAAGTACTTCGGCATCACCATGCCCTTGTAGACGATGGTGCTGGCCGAGAGTGACGGCATGTAGAAAATCGGGTCGCCGTCCTCCAGGCGTTTTTCCGCGCGCCGGCGCGCCAAGTACAACTTGCGGTTGAGGGTGGCCTCGTCGAGATCGCCGCCAGCATTGACGAACACCTGCTCGATCACGGGCAAGGTCTTGAGCGCTTCGGAACCACAGGCGCCGGGGTCCACCGGCATCACTCGGAAACCGGCCACTGTAAGTTTCTCGAGCTGCAATTGCTCGGTGAGGATTCGCCGTGCCTGGGCCGCCTTGGCCGCATCCCGATTAAGGAACACCAAGCCTGCCGCGAACAGCGGCGCAAGCTTCAGGCCCGATTCCTGCGCGATGACCCGCAGAAACGCCGTCGGCTGCTTGATCAGGAGGCCGCAGCCATCCCCGGTTTTGCCGTCGGCGGCAATCGCGCCTCGATGGGTCAGGCGATTTAGGGAACTTATGGCCGTCTGCAATACCCAGTGGCTGGCCGTATCATCGAGGCTGGCGATCAGTCCGAATCCGCAGGAGTCTCTTTCATACGATGCGCGGCAAAGGCCCCAGTCGCCGGCGCGCGGATCCGCGCGCCCTAAGCTGGTGTCGAATTCTCCGCTGTCCCGCTTCGCCATTTCTTGCGCCCATGATTAAAAAAGCCCTGCGGTTTTCCGCAGAGCCTTTTAAAACAACAACTTAAACCGGATCAGGACGCTCAAAAATTGGGCGTCAGGTTGGGGCAATCGCCGCTCAGCGCGCCTTCATATGCGGCTCATAATACCTAGCCCGGAATCACCGTCAATCGCCGTTTCACAAACGGTCATCCGGCGATGTACCGCTCCAACTGCTCGATGTGCTCGGACTGCTCCTGAATGACGGCTTTGACCAAATCGCCGATGGACAGCATTCCCACCACGCGGCCGCTCTTCACCACCGGCAGATGCCGAAATCGGCCCTGGGTCATGAGGGTCATACAATGGTGCACAGTGTCTTCGGGCGTCACGCTCACCGCGGGCGAGGTCATGATGTCGCCCACCGGGGTGTCATGCGAGGAGCGGTTTTTCAGGATTACTTTTCGCGCGTAGTCGCGCTCGGAAATGATGCCAATCAACGTAGTCTGACTCATGACGAGGAGTGCACCCACGTGGCGGGTCGCCATGATCTCAATGGCATGCAACACCGAATCCTGGGGCGCGACCGAGAATACCTCCGTGCCCTTCAATTTCAACAATTGATCCACGGATTGCATATTCCTCCCCTTGGCTGCGGTCTGGCGCTGCAGCTGCTGTGCATTGACTATACTCCCGCCGGACCCCAGGACAAGTAGCCATAAATACCCCCATGAATGCGAATAACTACCCTCTCTCCGTCGCCGCCATTGCTCCCGTCGCCGCCATCCGGCTCCACGCCGTAACCTCGCCGCACGGGCTCAGAAACGATCCCTACTACTGGCTGCGGGATGACGAACGCACCAATCCGGAGGTGCTCTCCTACCTGCACGCGGAGAATGCCTACCGCGAACAGTACATGAGCGCAGCCAAACCCTTGGAAGATGCGCTGTATGAGGAAATCGTCGGCCGCATCAAGCAGGACGATGCCAGCGTGCCCTACCGCAAGCAGGGTTACTGGTACTACAGCCGCTTCGAACCGGGCAAGGAGCATCCGATTTTCGCGCGCCGCAAGGGCACCCTGGATGCGCCTGAAGAAATGCTGCTCGACGCCAATGAACTCGCCGCGGGGCATGACTATTATCGGATCGACTCCTTGGAGGTCTCCCCGGATAACGGCTGGCTGGCGTTTTGCGAGGACACGGTGGGCAGGCGTGAATACACTCTGCGCTTCAAGAATCTGCGCAGCGGCGAGTTTGGCGCGGTAACCATTCCCGGCGTCGAGGACGACCTCGCCTGGAGCGCCGACAATCGCACATTGCTGTATGTCGAAAAGGACCCTGAGACCTTGCTCGGCATTTACGTGAAAAAGCATGTACTCGGCACCGACCCGCGGCAGGACGCACTGGCTTTCGAGCAAACCGACAAGAGCTTCTACACCGGCGTATCCAAGTCAAAATCGGATCGCTTTATTTTCATCCACATGGAAAGCACCGTGTCCTCGGAGTGGCGCTACGCAGAGGCCGATGACCCGGCGCTGATCTTCAAGACTTTCTTGACGCACGAACCCGATCATGAATACCAATTGGAACATCTCGGCGGAGACTTCATCGTCCGAACCAATTGGCAGGCGCGCAATTTTCGCCTGATGCGCGTCCCCATCGGCCTCGAGTCGGACCGCGCCCATTGGCACGATGCAATCGCGCATCGCGACGACACCTTCATCGAAGACTTCGACGTGTTCACCGGCTTCCTGGCGCTGTCTGTCCGCAGCGGCGGCCTCGCCAAGATCAGCATCACGCCTTCGGCGGCGGGCACAGAGACTGCGGCCGAGTTCTTCATTGCCAGCGACGAGGCGGCCTACGCCGCCTCCCTCTCGGTCAATCCTGATCTCGACACCGACCTCGTGCGCTACTCGTACTCTTCGCTCACTACTCCGGCCACGGTCTACGACTACAACGTCCGTACCCGCGAGCAGATTCTGCTGAAGCGCGATCCGGTCATGGGCAGCTTCGACCCATCAAACTACCGCTCGGAGTTTCTGTTCGTGCGGGCGCGCGACGGCACGCGCATCCCCGTGTCCCTGGTGTATCGCGCCGGGGTGAAACGCGACGGCTCCGCACCGCTGCTGCAATACGCCTATGGGGCTTACGGGCTGTCCACCAATCCGAGCTTTACCTCGGCGCGCCTGAGCCTGCTCGATCGCGGCTTCGTCTACGCCATTGCGCATGTGCGCGGCGGCCAGGAAATGGGCCGCGCCTGGTACGACGACGGACGCACGCTCAATAAGGTGCATTCCTTCACTGACTTCATCGACGTCACTCGCCATCTGGCCGCCGAACGCTATGCCGCCAAGGACAAGGTGTTCGCCATGGGAGGCAGCGCCGGCGGATTGCTGATGGGCGCGGTTGCCAACTTGAGCCCCGGCGACTACCGAGGCATCGTGGCATTGGTCCCCTTCGTCGACGTGGTTACCACCATGCTCGACGACACCATCCCGCTCACCACCAACGAATACGATGAATGGGGCAATCCCCATGTGCGCGAAGACTATGAGTACATGCTGACGTACTCGCCCTATGACAACGTGCGCGCGCAAGCCTACCCCGCCATGCTGATCACCACCGGATTGTGGGACAGCCAGGTGCAGTATTACGAGCCCGCCAAATGGATCGCCAAGCTGCGCGCCCTTAACACCAGCCCATATGCCCTGCTCCTGCGAGTCGACATGGAAGCCGGCCACGGCGGCAAGTCCGGGCGCTTTCAGCGCTATCGCGAAATCGCCAGGGAATACGCGTTCATCTTGGACCAGGCAGGCATTCGCGAATAAAAAAAGCGCCGCGGGCTGGGGAAGGCAGCTCGCGGCGCCAAGACTGACACGTCAGGGAGAACTGAAAACTTGAGCTCTATTACGCCGGCATCTCCATCGCTTCGTAGCCGACGACCGCGGAGGTCGCCGCATCTACAATCGGAGTGCCTTGGCGAAACCAGCTTGCGGCCACTCGAGTGTCGGAGGCCACGCGAGCATCGATTCCTTCGAGCGCAAACTGTCCGTCACCACGGCGCACCAACAAGGTCGCCTGGCGGCATCCGTCGGGGACCAATAAAGCGATGATTTGCGATTGCATCTCAAATCCCTACCGTGGCAAAGAGCTCACCTTAACGGCGAAGCAAGCCGCGTGCCAGACTGCAAATGCAATCAATTCAAATAGTTATGTGCCCGAGGCGATGGCCGCAACTGACAAGAATTGTCACTGGTGACGCAAAGGGCCGCTCATCTGCGGCCGCCTTACACGCCTCGAGTCTTGCTTGCCCCGGGGCTTAATGATTCCCCGGATGGATCACCACGCAAGCCTGAGATTTGGCC
>JANXZQ010000116.1 GCA_025355445.1 Gammaproteobacteria bacterium
GCGTTCATCCCGCAGTGCGGCTTGGCGCCGGGCTTCGTCTCGATCGTCGCGGCCGATGTGGCGCGCCGCTTCGATTCGCTCGACTCGGTGCGGATGCGCGTCGGCGCGCTGCCGGCCTACCCGAGCAATGCGCTGAACTACAACCTCACGTGGAGCACGGACGGAGTCATCAACGAATATTGCGAACCCTGCGAGGCCATCGTCAACGGCAAGCTGCGCGAGACCCAGCCGCTCGAGGAATTGGAGGAATTCTCACTCGACGGCATTTTGTACGAAGCATTCAATACCTCGGGCGGGCTCGGCACGCTTTGCGAGACCCTCGCAGGCAAGGTGCGCAATCTCAACTACCGCACGATTCGTTATCCCGGCCACGCGGCCATCATGAAGGCGCTGCTCAATGACCTGCGTCTGCGCGATCGCCGCGAACTGCTCAAGGATATTTTGGAGAATGCAGTGCCCATCACTCTGCAGGACGTGGTGATCGTGTTCGTCACGGTGAGCGGCTTGCGCGGAGGTCAGTTGATGCAGGAGACCTACGCCAACAAGATCTATGCCGCGCCCCTGGGAGGCCGCGTCCGCAGCGCCATCCAGATCACCACCGCGGGCGGCATTTGTGCCGTGCTCGACATGCTCGCCCAAGGCAAGCTGCCGCAATCGGGCCTCATCAAGCAGGAAGGTATCAAGCTGTCCGCCCTGCTCGCCAATCGCTTCGGCCGTTTCTATGCCATCGCCGCACCGGCGGCCGCCGCGGCATGACCCGCCCGCCGCGGGCGCATCTTTAAGATGAGCGCGGCTGCCTGACGAAGGCCGCGATATCAGCCAGTGTCGGCGCACGTCCGCGCGCCGGCAGGCTGAGCGCCGCCACCGTATCGGCGTGTACGAGTTTGGGATACAGCTTCAAGGTTACCGCTACGCCGCGCGAGCGCAACGAGCTCGCGAAATTGCGCGAGTTCTTCGGCCACACCGTATCATCTTTGAGTCCGTGCACCAGCAACATGGGAGGCGCGTCGGCACGCACGAAGTTGATGGGCTGCGACTCCGGATAGATCTGCGGCGGCCCAAACATATCCTGCACATCTGCCTCGCGCAGCGGCAGGAAATCGTACGGCCCCGATAGGCCGATCATTCCGGCGATGGGCGGCACGGCCTCGCCGACCGCTGCAAAATACCGCGAGTCCAGTGTCACCAGCGCGGCCAGATGCGCGCCGGCCGAATGGCCCATCAGGTAGAAAAGATTCGGGTCCGCGCCGAACTCGCCGCCGTGCGCCGCCGCCCACAGTGCAGAGCGCGCCGCGTCATCCATGAATCCCGGCATCTTGACTTCGGGATAGTGCCGGTAATTCGGCAGCACAGCCACGTAGCCCAATTCCGTCAGTGCCGCACCCACGAATCGATAGTCCGCCTTGTCGCCGAAACTCCAGCGCCCGCCATGCCAGAAGACAACCAGCGGCCGTGGGCCCTCGGCAGCCTTGTCCGGCACGTACACATCCAGGCGCTGCTGCGGCAGGGCGCCGTAGGGAATATTTGTGTGTCGGTGATATGACCCGAAGACCGCGGGCGCGTTGGCGGCCATGAATGCCACGCGCCCGCAGCCGGCGGCGAGCAGTGTACTCAGGCCCGTGAGCACCGTGCGGCGCGACACGCCGCTCGCCGTGCCGGACGACTCATCGGCAGTCATAGGTGGGCAGGCCCTGCAAATCGAGAACACCGTGGCTGATCAGCCAGTCGCGCGCGTCGTCGGCATCCTGTGCAAACCATGCCGCGGTGCTTCCCAGCCGAAAGCTGTAGCCCCATTCATCCATATCCTTGCACATGCGTTCGCGTCCCACGTTAGGCAGCGTATCCGCCAGCGTCACCTGCAGGTAGCACACCGCCGTTTCCTCGGCGTCATCGCCGCCCGCATTGGTATCCAATCCCGCGCGGCGCTCCGGAGTCATGCAGATGAAGTGCGCGCCCTCGTGCAACACCGAGTGCAGCGGCGTATCGTGCCGCGCAAATAGATTCGAGCCGATCAGGCCCGCTTCGCGCTCGCCCCAATAGGATCCGGGGATGACCTCATCGGGCGACACCAATTGCAGATGCACACCATAGCGATCCAGCAACAACTCGAGGCTCAAGCGATCGATGGAATTGACCAGCAACACTCCGCGGTACCGATCGCTACTTCAAACTCGTGAGCCGGCGCATGGCAATCGTCACCAGATCGCGCGCCATCTGTTGACGCAGGATATCGGCCTCGTGTTCCTTGGCCAGCAATTCGGGCTCCTCGAAGCTGTAATCTTTCGACAGGCTGATGGTCTGGGGCGCCAACAGTTCCTTGTCGGTGCCTTGCACGGCGAAAGTGACTGTGTAGGTGAGCTCATATTCGGTCGGAATATTGGTCGCGGACACCGATAGCGTTCTCTGCTCCACCAGATCCTTGGTCACTTCCACGCTCGCGGTGGAATTGGCCCGCACGGTTTGCAGCGTGGCGCCCGCGCTCTTCAGCTGATGTTCGAATTCGCGCGAGAAATCAGTGTACGGATCCTTCAGCGAAAGATACGGACGCGCCAGCACCCCCGGCAAGGGATCGCTGCCCGCCAGTCGAAAGCCGCAGGCCGACAACATCAACAGCATCGCCATGGCCGGCGGCCGCGACAAGCGGGCCAGCGCAGCAACCGAGCACAAACTCATCCAGCAATTATCAACCACGAGCATGGTGCGATTACACCACGATGTTGACCAGCTTACCCGGCACGATGACGACTTTGCGCACCGGCGCCCCGCCGACGAATTTCTGCACATGGGGCTCGCCCAGCGCGGCTGCCCGCACCGTTTCCTCGTCGGCGCCGACGGCCACTGTGATGTGGCCGCGCAGCTTGCCGTTGACCTGGACCACCAGGGCAATGGTCGAGGTCTGCAGTGCCGCGGCATCGACCGTCATCCAGGGCTCGTCGATCAGCGCTCTCTCGTGCCCCAGGGCATGCCACAGCGCGTGCGTGACATGCGGAATGATGGGCGAGAGCCCGAGCACCGCGATCTCCAAGGCCTCCTGCATCACGCTTCGGTCCTCGGGCGAGCGGTGCGGATACTTCGCCAGTGCGTTCATGAGCTCCATTGCCGCGGCGATCGCGGTGTTGAACGTCCGGCGACGCCCGATATCGTCGGTCATTTTTGCCAAGCCCTGGTGCGCCTGCCGGCGCAGCGTCCGCTGGCCTTCGTTCAACGCCGATCTGTCGACCGGCAGCGCCGTGCCCTGCAACACATGGTCGTACACGGCCTTCCACAATCGCTTGATAAATCGATACGCCCCTTGCACCCCCTCATCCGACCATTCGAGACTCTGCTCCGGCGGCGCGGCAAACATGGTGAACAGGCGCGCCGTGTCAGCGCCGAACTCATCCACCAGGGCCTGCGGGTCGATGCCGTTGTTCTTCGACTTGGACATGGTGACGACGCCGCCGGACTCGACTTCTTCGCCGTCCGCGCGCAGCACCGCAATGCGCCGCTGCGCGGTAGGATCCAACGTGACTTCGACATCGGCCGGATTGAAATACTCGACCCGGCCCGTTTCAGGTTTGCGGAAGAAAACTTCGTTGAGCACCATGCCCTGGGTGAACAAGTTGGCGAACGGCTCCTTGAATGTCACCATCCCCAAGTCGCGCATGACGCGGGTCCAGAATCGCGAGTACAGCAGGTGCAGTATGGCGTGTTCGATGCCGCCGAT
>JANXZQ010000126.1 GCA_025355445.1 Gammaproteobacteria bacterium
CGGTCTGGTCAAGCAGCTGTATACCCCGGTGTACTGGGTGGCGACGGTACGCACCATGATCACATCCGGTGCAACCCAGATCGTGGAGTGCGGCCCGGGCAAGATTCTGACGGGCCTGAACCGGCGCGTCGATAAGAACCGAGACCTTAAAATGTCAGCGCTCGAGGATTCGCAGTCCTTGGACGATGCGTTGGCCGCGGCAAAACCCTGAAGGAATGCCCTATGCTGAATGGAGAGATTGCCTTGGTGACGGGTGCCACGCGTGGCATCGGTGCGGCCGTCGCCGCACGCCTGAGCCGCGATGGCGCGCGCGTCATCGGCACCGCCACGACGCCGGAAGGGGCAGCCAAGATCAGCGAGAGCTTGGCGGCGCATGGCGGGCGCGGCGCGGTGCTCGATGTGGTAAAGCCGGAGTCGATCGAGGCACTGATCGAGGATATCGAAGCTAGGGAAGGGACGGTCGGAATTCTCTGCAATAACGCCGGCATCACCCGCGACACCTTGCTGGTGCGCATGAAGGAGGCGGATTGGGCTATCGTGCTCGACACCAATCTGGCATCGGTATTTCGGCTCTCCAAGGCGGTATTGCGCGGCATGATGAAGGCACGCAAGGGCCGTATCGTCAGCATTACGTCGGTGGTGGGTCTGACCGGAAATCCAGGTCAGGCCAACTATGCCGCCGCCAAGGCCGGAATCATCGGCTTCACCAAATCGCTGGCCCGGGAGGTCGGCTCGCGCGGCATCACGGCGAATGCGATAGCGCCGGGCTTTATCGACACGGACATGACTCGAGCCCTGGCCGAGGCGCAGCGCGCCGCCTTAAATGCGCAGATACCCTTGGGAAGGTTGGGGCAGCCCGCGGATATAGCGGCGGCGGTGGCCTTTCTTTGTTCCCCCGACGGGGCCTATATCACCGGTGAAACCTTGAATGTGAACGGCGGGATGTACATGCCTTGAGGTGTTTTGGGACCTCACTCGCGCTGTTTTGTCAATAAGAAGAGGCCCGATCGCGGATCAAATGCGCTTCAAGGTAGCCGCCGTCCCCCGGTTCACATAAAATACGCGCCCGTCGATTCCTTAAGGCTGGTCGCGGGATTTTTCAGTTCTGTGCATAAATAGCAATTCCGAGAGGACACCATAACGATGAGTACTGTTGAGCAGCAGGTTAAGAAGATCGTGGCCGAACAGCTGGGCGTCAAAGAAGAAGAAGTCACGAATGACGCCTCGTTCGTCGACGATCTGGGCGCAGACTCGCTGGACACGGTTGAACTGGTGATGGCGCTCGAGGAAGAATTCGAGACGGAAATTCCCGACGAGGACGCCGAAAAAATCACCACGGTTCAGCAGGCTATCGACTACATCAATTCGCACAAGGGCAAGGCCTGAGCCTCATTGGGTAGCGTGGCAATGCCTGCGCCCTATGGGCAGAGGCGCACTGTGCAAATCCTCGTGTGGAACTGCGGTTGAGTAAACGACGCGTCGCTGTTACGGGTCTTGGGATCGTCTCGCCGGTGGGCAACGATGTCGCGGCCGCGTGGGCTTCGGTCACCGCCGGCCGCAGCGGCATCGGGCCGGTGGCGCGGTTCGACACGAGCAACTTTCCAACGCATTTCGGCGGCGAGATCCGCGAGCTCGATCTCGGGCCCTACATGAGCACGAAGGACGCGCGCCGCATGGACGCCTTCATGCAGTACGGGGTGGTGGCCGGCATGCAGGCCATGCGCGATTCGGGATTGCAAGTGACGGAGGCGAATGCCGACCGCATCGGAGTGATGATGGGATCGGGCATGGGCGGGCTCGAGTCCATCGAGGGGGCCTATGACAAGTACCTCGAGAACCATTCGCCGAAGAGAGTCTCGCCGTTCTTCATTCCCGCGAGCATCATCAACCTCGTCAGCGGGCATTTGTCGATCGCCTTCAAAGTAACCGGCCCGAACCTCGCCGTCGCCACCGCCTGCACCACATCCACCCATTCGTTGGGACTGGCGATGCGGTTGATTCAATACGGCGACGCGGATGCCATGCTGGCGGGCGGCTCGGAAATGTCCACCTGTCCCACCGGCATGAGCGGTTTTGCACAGGCCAAGGCGCTGTCGCAGCGCAACGATGATCCGCAAGGGGCAAGCCGGCCCTGGGACAAGGACCGCGACGGTTTCGTCATGGGAGATGGGGCCGGTGCGATGATGCTCGAGGAGTACGAGCACGCCAAGGCGCGCGGCGCGAACATCTATGCCGAGCTCGTCGGCTTTGGAATGAGCGGCGATGCCTACCATGTGACCGCTCCGCCGGAGGACGGCGAGGGAGCACGCAAGGCCATGGCCAAGGCACTCATCGATGCGAAGTTGAATCCGGAGCAGGTGCAGTACGTCAACGCGCACGCCACATCTACTGAATTGGGTGATCGTGCGGAAACGTTGGCGATCCGCCGAGCATTCGCCGCCGCCGCCGACGGGCTGGCGGTCAGCTCCACCAAATCCATGACCGGTCATTTACTAGGCGCAGCCGGCGCCGTGGAAGCGATTTTCTGCGTGCTCGCCTTGCGCGACCAGGTCGTGCCGCCCACCATTAACCTGCACACGCCGGGCGAGGGCTGCGACCTCGACTACGTGCCCAACACTGCGCGCAAGATGTCGCTTGAATATACGCTGTCCATTTCCTTCGGGTTCGGTGGCACCAACGGTTCGCTCATTTTCCGCCGATCTTGAGCCGCTGACTCTCATCGAGAAGTTTCCGGCGTCATATCCCGGGCTTCTCGAAAGCGGTGCCGGCATGGCGGCGGCCGGCGTACCGGGGGCCGGCCACCGGTTCGACATCTTGCCCATGGCCAGCGGCGAATGCCTTCGCCTGGGGGCGGATGGCCGATTGTCCGGCCCCTACGCGGGCGCATCCGGCTTCCTCTCGGCTTTGGAACAGTGGTGGAGTGCACTGCGCACATCCGAGACCGCGGCCGCGCTGCCCTTCACCGGCGGCTGGTTGCTGTACCTGGGCTATGAATTGGCCGCGGAGATCGAGCCTCGCCTGCGCTTGCCGCGCAGCACCGATCCCGTCATTGCACTGGCCATTCGTGCGCCGGCGGCCTGGGTTTGCGACCGTGCGACCGGGCAGGCGTGGCTGATTGCCGAGCCCGGGCATGAGAGCCTGCTCGACGAATTCGAAACGCGTGTGCGGGAGTTGCGTGAGCTTGAGTGCGCACATGGTGCGGAATCCCGCATCCACGGCATTTCATTTCAAATCGACGAGGACGAGCCCGGGACTTTTCTCGCCGCGGTGCGCCGCGCCCTCGAGTACGTGGCCGCGGGTGACGTGTACCAGGCTAATTTGTCCCGAGGTTGGCAGGCCACACCGAGCGCAGCGCTCGATCCGGTGATGATTTATCGGCGGCTGCGCGCCACCAATCCCAGCCCCTTCGCAGCGCTGCTGCGCTACGAGGACCTTGCGCTGTTGAGTTCCTCGCCGGAGCGGCTCGTGTCCATTCGCGGCAACACGGTGTCAACGCGCCCGATCGCCGGTACCCGGCCGCGCGGCGCCACTGCGCAGGCCGACGCCGCCCTCATCAGGTCGTTGTTGGGCAACGAGAAAGAGCGCGCGGAACACGTCATGCTGATCGACTTGGAGCGCAACGATCTGGGCCGGGTGTGCGCCGGGGGATCGGTGCGGGTCGATGAATACATGAGCATCGAAACCTACGCTCACGTGCATCACATCGTGTCCAATGTCAGCGGGCGCTTGCGCAACGACGTGACGCCGGTCGGCGTGATCCGTGCGCTGTTTCCGGGCGGCACCATTACCGGCTGCCCCAAGGTGCGCTGCATGGAACTCATCGCCGAACTCGAAGGCATCGGCCGCGGCGCGTACACCGGATCGATTGGTTATTTGAATCGCGACGGCAGCTGCGACCTGAATATTCTGATTCGCACCATCACGGCACAGGGCGGAGTGTTCAAGTTTCGCGCCGGAGCCGGAATCGTTGCCGATTCCAATCCTGAGCAGGAACTCGCCGAAACCCGCGCCAAAGCCGAAGGCCTGCTGCGTGCCCTGGCGACTTAAGTGAGCACCTGGATCAACGGCCGCAAGGGCACGCGGATCGACTATCGCGATCGCGGATTGCAGTATGGGGACGGCGTTTTCGAAACCATGCGGGTGTGCCGCGGCGAGGTGAGGCTGCTGCAGTACCACCTGGAGCGGCTCTATGCCGGGTGCCATCGGCTCGAGATTGCAGGTCCTGCGCCGCGCTTGCTGCGCGGCGAACTCAGCGAGGCCGCCGGGCGGCGCCGCGAAGGCGTACTGAAGTTGATTGTGACGCGCGGGCCGGGCGTGCGCGGCTACCGGCCGTCGGGTACCGAACGCAGCACGCGCATACTCTCACTGCATGCCTTACCGCCGGGCGCGCATCACTCGGCCGACGCACCCGCGCGGATACGACTATGTGCGACCGTTTTGGGACAAAATCCCCGTCTTGCCGGCCTCAAGACGCTCAATCGCCTGGAATCGGTGCTCGCTCGCACAGAATGGCGGGATGCGCGCGTGTGGGAGGGATTGATGCGGGACACGGATGAGAACATCGTCTGCGGTACCATGTCGAACCTGTTCTTGCGTGCCGGGTCTTCGCTGCTGACACCGGTGCTCGATCGCTGCGGCGTCGCGGGTGTAATGCGCCGCTGGGTTTTGCAAGCGGCACGCACCCTGCACTTGGAGTCGATGGAGTGCCGCATACGATGGCAGGACTTGATCGCTGCCGAAGAGGTGTTCATGAGTAATGCCGTCATCGGATTGAAATCGGTGGCCGTGATCGAGCGCGGCAGGGAGCGGTTCAAGTTCGCGTCGTTCGAGACGGCGCGCCGATTGCGCGCGAAACTGGATTTACTTTGAGCCGTGCCCGGCGTCTCGGACTCGTGGGTTTCGCGCTGCTCCTCGCCGCGGGCGCCGCCGTGCTCATCGGATTCGAAGCCCGCAGTCTGGATGAACCGGTGCGGCTCGCGGCGCCGGTACGATTCAAGGTCCATCCTGGGATGAGCTTTGCCCGGATTGCGGCGGGACTCGCCGGGCAGGGGGTCATCGCCCATCCGCGCGCCTGGGTGTTTTATGCCCGCTGGTCACGGCTGGCACCCGCAGTCAAGGCCGGGGAGTATGAAATTCAACCAGGCATCACGCCGCGCGAACTGCTGACGAAAATGGTGAACGGCCAAGTGCTGCTGCACTCCTTCACCATCGTCGACGGTTGGCGAGTGCAAGATATGCTCGCCGCCTTGCGGCACAATCCCGATATCATGACTACTTTGGCCGACGCGGCGCCGAATCTGATGGATCAGCTCGGCGCCCCCGGCACGCCGTCCGAGGGCCAATTCCTGCCGGAGACTTATCGCTTCATCAGCGGCACCACCGACCTCGAGTTGCTGCGTCAAGCGCACGCGGCGCTCGACAAGGAATTGAACACGGCGTGGGCGCAACGCGAGCCGGGGCTGCCCCTGCAAAGCTCGCGTGAGCTATTGATCATGGCATCGATCGTCGAGAAGGAGAGCGGCTTGCCGCAGGAGATCGGGAAAATCGCCGGCCTGTACCTGCATCGCTTGCAGTTGGGCATGCGGCTGCAGGCCGATCCCACGGTCATCTATGGCATGGGTGAGAGCTACGACGGCGATATTCGAAGCGCCGACCTGCGCACCGACGGGCCGTACAACACCTATACCCGCGCCGGTCTGCCGCCCACGCCGATTGCGCTGCCCGGCGCGGCAGCCATCCGCGCGACGGCGCACCCGGAGAAATCCGCGGCCCTTTATTTCGTCGCTTCGCCCAAGGGCGACGGCAGCCACGTGTTTTCCGCAACGCTCGAGGAGCATAACGCCGCGGTCGCGTCCTATGTAGCACAGCAGCGGCGCAAGGCCGCCGCAGAGGCGCAGCGATGAGCGAGATTGCGGGCCGTTTTCTGACCATCGAGGGGATCGAGGGGGTGGGTAAGAGCACGCAGGTCGCGCGGCTTTCGGGCACTTTGCGCGAGCGCGGCGTCGATCATGTGGTGACCCGCGAGCCCGGCGGTACACCTTTGGCGGAGAAGATCCGCAGCCTCGTCTTGGATAACGCCGCGGGCGAATCCGTGCCGGCGACGGCCGAGCTGTTGCTGATGTTCGCCGCACGCGCCGTGCATCTGGCCAATCACGTTGAGCCGAATCTGCGCGCCGGCCGCTGGGTGCTGTGCGATCGCTTCACCGATGCCACCTATGCTTACCAGGGCGGCGGGCGCCGTTTGAGCATGGATCACATCCGGCAGCTGGAAGTCATGGTGCAAGGAGTGCGCCGGCCGGACCTGACACTGTGGCTGGATGCGCCGGTGGAGCAGGCGCTGCAGCGTGCGCGGGAGCGCAATACCGGCGCCGTCGCGGATCGCTTCGAGAGCGAGCGCACCGAGTTCTTCGAACGCGTGCGCGCGGTGTATCACGCACGCGCGCAGGCCGAGCCCGATCGAATCCACGTCATAGATGCGGCCCAATCCTCTGACGCGGTCGCTGCGCAAGTGCTTGAAGTGCTTTGGAAGCGAACGTGGATTTCCTGAGCGCCGAATCGCTGCCCTGGCTGGCCGGCGCCCAAGCGCGGCTGCGTGCCGCGCTCGCAGCGCAGCGCTTGCCGCACTCCCTGTTGCTGCTGTCGGCGCCGGGGCTCGGCGCCGAGCCACTGGCGAATTGGCTCACTGCTCTGGCGCTATGCGAATCGACCGGCGCAAAACCCTGCGGCGCGTGCGCCTCGTGTCCTGCGTCGGCTCCTCCAAGGTTTTCAAAAAAGCGTTGGCGCCGTTGGCGTTCAGCGACTCGGCGCCCTCGATGACTCCCACTTTGTATCCGCCGCGATAGCTTTTGAGCGTCAACGATTCGATCAAGGCACGCACCTGGTCGACCTTGATCTGTTGCGCATCTTCTTCGAGCCGCACGTAGTGCGAATCCGGATGGCTATCCGCACGCAGCAATTGACACGAGGCGCACACGCCGCAGGGTCGTGCGCCGGCCGATTCGCACAGCGCCAGAGCAGTGAGCCAATTCGCCAGCGGTTCGGCGCCGAGCCCGGGCGTCGACAGCAGCAACAGCGAGTGCGGCAG
>JANXZQ010000127.1 GCA_025355445.1 Gammaproteobacteria bacterium
CGCAGCACCACATTGAACCGCGGCCTGTGCTTCTTGATGAGATTGAATTCGAGCAGCAGCGCTTCCGTGTCGGAACTAGTGATGGTGACTTGCATCGCCGCCGTCTTGGCGACCAACGCCTGGACTTTCGGATGCACATTGCTGGCCTGAAAGTACGAACTCACCCGGCTCTTGAGGCTGCGCGCCTTGCCGACGTAGATAATCTCGCCGCGCTCATCCAGCATTCGGTAGACGCCGGGGCGCGCCGGCAAGCTGTCGACGAAGGATTTGGCATCAAACGCTGCCGTGAGGTCCGCGCTCATCCCGCACGCGCCGCGAACGCCAGCTCACGCGCTCTGCCGACGACGCCCTCGAACATGGGAGTGGTGAGCCGCCGGGTCTGAGTGTTGTAGCGGCTGCAATGATAAGAATCCACCATCAGGAAACGGTCGCTTAAGGCGTGCTCGGCGGCGTGCGCAAAACGATAACCGCTGCTGGGCAGCTTGCAGGCACGCAGCACCGCCGCGTGCGCAATCCTCCCCAGCGCCAAGATGACGCGGGCGTCGCCGCTAACTTCAAGCTCTACACGAAGAAAATCGTTGCATTCCTTGATTTCTATAGGTAATGGCTTGTTTTCGGGAGGCAGACACTTCACCGAATTGGTAATACGGGCGCCAATCAATTCGAGTCCGTCATCCGCCGCGGTGGATACGGGACGGCTGGCGAGGCCGAATTTGAACAAGGTGGCATACAGCAGAATGCCGGCATGATCGCCGGTGAAGGGCCGACCCGTGCGGTTGGCGCCATGCATACCGGGGGCCAGACCCACGATCAGCAATCTCGCTTTGGGGTCGCCGAAGGGCGGCACCGGCCGGCAGTAATACGTCGGCTCCTCGAGGTGCACCGCGTCTAGAAACGCGGCGAGGCGCGGGCAGCGCCGGCAAGTGACATCAAAAGAACTGTTCATCAGCGGCGTCAGCACGTAGGCACAAATAAAAAACGGGCTACGCGGAATCTCCGCGTAGCCCGCCGTCGATCGCGCGCGGCATTTGGACTAACCCGAGCGCAACCCAACCTTTATCCCAATTAAGGGCTTAGGATCCCGTCAGACTAATTGCGCCCGGAAAGATTCCGCGCAATTCGCCATTAATATCTGCGACCGTCCGAGTTCTGCGGTCTCGCGACGCTCAATCTCAAGGGGGCAGGAAAGGTTTGCAGGTCAGAATAGCACCTGCACGCTTCGAGGCAAGCCGGGTTTGCAAAAAAGCCTTTGGGGAACGCGACTTTTTCTAGTTATCTGTGATAACTGATTGATTTATCGAAATATAGAGAGGATTACTAACAAGCTCTGACAGTCCGCCGACGGGCCCCGGCGCGGCGTGCGATCAACATGGCCAACTCCAGCGCCTGTTCGGCATTCAAGCGCGGATCGACCTGCGATCGATAGGCACGAACCAGGTCGGCCTCCGCCAGGCCGCGCGCTCCGCCGATGCACTCGGTGACATCCTCGCCGGTGAGTTCGATATGCACGCCGCCGAGCATCGAGCCCTCTTCTTCGTGGATGCGAAACGCCGCCTCTACCTCGCCGAGAATATTGTCGAAGCGGCGTGTCTTGACACCCCCTGATGTGGTCTCCGTATTGCCGTGCATCGGGTCGCAGACCCAGAGCACCTGAGAGCCTGTCGCCCTGACGGCGCGGATCATGCCGGGCAGCCGTTGCTCGATATCCTTGACGCCAAAGCGATGAATGAAAGTCAATCGCCCCGGCTCGTTCTGCGGGTTCAGCACTTGAACGAGTTCCTGCAGCCACTCGGCGCTCATGGCCGCGCCGACTTTCACGCCGATGGGGTTGGAGATGCCGCGAAAATATTCGATGTGAGCGCCGTCGATATTGGCGGTGCGCATCCCGATCCATGGCATGTGCGTCGACAAATTGTACCAATGCTTCTGGCGATCGATGTAGCGCGTCTGGGCCTGCTCCGACAGCAGATGCAGGCCCTCGTGGCTGGTGTAGAAGTCGCCGCGCGTCGCCGCGTGCACCCGCTGCCCGCTCATGGACTCAAAGAACTCCAACGACTCGGCGATCGAATCGACGATCTTCTGATACGCGTCGCGCAGCGCCGCGTGACGCAAAAAGCTCAAGTCCCAGTACTCAGGGTGATGCAAGTCGGCGAAGCCGCCGTCGATCAAGGCGCGCACGAAGTTCAAGGTGAGCGAGGCACGTTCGTAGCCGCGCAACAGCAGTTCCGGATCCGGTTCGCGCTCCGCCGCGGTGAATCCGGGACGATTGACGTTATCCCCGCGGTAGGTCGGCAGAGTGATGCCGTCGCGGGTTTCAGTGTCGGCGGACCGCGGCTTGGCATACTGCCCGGCAAAGCGACCTACTCGAATGATGGGTTTCTTCAGGCCTTGCAGCAGCACCAAGCTCATTTGCAGCAGGATCTTCAGACGCCGGGCGATATTGTCGGATTCGCAATCCTCGAAACTCTCGGCGCAATCGCCGCCCTGCAGCAGGAACTGCGCGCCGCGCTGTGCTTGGGCCAATTTGTTGCGCAGCGCCTCGATCTCCCAGGACACCACCAAGGGCGGCAGCCGGCTCAAACAGGCCACTGCCCGCTCCAACGCCTGGACGTCGGAGTACTGGGGTTGCTGGGTGGCGAGACGGCTGTGCCAACTGGCGGGGTGCCAATTCGTCAAGGCAGGACTTTGGGACATGCGGGAATGCTAGCGTTGTCGGCGCTCTCAAGTCAAAATGCGGCCCCCGAATGAGCCGCACCGGCAACACTGGAAATCTTTCATGCATAGCACCGATCCTCTCAAGGCCCTGGGCCTTGGCGACATCAATCCCGGAACCTGGTCCGGCAGCCACGGCTGGAGCAAGCAAATCGACGGCCCGATGATCGAATCGGTCAATCCCGCCACCGGCAAACGTTTGGGTTCGGTGCGCGGTGCCACCGGCTCCGATTACGAGCATGTGCTGAGCGCGGCGGTGGCCGCCGCTGCCGTCTGGCGGCAAGTGCCGGCGCCGAAGCGCGGCGAAGCCGTGCGACTGATGGGCGAGGAGTTGCGCACGTACAAAGATGAACTCGGCAGCTTGGTCGCCCTGGAGAACGGCAAAATCAAGGCCGAAGGCGACGGCGAAGTGCAGGAAATGATCGACATCGCGGATTTCGCGGTCGGGCAATCGCGCATGCTGTACGGCCTCACCATGCACTCCGAGCGGCCGCAGCACCGCATGTACGAGCAGTGGCATCCGCTCGGCGTGGTAGGGGTGATATCCGCCTTTAATTTCCCCGTCGCCGTCTGGTCGTGGAACGCCTTCCTGGCAGCCATTAGCGGCAATGCCATTGTCTGGAAGCCATCGCCCAAGACCGCGCTATGCTCTCTCGCCGTGCAGCACATCTGCAATCGGGTGCTGGAGCGGCACAAGCTGCCCGCGATCTTCCAGATATTCATCGACGCCGGCACCGAACTCGCCATGCGCTTCGTCGACGATCGCCGCGTGGCGCTGGTGTCGTTCACAGGTTCGACGCATGTAGGACGGCAAATCGGCGTGCGTGTGGCCGAGCGCCTGGGCAAGAGCCTGCTCGAGCTCGGCGGCAATAACGCCATCATCGTCGACGACAGCGCCAATCTCGACCTCGCGGTGCCGGGCATCGTCTTCGGTGCGGTAGGCACCGCCGGCCAACGCTGCACCACCACGCGCCGCGTGCTGGTGCATCGCTCGCGCGCGGCCGAACTCGAACGGCGGCTGGTCGCAGCCTACGGTCAGGTGCGCATCGGCGATCCGCTGGCGTCCGACACGCTGATGGGACCCTTGATCGACCAAGGCGCCGTGTCGCGTTATTCGGCGGCCATCGCCGCGGCGCAAGCCGAGGGCGGAGAACTGCTGTGCGGCGGCAAGGTGCTGCCCCGAGCAGGCAATTTCGTGGAGCCGGCCATCATCCGCGCCCATCCCGGCATGGCGGTGGTGCGCACCGAAACCTTCGCGCCCATCTTGTACGTCCTCGCCTATGACACGCTGGATGAGGCCGTGGCCATACAGAACTCCGTTCCCTACGGACTGTCGTCGGCGGTATTTACCGACCGCTTGCAGGTGGCCGAACGTTTCTTGTCGGCCGAGGGCAGCGACTGCGGCATTGCGAACGTCAACTTGGGCACCTCGGGCGCCGAGATCGGCGGCGCCTTCGGCGGCGAGAAGGACACGGGCGGTGGCCGCGAAGCGGGCTCTGATTCCTGGAAAGCCTATATGCGGCGGCAGACCAACACCATCAACTGGAGCTCACAACTGCCGCTGGCGCAAGGGATCAAGTTCAGCGTGTGACAAACACTCGCACTAGCGCGCGATCCACGCCTCAATCTCGGCGGCCCGCGTTTCCAATCGCGCCGCCGAGACCGGCCCCAAGGTCTTGAGCTCCTGCGCATACAGCGACACACGGTACTCTTCGATCCACTGCTTGAGTTCGCCGAGTTCCGGTATCCAGCGCAGCTCCGAGCTGACCTGCTGTTCGAGACTTGAATAACGCGCCGCCCAGGCGCGAAGTTCCAGCACCATGCTCGGCGACTCGCCGCCGCGCGAGCCGCTGCGCTGCCGGCGGCGCTGTTCCGCCTTCAGATAGCGCGGCAACTGGCGCAACCAGTCCATCGGCGTCGATTCGAGTGCCTCGGTGCTCAGCAAGCGCCGCAGATGCTCATTGCTCTCATCCACCGCGTCGGCCGCAGCTCCCGCGGAGGCAGCGTCAAGCGCGCGGCGCACCTCGCGAGCCTCGGCAAACCAGCGCAGTGCGCCGACGACGATCTCGTCCATGCAATCATGCAGGCGCGCGCGTCCCTGCTCGACGGCCTTCTCGTAGGCCTCGCGTGTACGCGGCGCATCGGAATCATCAAAACAGGCGCGGCGAAATGTCATTTGCAGCAACAGCTCGAGCAGCGCGCCGCTCGTCGAGTAGGGACTGGCCGCCAACAGCAGCGACGCGTTGTTCGCGAGGCCCTTGCCGAGGTCGCGCGCCTGGCCGGCAAGCATCGCGCGCGCCAGTAGCGCCGACGTATGCCGCCACCCGCGCTGTGCTTCGGCGGCCGACCATTCGTAGCGTACCTCGAGCGCGTGATTGATTTGCTGCAGGGTCGGAAACACCCAGATGGTTCCCTGCTCGAGAGTCAGCGCCAGCCTGTCGGGCAATGTGTCGAATTCGAAGCGGCGCCAGGGACCCACCTGCCCGTAGGCAGCACGCGCCCGGCGCTCGAGTTCCGCGCGCGCTGCTGGGGCGCTGGCGCGGCGCAACTCGGCCAAAGTCCTGCCCTGTGCGATCTCCACGCCGTCGGCGCACACGGCCAGCTGCGGCATCAGATGCGCGGGCACCGCGGCCAAGTCGAAGCGCAGCAACGGCTCCGGGATGCCGCGTTGCTCTTTGAGCCAGCGCTTGAGGCTGGGTGCATTTGCCGCGGCCGCGGTCGACAAAAACTGCGCAGCGGTGTCGCCGATGGGAATCAAGTTGCGTCGCGCATCTTTCGGTAGCGAACGCAGCAACGCGTCGATGCGCGGTTCGGCCAGCCCGGGCACGGCGGCGTCCACGGCGGCGCGAGTGAGCCCGGGCAACGCCAGCAGGGGAATTTGCAATACCGCTCCGTCGTGCGCCTCGCCAGGCGCGAAACGATACTCCACCGCGACCGATACTGAATCGACTGTGGCGTGCTCGGGAAACTGTGCCAGCGCCTTGGCATCCGGCTCGCTGGCGAATATGTGCTGCGCGTCCAGAGTCAGCGCCTTGCGCTCGGCGCTCGACAAGTGCCGGGTGAAATATTCCAGGGTTGCGGCGCTCGAAACCTGGCGCGGCAACGCGCGATCATAGAACTCGGCGAAGGCCTCCGCACTCTGCAGAAGATTGCGGGTGCGCAGGCGTTCCTCCAATCGCTGCGCATCGCGCACCGCGGCGTCATTCGCCAATAGCCAGTCCGGCCGGCGGTGCAGGCGTTGGTACACCAGCGCTTCGCGCGCGAAGATGCGGCGGGATTCTTCAGGGGCAATAGGCCCGTAATTCACCACGCGATTGGCGCTCAAGATCAACCCCAGGAAACTCACGCGCTCGCGCGCCACCACCTCCTCCCGTTCTTCATCCCAGTCGGGTTCCAGATACTCGCGCTTCAATAAGTGCGAGGCCGCGCCTTCGATCCATTGCGGCTCGATTTCCGCGACGCGGCGTGCGAATACCCGAGAGGTCTCCACGATGTTCGCCGCCATGCCCCAGCGAGGACGGCGCCGCGCCAGCGGCGATCCCGGGAAAATGTGAAAACGCACTGCGCGTGTGCCGAGATACACGCCCTCCTCGCCGCGCATGCCCACCACGGTGCAAAAGCCTGCCAGCAGTGCGCGATGCACCCCCGTGTAGCTCGCGGCTTGCGTTTGCGCAACGATGCCCACCTCGGCGGCTCGCACCGCCACTTGGGCGTAAACGTCTTCCCATTCGGAGAGGCGCAACAGCGAGAAGTGCCGCTCCTTGCACCAGCGGCGCAATTCGCGCCGTGGTCCCTCGCGCGCTTTGCGGTACGCGCGCCACAATTTGACCAGCGCCGAGAACTCCGATTTCGGATCCTCGAAGGCAGCGCTCTGCCCAGGATCGTCGGGCGCGGCCATACGCACATCCGGCACGCTCAAACCCGCGACAATGGCTAGGACTTCGGCTTCGGCATGGAATCGCTTGCTTTCGAGCAACGCGCGCGCGAGGCGTGGATCGAGCGGCAGCCGCGCCATCACCCGCCCGCGACGAGTGATGCGCCGGTCGGCATCGAGAGCTTCGAGCTCCTGCAGCAAGCGGTAGCCGTCGCCGAGCAAGCGTGAGTCCGGCGAGTCGACGAACGGGAAATTCTCCGCCTCCCCCAAACCGTCCGCCGCCAGGCGCAGCAGCAAGGCGGCGAGATTGGTGCGCAGAATTTCCGGCTCAGTGAAGGGCTCGCGCGCCTCGAACTCGGCCTCCGTATAGAGCCGCAGACACAGGCCCGGCCCCAAGCGGCCGCAGCGTCCCTTGCGCTGTTCCGCGCTGGCGCGAGATATAGGCTCGATGGGCAGGCGCTGCAAGCGGTTACGCGGGCTGTAGCGGCTGATGCGCGCCAAGCCGGAATCGACCACCGCGTGAATGCCCGGCACGGTAATCGAGGTTTCGGCGACGTTGGTTGCCAGCACGATGCGCCGCCGCGAGCCGCGCTCAAAGATCTTGCTCTGCTGTTCCCAGGAAAGGCGCGAGTACAACTCCAATACGTCCACGCCGGCCTCGAGTTCACGCTGCAGGAGTTCACCGACGTCGCGAATCTCGCGCTCACCGGGCAGAAAAACCAGGATGTCGCCGCCGCCGATGGCCTTGGGCTCAGCGGCAATTTCCCGGCAGGCATCGAGGACCAACGTCGGCAGGTCGGGGTCCTCGGCGTCCTCGGATGTTTCGCGGTAGCGTACTTCGATGGGATGGCTGCGCCCGCTCACCGTGATGACGGCCGCGCCGCCGAAGAAGCGCGAGATGCGTTCGACGTCCAGCGTCGCCGAGGTCACGATGACCTTGAGATCCGGGCGCCGCGGCAGGAGCCGCTTGAGCACGCCCATCAGCAAGTCGACGTTCAGCGTGCGCTCGTGCGCCTCATCGACGATGATGGTGTCGTAGCGCCGCAGCTGCGGATCCGCCGCGAGTTCGGCCAGCAGCAGTCCGTCGGTCATCAGCATCAGGCGCGTGGCATCCGATACCTGATCGGCGAACCGTACGCGAAAACCGACGCTGCGGCCCAAGGGCTGACCGACTTCCTCGGCGATACGCGCGGCCAGAGCGCGCGCGGCCAGCCGGCGCGGCTGGGTGTGCGCGATGAGCGCCTCGACGCCGCGGCCCAATTCCAGACAATACTGCGGCAGCTGGGTGCTCTTGCCGGAGCCGGTATCGCCGGCGACGATCAACACCTGTTCGCGCTGCAGCGCCTGCACGATGGCCTCGCGGCGCGCGGCAATCGGCAAATCGGCGTCGTGCTTGAAAGCCAGCGACGGCGCCATGCGCGCGGCGCGCAGCGCGCCGCTTCGCACAGCCTGCTCACTCGCCACGTTTGACTTCTTGCCAAAGCCTCTCTTGCGCGTCGAGATTGAGATTCTCGAAGATCTCACCACGTGCGGCTGCCATGGACTCCATGCCGCGAAATCGCCGCTCGAACTTCGCGTTGGCGGAGCGCAACGCCGCCTCGGCGTCGACTTCGAGCTTGCGCGCCAGGTTGGCGGCGGCGAACAATAGGTCGCCGATTTCCTCGAAAATGTGCGCCGCGGCGCCCGCGCTGCGCACGGCGCCTTTGCCGTCCGTGAGGCTTAAGCGTTCACGCTGTGCGGCCGCATCGCGTACCTCCGCCAGTTCCTCCGCCACCTTGTCGGCGGTCTGGCTGGGATGCTCGAAATCGAAACCCACGCGGGCCGCGCGCTTGCGGAGCTTGTAGGCTCGCGCCAACGCCGGCAGCGCGCGCGGCACGCCGTCCAAATGACTTGCAGCGCCAGGCGCGGCGGCATGGCGCTCTGCTGCCTTGATGTCTTCCCAGGCGGCGCTTTGCTGCGCCGTGCTCAACGGAGCACTTGCGCCGAACACATGCGGGTGCCGGCGGATCAGCTTGTTGCAGATGGCGCCGGCCACGGCCTGGAAATCAAATTGCCGGGTTTCGCTCGCGATTTGAGCGTGAAACACCACCTGGAACAATAAATCCCCCAACTCGTCCTTGAGGTGTTGCGCATCGCCGCGCTCGACCGCATCCGCCACCTCATAGGCCTCCTCGATGGTGTACGGAGCAATCGTGGCGAATGTCTGCTCTCTGTCCCAGGCACAGCCGTCGACGGCACGCAGGCGCGCCATGATGGCAAGCAGTTCCTGCATCCGGTCAGACGGCGCGGCTTCGCCGGTCATGGCGACTCTGCGCCGCGCGCCAGCAGCATGCGCCGCAAGGTCATCAACATGCCCGCCGTCGCCCCCCAGATGTTGCGGTTGCCGAACGGAATGTCGTGCACATCGATGTCGAGACCCGCGAGCCGGCGCCGCCGGAATTTATGGTTGGCCGCGTCCAGGATGAAATCAAGCGGCACCTCGAATACGTCGTGAACTTCAGCCGCGGCGATGCGCAGCTGATACTCGGGATTGACGAAGCCGACCGCCGGCGTCACCCGAAAGCCCGTGATGACGAAGTGATCGGGCAGGTACCCGGCAAATTCTACGAGTTCGGGTAGGAGACCTATTTCCTCATAGGCTTCGCGCAACGCCGCCGCCCAAGCATCCGGGTCGTCAGGTTCGATGCGCCCCCCCGGAAAACTGATTTGTCCGGCGTGATCCTTGAGTGTTTCCGCGCGCTGCGTGAGCAGCACCGTGAGGCCGCTCGCCCGCTCGACGAGCGGCACCAGCACGGCCGCGGGCACCCGCCGCGCCCGCAATGCGGCGCGCACCTGGGAAATGACGTCCGCCGTCGCGCCGGCCAGCCACTGCATGTCCTGATCCGGAGTGGAGGGCTCTGCATCGAGAGAGTCGCGGATGTGCGCTTTACTGTAGAGATAATCCATCGCTAGGCGGCGGAACCGGCACCGTGAATGCCGCCTTCGGTCAGCGTCTTCGGGTCGAGCAGGCGGCGCAATTCATCGGCGCTCAGCTGCGTCATTTCCGCCGCCACCTCCAGCACGGGCCGCCCCTCGGCATAGGCTTTCTTGGCGATGGCCGCGCCCTTCTCATAGCCGATGACGGGATTGAGGGACGTCACGAGGATCGGGTTTCGCGCCAGCGCCTCGGCAAGGCGCGCATGATTCACGGTGAATCCCGCGAGCGCGTTGTCGGCCAGACTACGGCTGCCGATCGCCAACAATTCCAGGCTCTGCATCAAGTTATGGGCGATCACCGGCAGCATGACGTTCAGCTGGAAATTTCCCGACGCCGCGGCAATGGTGATGGCCGCGTCATTGCCCATCACCTGCGCCGCCATCATGGCCACGGATTCGGGCACCACGGGGTTCACCTTGCCGGGCATGATGCTGCTGCCCGGCTGCAACGCCGGCAGTGAGATTTCGCCCAATCCCGCCAAGGGCCCGCTATTCATCCAGCGCAAATCGTTCGCAATCTTCATGAGGCTCACACTCAGGACCTTGAGCTGCCCGGATAGTTCCACGGCCGTATCCTGGCTCGACAACGCCGCGAAATAATTATCGCTCGGACTGAAGTTGATTCCGGTGCTCGCCGCGAGCGAGCGCGCAAACACCGCTCCGAACTCCGGCCTCGCGTTGATGCCGGTGCCGACGGCAGTGCCGCCCTGCGCCAGCTTGTGCAAGCGCGGCGCGACTGACCGCAGCCGGTCGACGGCATCGCCGATCTGAGCCCGCCAACCCCGCAGCTCCTGCGCCATCGTGATCGGCATTGCGTCCATCAGGTGAGTGCGGCCGGTTTTGACCACGTCGGTGAATTCGGCGGCGCGCGCGTCCAATACGCTGCACAGCCGCTCGAGCGCGGGCAACAGATGCTCGGCGAGCAGCAACGCCGCAGCGACATGAATCGCGGTGGGCACGACGTCGTTGCTGCTCTGGCTCATGTTCACGTCATCGTTCGCATGCACGGGCCGAGACAGTGCGCGCGCCGCGAGCGTGGCGATCACCTCGTTGGCATTCATGTTGCTGCTGGTGCCCGACCCTGTCTGAAACACGTCCACGGGAAATTCCGCGTCATAACGGCCCGAGGCGACTTCGAGCGCGGCGGCTTGTATCGCCGCCGACAGGTCGCGCGGCAGATCGCCGAGCTCCCGGTTGGCGGCGGCCGCGGCATGCTTGATGAGCCCCAAAGCGCGAATAAAGGCCCGCGGCATGCGCAGACCGGTCGGCGGAAAGTTTTGAACGGCACGCTGCGTCTGGGCGCCCCACAGGGCGCTCGCCGGCACGTCAAGCGCGCCCATGCTGTCGCGCTCGACGCGAGTGTTTGCTGTCATCGCGCCTTCCTCCGCTGGCTCGTCGGTTTACGGTAATATTGCAGGATTCTACACTCAAAGCGGCCGCATCCTCCGATGTCCATATCTTCCCTCGACGCGCTCTCACCCTTAGACGGCCGCTACGCAGGCAAACTCGCGCCGGTCCGCCAAGTATTCAGCGAGGCGGGCCTGATGCGCGAGCGGGTGCGCGTGGAGTGCGCATGGTTTCTCGCGCTCGCGGGCGGTCCCGCCGCACATGCTCTGGCGGAGCTGCCGGGCGCGGCGCGAGACGCGCTCACCGCGCTGGCCAAAAACCCCGCGGACGCCGATGTATCGGCCATCAAGCAAATCGAAGCGCGCACCAATCACGACGTGAAGGCGGTTGAACTGTGGTTGCGCGGCGAGCTGAAAGTGCGTGGCGCGACGGCGGCTCAACTCGAGTGGCTGCATTTTGGCTGCACCTCGGAAGATATCAACAACCTCGCTTACGCGCTCATGTTGAAGAATGCCCGCGCAACATTATTGCTGCCCATGCTCGATGGCTTAGGGGAGGCGCTGGATGCGCTCGCCTACCGTCATGCCGCGGCGCCGATGTTGGCACGCACCCACGGCCAGACCGCAACACCGACCACGGTGGGCAAGGAACTCGCCAATGTCGCCGTGCGGCTGCAGACGCAGCGCGCCGGCCTCGAGCGCGTGGGCATTCTCGGCAAAATGAATGGCGCCGTAGGCAATTTCAATGCACATGTCGCCGCGCTGCCGCATGTCGATTGGCGCGCGGTCACTCAGACCTTCGTCGAATCTCTGGGCTTGGCAGGGAATGCCTATACCACGCAGATCGAACCGCACGATTGGATTGCCGAATACTGCCACGCTCTGATGCGGGCGAACACCGTGCTGCTCGATTTGGCGCGCGACATGTGGAGTTATATCTCGCTCGGTTATTTCAAGCAGCGCGTGGTCGAAGGCGAGGTCGGCTCCTCGACCATGCCGCACAAGGTCAATCCTATCGACTTCGAGAATGCCGAGGGCAATCTCGGGCTGGCCAACGCCATGCTGGGACATTTCGCCGACAAACTGCCGGTGTCGCGCCTGCAGCGCGACCTTACGGATTCCACGGTGCTGCGCAATATAGGCGTGGCGATCGGTCATTCGATCCTGAGTTACGCATCGCTTGCGCAAGGGTTGGGGAAAATTGAGCTCGACTCTCGGCGGGTGGCAGAGGATCTGGATCGCGCCTGGGAGGTGCTCGGCGAAGCCGTACAAACCGTGATGCGTGCTCACGGCATTCCCGAGGCCTACGAGCGCCTGAAATCCTTCACGCGCGGCCGGCCCATCGACAAGACCGCCATGCGCGAATTCATCGCGTCATTGGATTTGCCGGCGGCTGAAAAGGAGCGGCTGCTGCGCTTGGAACCCAAGGATTACGTGGGCCTGGCTCCCATGCTGGCGAAACGGCGGCGTCGGCAAAAACCCTAAGGTTTTGCAGGGTTTGCCGTCCGAAACGTGACGTAGTTAGTACGGGCCATTCCGGGGCTTTCGGTACTATCCCTCAAAGGACCTCCTATTGAGGCAGTGATTTATGGCGGGAAATAAGGAAGAATCTGGCAAACCCGACGTGGACAGAGCGTCCGCGGCCGGCACGGCTGCTGCCGCGGGCTCGGGAACCCGAACCATCCTCACGACCATGCCCGAGGTGCGCGAGGCGAGTCTCAAGGTTGCCAAGTCGGCGCAGCGCCTCCTGTCCATT
>JANXZQ010000150.1 GCA_025355445.1 Gammaproteobacteria bacterium
CAATGCGTGCTGAGTTCGACCGGTATGTCCTGCCCGATGAATTGTCCGAAGGCCCTGCGTAACGGGCCTTGCGGCGGCGTGCGCGCCAACGGCAATTGCGAGGTCAAGCCGGAGATGAAGTGCGTCTGGGTCGAGGCGTACCGCGGTAGCGAACGCATTCCCGGCGGTACGGTGGCCATGACTCAGGTCCAATTCGCCGTGGATCAGCGCCAGCAAGGGCGCTCGTCCTGGCTGCGAGTGGCACGCGAGAAGGCCACGGCGGGCGATGCGGCAACGGCCGGCGCGAAGGCTGCTTCATGAGATTCGAGGACGAGCCGGTCCCAGGTTATCCTTTGCCCATCCTGCCTGGCCACACATCGCCGGGGCGTTTCGAACGGGTGCTGCGTGCCGGCGGCTTTGCGGTCACCACCGAACTCGCGCCGCCGGATTCGGCGGATCCTGAAGACGTTTACAAGCGCGCGCGAGTGTTCGACGGCTACGTCGACGCCATCAACGCCACCGACGGCAGCGGCGCGAACTGCCATATGTCGAGCATCGCGGTCTGCGCGCTGCTGACCCGGGTCGGTTACGCGCCCATCATGCAGATCTCCTGCCGCGACAAAAACCGCATCGCCATCCAAGGTGACATTCTCGGCGGCGCTGCGATGGGAGTGGCCAATATGCTGTGCCTGACCGGCGACGGTGTGCAGGCGGGTGACCATCCGCAGGCGAAACCGGTGTTCGATCTGGACTGCGTGTCGCTGCTCGATATCGCGCGTACGCTGCGCGACGATCACCATTTCCAAAGCGGACGCAAGATCACGTTCGCGCCGCGCGTGTTTCTCGGCGCCGCGGAAAATCCTACCGGGCTGCCCTATGCCTGGCGGCCGCAGCGCCTGGCGAAGAAAGTCGCCGCCGGTGCGCAGTTCATCCAGACCCAATACTGTTATGACTTGCCGCTGTTGCGCACATTCATGGATCAGGTAGAGGCGCTCGGGCTCATCGGCAAGGTGTTCATTCTCGCCGGAGTCGGCCCGCTGCGGTCTGCAAAGACGGCGCAGTGGATGCGCAAGAATGTGCCTGGAATGCACGTGCCGGATGAAATCATCTCGCGTCTCGCCGGTGCCCAGGACCAGGCCCGCGAAGGCCGCAATGTCTGCATCGAGCTGATCCAAGGCATGCGCGAGATTCGCGGCATCAGCGGGGTGCACATCATGGCCTATCGCCAGGAAGAATCCGTGGCCGAGATCGTCGACAAATCCGGCGTTCTTCAAGGCCGAGCCCCTTGGTATCCCCAACGCGACGCCTCACAAATTTCTCACAGGACAGCATCATGACCGACACCGTAGTCAGTTCCGCCACCAAGGAAGTCGTCATCGGCTTCAATCGGCCCTTCGTCATCATCGGCGAACGCATCAATCCGACGGGCCGCAAGATTCTTGCCGCGGAAATGGCGGCGGGCGACTTCACCCGCGTCGAGGCCGACGCGCGCGCCCAAGTGGCGGCCGGCGCTCACATGCTGGATGTCAACGCGGGCATTCCGCTCGCCGACGAGCCGGCGATTCTGGCACGCGCCATTCAGCTGGTGCAGTCGATCACCGATGTGCCGCTGTGCATCGATTCGTCCATCGTCGCCGCGCTCGAAGCCGGTCTCGCAGTCTACAAGGGCAAGGCGCTGGTCAATTCCGTGACCGGCGAGGACGAGCGATTGGAGGTCGTCCTGCCGCTGGTAAAGAAGTACGGCGCGGCGGTCATCGCCATATCGAACGACGAGACCGGCATCTCCGAAGATCCGGATGTGCGCTACGCCGTCGCCAAGAAAATCGTCGAACGCGCCATGGACTATGGGATTCCCGCCTGCGACGTGGTGGTCGACCCCTTAGTAATGCCCATCGGCGCCATCAATCAGGCGGGGGTTCAGGTTATGCGCCTGCTGCATCGGCTGCGCACCGAACTGAAGGTCAATACTTCCTGCGGCGCCTCGAACATCAGCTTCGGATTGCCGAATCGGGACGGGATCAACAGCGCGTTTCTGACCATGGCGATGGGCGCCGGAATGACCTCTGCCATCACCAATCCCCTGCATGTCGAAGTCATCAAAGCCTGCATGGGCGCCGACGTCATGCTCGGACACGATCCGGATTGCGCCCGCTGGATAAAGCGCTTTCGCGATGCGGCTCCGCCCGCCACGGGTGTGCCCGGTGCGCCCAGTGCGCCCGGCGAAGCTCCGCGTGGCCGCCGGGAGGGCGGTCACCGTCGACGCCCGGCCTAAGGGCCTTCGATCGGCATGACAGCCCGCGATCCGCTCGTCGTATTCACGCCTTCCGGCAAGCGCGGCAATTTTGCCGTGGGTACGCCGGTGCTGCAGGCCGCGCGCAGCTTGGGTGTGGATATCGATTCGGTGTGCGGCGGCCGTGGATTGTGCGGCCGCTGCCAGGTTCTGGTAGCCGAGGGCGAGTTCGCCAAACATGGCATTACTTCCTCGAATGCCAGCCTGTCGCCGTTCAGCGAGCCGGAGAAGCGCTACTCGCGTCGGGTGCCTCTGGCGGAGGGACGGCGCCTGTCGTGTTCCGCCCGAGTCGAGGCCGATGTAGTCATCGACGTACCGGCGAGCAGCCAGGTGCATCGCCAGGTGGTGCGCAAAGAGGCGGATGCGCATGTAATCGAGCTCGATCCGGTGGTGCGGCTGCACTATGTGCAGGTAAAGGAGCCGGACATGCACGATCCCTCCGGCGATTTACGGCGGCTGTTCGAGGCGCTGGAATCGGAGTGGGGCCTGAAGGATCTGACTTGCGATTTATCCGTGATTCAAACTCTGCAGCCTACCTTGCGCAAAGGTGCGTGGCAGGTCACGGTCGCAGTGCACGCGGCCAAGCAAATCATCGGCGTGTGGCCCGGGCTGCACGAACTCGTCTTTGGCCTGGCGGTCGATATCGGTTCCACCACCATCGCCGCGCACCTGTGTGATTTGAGCAGCGGCGATGTGGTTGCCTCGGCCGGCGTCATGAATCCGCAAATCCGCTTCGGCGAAGACTTGATGAGCCGCGTGTCCTATTCGATGATGAATCCGGGCGGCGCCGCACAAATGACCGCCGTGGTGCGCGAGGCGCTGTCGGGGCTCGCCATGGACGTGGCTCGGCAGGCCGGCATCTCGCACGAAGACATTCTCGAGGCCACGCTGGTCGGCAACCCCATCATGCATCATCTGTTGTTGGGGATAGACCCCGTCGAGCTCGGCGGCGCGCCGTTCGCACTCGCCGTCGATCACTCGCTGACTCTGCGAGCGAATGTCATTGACTTCAAGCTGAACCGAAACGCACGCATCTACGTGCTGCCCTGTATTGCCGGACATGTGGGTGCTGATGCCGCCGGCATGGTGCTCGCCGAACGGCCGGACCTGGCCCCTGAGATAACCTTGCTGGTGGATGTGGGGACTAACGCTGAAATCGTATTGGGCAATAACAAGCGGCTGGTTGCCTGCTCCAGCCCGACAGGCCCCGCATTCGAGGGTGCCCAGATCAGCTGCGGCCAGCGCGCCGCACCGGGTGCGATCGAGCGGGTGCGCATCGACCGCGAGACGCTAAACCCACGCTTCAAAGTCATTGGCTCTGATCTCTGGTCCGACGAGCCTGGCTTCGCTGAGGCGACGGCAGTGACCGGCATTACCGGGGTTTGCGGCTCCGGCATCATCGAGGTCATTGCCGAAATGTATTTAGCCGGCATCATCAATCAAGACGGCGTACTCGATGGCAGATTAGCCGCGCGTTCGCCGCGCATCGTTCCGAACGGCCGCACCTTTGCGTATGTGCTGAATCAGGGCGCCGTCGACATGAAAATCACGCAGAACGACGTGCGCGCCATTCAACTGGCGAAGGCGGCCCTGTATGCGGGCATCGCGTTGCTGGTGGAGCGGTTGGGAATCGATCACGTCGACCGCATCCGCCTGGCCGGCGCTTTCGGCAGCCATATCGACGTCAAGTACGCGATGATCCTCGGCATGATTCCCGATTGCGATTTGTCACAAGTCCGCTCTGCCGGCAATGCCGCCGGCACCGGCGCGCGCATCGCCTTGCTGGATGCGGCGTCCAGGGAAGTCATCGAGGGCCTGGTCAGGCACATCGAGAAAGTGGAGACCGCCATCGAACCGCGTTTTCAGCATCATTTCGTCGAAGCGATGGCGATTCCGCACAAGACCGCCGGCTATACTAACCTGCGCAAAGTGGTTGAGTTGCCTGAGCCGAAGGAATCGAGCAGTCAAAGCGAGACCCGCGGCCGGCGGCCGCGGCGCACGCCTTAGATCGAATCGGTAGCGAGGCTCGGTCGGTGAAAAAAATCGCATACGTTGCCACTGCCGCGGTCGTTGCCGCGGCGGCCGTTGCCGTCGCGGCTGTGGTTACCCTCAACACGTTGCGGCTCGGTTCTCGTCAAATCAGCGTCGCGCCATTGATCCCGCCGCCGGTGGATGAGCACGGCGCCGCTGAGCGTCTGGCCGGGGCGGTCCGTTTTAAAACGATTTCGTATGAGACACCGTCAGACTCGAGTCGTTCGGAGTTGTTACAGCTGCAGTCCTACCTGCAAGCGGTATTCCCGAAGGCGCACGCTGCGGCGCGGCGCGAGGTCATCAACAAGTACAGCCTGCTGTACACCTGGATCGGCCAGGATCCATCTGCAAAGCCCATCGTGCTGATGGCTCATCAGGACGTTGTGCCGATCGCGCCGGGCACCGAGGCGCAATGGCACGCTGACCCTTTCTCCGGCGAGATTAAAGACGGCTTTATCTGGGGCCGAGGAACGTGGGATGACAAAGGCAACCTGATGGCAATCCTCGAAGCGGTCGAGTCTCTCGCTGGCGCAGGCTTCAGACCCGAACGCACCGTCTACCTCGCTTTTGGACATGACGAGGAAAACGGGGGAGAGGAGGGTGCGAAGGCCATTGCCGCGCTTTTCCGGCAGCGCGGCATTCGGCCGGAGTTCGTGCTCGACGAAGGCATGCTGATCACCGAAGGCATCATGCCGGGCCTCGATGCCCCCGCGGCGCTGATCGGCATTGGTGAGAAGGGATGGGCAACACTGAAGTTGACCGCGACCGCCTCTCCCGGGCATTCATCGATGCCGGGATCTCGATCGGCGATCGGTGCGCTCGCAACGGCATTGCAACGCCTCGATAGCAATCCCTTCCCGGCGGCCGTCGCCGGCGTCGCAAGAGAAATGTTGTATATATTGGCTCCCGAGATGCACGGCCTCAATCGGGTCGCGCTGTCGAACCTGTGGTTGTTCGAGCCTTTGATCCGACGGCAGCTTACCCAGATACCCTCGGCCAATGCGCTGCTACGGACCACAACGGCAATCACCGTCATTCGGGGCGGCAACAAGGACAACGTACTGCCGGGAGAAGCAGAGGCCCTGGTGAATTTTCGGTTGATGCCCGGCGAAACGGCCGCCGGCGTTACCGCTCATGTACGCGCCGTCATTGGCGATCCGTCGATTCGCATCGAGGTGCTTCCGCGCGCGGGCGAAGCATCGCCAGTCGCCTCGGACAGTTCGGCGGCCTATCAGTTGATAGCGCGGACGGTGCGGGAACTGTTCCCCAATGTGGTCGTGGCACCGGGACTGATGATCGGCGGCACGGATTCGCGCCACATGGTGAGGCTCGCGGATAACGTATATCGATTCTCTCCGGTTCGGGCAAGGGCGCAAGATCTTGCACGTTTCCACGGCACGGACGAACGCATTTCCACAGCAAATTACGTCGAAATAATCCGCTTCTACCTGACGCTGATCAGGCATGCCGCCGGGCAGCGAGAATTGCTCCCGAGTTAGGTACACGGTAACCCGCTCTGTGGGAGCGCGTATGATGACCCGCGCGTGTCCGCACGTGGCGGACCTACAAAGTGGAGACTAAGCGAATTGGCGGATATCGAAACACAGCTTGATGCCCTGGCAAGCTATTTGGGCGGCCGGCGCGACGCCATATTGCAGGCTTGGCGCACCGGAATCAGAAGGGATCCCACCCTTGCCAGCGGTGATGCGTTGCCGCAGGTCGACCTATACGATCATCTTCCCGCATTGCTCCGTACGTTCGAGCGCAAGCTGCGCGACCTCGGCTCGCATGCACGGGATCTCGAGCAGAAGGCCGAGCACGCGACCGCAGCGGCGCACGGCTTGCAGCGGTGGCAGCAAGGATACGATTTGCCTGAGGTCACCCGCGAGTTGGGGAACCTGAATCAATGCGTGGTGTCGGAACTGGAAGGCTACGTCCGTCAGAACCCCAACGTCTCGCACGAGGCAATGGCCGCTGCACGCCAGATCTGGGCTGCCTTGTGCAGCACTGGAATCGAGGAAAGCGTTCGCCAGTACTTCCAGCTTCAGCAGCAAGAAGCCTTGGGTCACGTCAGGGACCTCGAGAGCGGCATGCTTGAAATCCAAGCCTTGGAACGTCAGCGAGCGGACTTGTGGAGGCAGGCGGCACACGATCTTCGCGGCAATTTGGGCGTGGTTGCCAACGTGACTGTCGGACTCACGCAAGGAGGGCTGCAAGAATCTTCGCGTGACGATTTTGTGCGTATTCTGATGCGAAATGTAACTTCGCTGCATCACCTGCTGGACGACGTAACCAGCCTCGCGCGTCTGCAGGCGGGTCGCGAGGAAAGGCATATCGAGCCGATGGATGTCTCGCCGGTTCTACAGCAAATGTGCGAGGGCATTCATCCCATGGCCCAGCAACGCGGAATTTATCTGCGTTGCGCAGGACCCGACGGCTTTGCCGCCGAGGGCGATGCGGTGAAGATACGGAGAATTGCGCAAAATCTCGTGCTGAACGCCCTCAAAGCAACGCGCCAGGGTGGGATTACGGTCAGCTGGGGCGACAGCAGCATCAATGATCCGAAACGCTGGGAGCTATGTATCGCTGACACAGGCCCGGGTTTTCCGGAGGGCTCAGCTCTGCCGCTGAAGCGCGCGCTAGAAAAGGCTCATGAACAGTCTTCGGGCGACGTAGCCGCGGAGAAGAGCGAGCCACCTCGAGCGGTGGCTGAACCGGCGCCGGCGCAACGTGAAGCGGTAGGTGAGACGGCGGGCGAGGGGATCGGCTTGTCCATCGTCAAGCGATTATGCGACATGCTGGACGCCACGATCGACATGACCTCTGAACCGGGCGTCGGTACCCAGTTCCGGATATTGTTCCCTCGCAAATATGCGGACTGAAGGTGCGCAACAAGTCGATATATATACCAATCAAATCGTTATTAGTGGAGGCGGAACACCTGTGCGAAAATCCCGTCGCGGGACGTCCGCGTTGGATTTGCTGGTGGGAATGCCATGGCCTCGATCGGTACTGAACGCGTTTTGGCGGTACATCACTGGGACGACAAGGTCTTTAGTTTCAAGACCACCCGCGACCCTGCCTTCCGCTTCGAGAATGGGCATTTCGTCATGCTGGGCATGCCCGTGGCCGGCAAGCCGCTGATGCGGGCGTACAGCATCGCGAGCGCCAATCACGAAGAAGCGCTCGAGTTTCTGAGCATCAAGGTAGCGGACGGGCCTCTCACCTCGCGGCTGCAGAACATCAAACCGGGTGATGAGATTTGCGTCAGCCGCAAGCCAACGGGTACCTTGCTGCTGCGCGATTTGAAGCCCGGCAAGCGAGTCTATCTATTGAGCTCCGGCACCGGCCTCGCGCCGTTCATGAGCCTGATCAAGGACCCGGAGCTTTATGAGCGGTTCGAGAAGGTCATCCTGGTACATGCCGTGCGCTATCGAAGCGAGCTTGCTTACCGCGACTACATCGAATGGGAACTCACCCATCACGAGTACTTGGGCGAGCAGGTGCGTAATCAGCTCATCTATGTGCCGACCGTCACGCGGCAGCGCTTTCGCCAAGAGGGGCGCATCACCACCTTGATCGAATCCGGCAAATTGTTCGAGAGCATCGGACTTCCGCCCCTGGATCCGGCGGTTGATCGCGCCATGATATGCGGCAGTCCGGCAATGCTGACGGAGATGTCCACTCTATTGGTGTCGCGCGGTTTCCAGCCCTCCACTCATGTCGGAGATCCGGGAGACTTCGTGATCGAGCGCTCCTTCGTCGAGCGCTGAGCGTTCGACGCAAAGACCAGCAAACATTTCATTGGCCGTCACTGGGGGTCTCATGAAAAAGTACTCGATGTTGTTTGCCTCGCTGTCGATGTTTGCTGCGGCTGGCCCGGCGTACGCCCAAGAGGCCGTCGTGGGGGTCGTCGATCCCGACTCTTTGTTCACCAGTATCGATCCGCATTTGAATGCGAACAAGCAAGCGGCGTATCACATCATGAAGGATCTGTTGGAGGCGAATCATTGGGAACTCGCCGACAAGTGGCTGACCGCTGAATATCATCAGCATAATCCGCTGGTGGCTTCGGGCCGCGACCCGGTTGTGAATTTTTTTTCCTCCATACGCAAGCCGACACCGATGCCGGAGCATATGAAGACCAAGATCGTCGCGGTGCTGGCCGAGGGCGACTTGGTGGTCGTGGTGACGCCGCGCGAATTACCGAACCCAAAGGATCCAGCGACGAAGTACACGACGTCGTGGTTCGACATGTGGCGCTTCAAGGGGGGCAGGGCCGATGAGCATTGGGATGGCGCGACCCTGCCGGTGCCGTCGAAATAATGCGGCGGCGCAATATCTGAGTGGGATATTCCGACTTCGGTGGCCCAGACGCGTGCGCACCACCGCGAAGCGTCACGTTAGTGCTGCAGGGACACTCGTCCGCGTTTATTCAGGAACTGAGCAATCGGTCCGTACTGCGTCAGCGAGTGGGTTTGTTTCAGAGGGTTGGACGAAAATCTATATTCAACGTAAATCTTGTCGATCTTTTCGGCAATATACGGCGGGATTCGTTCCGTTACCTGACGCTCGAGAGTTTCTATGTCTATCTTCAGAATGTCGATATGACCGTGCGTAGCCAATACGCTCGCTAGCGCCTTATTCGAGTCAATACATGTGACCGTGACGTACTTGCCGGTTTGCATTCCAACGCCACCATATCTACCGCTATCCTCCCATCCGAACTGTACTTCTCCATCGCTCAGGCCAACCGCGACCGCTTGCAGTTCAAATCGCCCTTCAAAGGGCCGCAAGTTATTGCGCAGCCTCTCAATATTGAATTCAAGCGGCTCAAACAAGTAAAGGCGCGAGCTAGAAGATTGACTGAGGAAGTAGGCAGCGGAAATGCCTATGTTGGATCCGAAATCCACGACAACCTCATCGCTGGCGGTTGCCTTGTAATCTCTACGGCAGAAAATCTCATTGATCGTCAATACGTCGTGGACGCTGTAGGCGTTAATGTGTAGCCGCCCCGATGCAGTATTGACGACAATGGTGCTTGGGTATTTGCCGCTGCCAAACAGGTATCGCCCAAATGCGTCTACGGGGTGGTCATAAACACGGAGCATGTTGAGGCCCGCGTAATAGTGCCGAGGCTGAAGAAGCGCACCAGCAATCTTGAGCAGTCTTCTTCCTCCAACCTGCATCGCTACACTCCGGCGGCCAAAATCGCGGACTAATCAGACGCGCGTGGCACAATGTCTCGCCCGATTCCTTGCAGCTGGTTTTTTGATGGTCTATGGAACTCTACGGCAAGTCAACCCAATCGTCGGGTCGGGGCTGGGGCCGTTCCCCACTTTCTTTTGCGCAGCACGCCGGTTGGAGCCTACATGAGCGTTACGATCCAAGAAGTCAGCTTGACGGGTTTTGCGGTCGCGGTGGGTGATGATTCCCTCCATGGCCGAATCACCCTTGAAGGCAGCAAGGGGGAAATGATCCTGTTGGCGTGCGCGATTGACGATTTGGTGGCCATGGCCGGGGCATTCTCGAAGGCGATACTTGCCGAGCTCATTCGGCGAGGCCATGCAGCAGACGCCGCTGGTGCGCTGCTACATCGCAGGACCGCAACCACTGAGGAGCATGTGGCCGCCCGCATCCAGGTCGTCGCCGGGGTCGCGGCCCATGCGCTGGTGGTGAACACGCTCGAGGACAAGCAATTGCGACTCCTCCTCATGCCGGCGCAGCGGGATGTTGTGCTGCAAGGTTTGGCCTGAGAAACGAGTTCACGATGCGAGGGAGGGGGCGGCAGTTCAGTGGCGGTGAGTGCGACAAGTTTGTAAAAAATACATGGCAGTGACGACCACCCGCAACTTGATGGGCCATGGTAGTGCGCGCACCTACTTAAAGGTGCGTCATTGTGGTGCACTATTGGCGTCAGCTGTGGGCATAGCCCATCGAGCATGTATAGTCTCAACGCTTAATTGCTGCCGAAGATAATGGGGTTTCGCGCCTGACCCTCTTTGCCTTGAACCAACAAAAAGCGATTTTGGCACATTTTTTGCTATTACAGCGCTAGTGTGGGGGCGAAGTCGCAGCCGCGTAGTCGGACGACTCAACCGTACAATCGATGTTTATGTGTTATGAATTAATGAACGGGTAAAGTCACTGAATCTTGTAAGTATTTCAGGAATCGATAAAAGCATGAATAGAGTTATGACTGACGGCTGCGCTTCCAAGCGCTGGGATTTTTCCCATGGCATTCGAAGCGTCGCGCTGGCGCTTATTGCGCTGCAGGTGATGGGCTGCTCGGAGATAGTTCCAGGCCTCAATGTCAAAGTGGATAAGCACGAATCGAATAAATACCGGGTTGTGCAAATCGAACCTGAGATTCTGAAGTCATTGGCACTGGACCGGGCAACTGAAAACCCGCAAACACTATTGAGTACCGTGCCGACAGATATTCCCGCCGAGTACACGATTGGCGCCGGAGACATTGTTTATGTCACGGTCTGGGATCATCCCGAATTGACGACTCCTAGTGGCCCCGTAACCGAAGTTGCGGCGCTGGCGGGTCAGACGCAAACGCAATTTGTACAAGGGCGCCTGGTCAACGCCGATGGAACGATTTTCTTCCCGTATGTCGGAACGTTCAAGATTGCACAAATGACTACCCTGAACGCGCGGAGTTACATAGCGCAAAATCTCAGCCGCGTGATCGCCAATCCCCAGGTTGATGTAAGAATCGTTGCGTTTCGCGCCGCACGAGTTGAAGTGGCAGGGGAAGTTGTGAAGCCGGGGACGGTGACATTGGACGACACCCCTAAGGGAATTCTCCAGGCGATTAATTTATCAGGAGGGC
>JANXZQ010000158.1 GCA_025355445.1 Gammaproteobacteria bacterium
TCCCCCCAAAGAGATCCTTGCCGAATACGACCGAGACATCCGAATTGACTCCGTCATAGACGGTTCCGGTGGGCGGGTTGACTCCATTGGCTCGCTCGATGCTCTGCAGGTCGCGACGATCGTTGCTGCCTTGGTTGACGCCGCCCTCCACATCGACTTTCAAGCCCGTGAAATTAGTGTCAAGGATGAAATTGACGACCCCGGCGACCGCGTCCGAACCATAGATGGCGGATGCGCCGCCGGTCAGCACCTCGACGCGCTTCACGAGGGCACTCGGCACCGTGTTCAAGTCGGCGGAAGGATTGATGGGATCGCCGGGAGAGGTGCGCCTGCCGTTGACCAGCACCAGCGTACGAAAAGCCCCGATACCGCGCAGATCCGCCGTGGCCGTGCCGGTCAGCGGCGCGACGGAAGCCCCGTTGGCACCCAAGGTCAACCCCGAGTTGACTTGCGGCAAGGAGTTCAAGAAGTCTTCGGCCCTTGGCGTACCCTGATGCAGCAGCTCTTCATTGTCGAGAACGACGATGGGGCTGGGGCTGGACGCGTTGGCCGATGACAGGCGTGTGCCGGTGACGACAATCTCGACCACCGCTTCCTCCGGTTCCTCCGCCGAATAAGCAGCGTGGCTCGCGACCGCGCCGCCGGCGAGCGCCAGGCATGCGGCTAGGTAGCTGCTGAGCAGCCTGTTTGCGGCTTTTGCGAAATTTCCCACAGCATGAAGCGGTGCCGCCGTGTTCTTGGCTCTTCCCATAATTTCCCCCCCATAGCCCAGCCGCAATATCTTCTATATTTGGATTGTGGAGTCGACCATACGACGGCAACCTGAACGGTTCCTAAATGCGGCGCGAATTTCGGCGAAGGTGACGGCGGCCTGTGGCGCGGTCGAGGAGTACTCGGCACCTGCGGCAAAGCCGGTTCAATTGTGGCCCACACTCGTCATCAAATGGGAACATAGCGAGCGTTCCGACGGATGCGCGGCCGCTCCATGGTGAAACCAAGCGGCGCATCGCTGGTGCATATTGTCGACCGATATGCTATTCATGCTTTGTTATGCAAAGCTCGCGGGTGTTATTGAATAATGCGTTTACCGATCGTTGCGGTGCACGCTCCGCCGCCTGGACTTTAGGCGGCTACGATAGGAAGTAGCGCGATGGCTCGAATCCTAGTCGTCGAGGATGATCCGGCGTTGTCGCGCGGCATTGTTGCGCTCTTGAAAGCCGGCGGCTACGCGGCGAGCCAAGGACGGCGAGGCTGCGCTTTATCTCATAGAGACCGAGCCCTGCAGCCTGATTATCCTGGATATCGGCTTACCGGGCATATCGAGGGTTCGAAGTCATCAAACGCCTGCGCTCGCGAGGATGCAAGATTCCTATTCTGGTGCTGACAGCACGTGACCATGTCGCCGATCGAGTGATGGGCCTCGATCTCGGCGCCGACGATTACTTGATGAAGCCCTTCAACGCCGGAGAACTGGGGCCACCGATACGGCGACTTACGACATCATCGGACGGACCTATTACGTCGGTTTCAAGGCAAAATACTAAGTTCACACCCCTTCGCCCGGCAGCGGAGGGGGCGTCTAAAGTCATTGGTTTAGAGTGTGCCGGCAGGGTCTGAACCGATGCTGACGTATCAAGAACGCAAGGAGAAATTACAGACCGTACTGCGCGTCGCGAGCGGTAATTTTCTCGAGATGTACGACTTCATGGTGTTTGGGTATTTCAGTGCGGCGATCGGACGCGCCTATTTTCCCGCCACCAGTGAGTTTGCCTCCTTGATGTTGTCGATGACGACATTCGCGATCGGGTTCCTGGTCCGACCACTGGGTGCGATATTCCTCGGTGCTTACATCGATCACATTGGGCGCCGTAAAGGCTTGTTGGTCACGCTCGCCCTCATGTCGGTCGGCACCCTAACGATCGCATTGGTCCCAGGCTACGAGACCATCGGCTTTTTCGCGCCCATCGTCGTGGTGCTGGGCCGCCTGTGTCAGGGGTTTTCCGCGGGTGTGGAACTGGGCGGCGTATCGGTGTACTTGTCCGAGATCGCAACACCCGGGCACAAAGGATTCTACGTCTCCTGGCAATCAGGCAGCCAGCAAGTGGCGGTGGCGTTCGCCGGGACTATTGGCTTCGCGCTCTCGCGCTGGCTCTCGCCGCTCGATCTTCAATTGTGGGGTTGGCGAATTCCGCTCATCATCGGGTGCCTGATCATTCCTTTCATTTACATGATTCGCCGCACCTTGCAGGAGACGAGCGAATTTACGGCACGAGCACGGCACCCGAGTCCCGCCGAGATTTACGCGAGCATGCTGCTGCATTGGCGCATCATTGCTACCGGTGTCGCAACGGTGTTGATGACGACGGTGTCTTTCTACACCATAACGGCCTATACCCCAACATTTGGCCGCGAGGTGCTACACCTCTCGCAGAGCGCATCGCTGCTCGTCACCTTGTGCGTGGGATTCTCGAATCTATTCTGGCTTCCCGTCATGGGCGCATTGTCGGACCGCATCGGCCGTATACCATTACTCGTAACCTTTGCGGGGCTGGCACTTGTGAGCGCCTATCCGGCGATGGCATGGCTCATCGAGGCGCCCAGTTTCGATCGGTTGCTCGGCGTGGAGTTATGGTTGTCGTTCATTTACGCGGGCTACAACGGTGCCATGGTCGTGTATCTGACGGAGATCGTGCCGGTGGCGGTGCGCACGGCGGGCTTCTCGCTGGCGTACAGTTTGGCCACGACGGTCGGCGGATCGACGCCTGTCATAGTCACCTATCTTATTCATAGCTCGGGCAACCGCGCGATACCGGGCGCTTGGCTATCCCTCGCAGCGGCGATCAGCTTAATCGGCACCATCGCGAGCCGTGGCGCAGTGCAGCGCGCGGCCGCCGGTGCGACCGTGCGCGCGTAGTGCGCGCCGTAAACTATACCATTTTGTAATTCCCGCTCAACGGAATAGATGCGATGCTCGGCAGGATGTATCTTTGGCTGTCTCGTTGAGGAAATTCCCATGCTGAGTTCATTACCCAAGCACATTGGTCAATCGGCTGGCATGGCATTGATCGCCGTCGGCTGTTTTGTCTACTCGGGCGTTCAGTCTGCTCCTGCGGACGCCTCGTTTTCCGTGGTTCAGCGCTGGAAGTTGGGCGGCGCAGGCGGTTGGGATTATTTGACACTCGACGCAGCGGGTGATCGCCTCTTTGTGAGTCGCGGCACCCGTGTCGACGTGGTGGATACACAGTCAGGAAAAATAGTCGGCACCATTGCGAATACCAACGGCGTCCACGGTATCGCGCTGGCGGAAGATCTGCGCCGCGGATACACGAGCAACGGCCGGGCGGACTCCGTGACCATGTTCGACCTGGGTACGCTGAAGACGATCAAGGAAGCACAGATCCCCGGTCACAATCCCGATGCGATCCTGTATGAGCCCTCCGGCAAGCATGTATGGACCTTCAACGGACGAAGCAAGGACGTAACGGTGCTCGATGCCGAAAGTTTGGCGGTTGTTCGCACGCTGGCGGTTCCTGATAAGCCGGAATTTGCAGTCGATGACGGAGAAGGCCGGATTTTCGTCAACATCGAGAGCGAAGCGGGTCAATTGGTTGTTCTCGATAGCAAGCAATTGACGATCAGAGCAACCTGGATGTTGCCGGGTTGCGCCAGCCCCAGCGGCCTTGCAATAGACAAGGCGCATCATCGGCTGTTCTCGGTGTGTGACAAGAAGGTCATGGCGGTAACCGACGCGGTATCAGGAAGGCAAATTGCCAAGCTTACGATCGGCGAGGGACCGGATGCCGCGGCGTATGATGCGAAGCGCGGTTTGGTGTTCAGCTCGAACGGCGAAGGCACGCTCAGCATCTTTCATCAGGAAACGCCCGATCGGTATCAAATTGCTCAGTCCGTGACCACCCAGCGTGGCGCCCGCACGATGGCGCTCGATTCTTCAAGCGGCAAGGTCTACCTGGTGAGTGCCGACTTAGATGCGCCCCCGGCGCCGACGCCCGAACAACCCCACCCACGACCCATGCCGACCCCGGAGACCTTCACCGTGCTGGCGGTTGGTCCGCGATAGTTCACCCGAACGTCGCAAGGGATTGACGGTCTGACCAGAACGTTCCTCACTGCATTCAAGGCGAAACATCAGCCTGCTAATGTGAATTAGGCTCGTCCGTTGCGTCAGATGCCGGGTCGATCAATGTTTCCTCCGTAATCTTGCCGTCCGCCACCAAGTACGCGCGGTGCTGCAGGTACGCGTCGCGAATGAAAGCATACGGGTCATACACATCCTTCAGGACCGCTTCGCCGGCCAACAGGTGCGCACGTTTATCGACGAGTTCGGGCAGCCAGAGTCCGTATTTTACCCAGCTGTTTTTAATGTACTGCCGTGGATTCGTGTAGCCGTCCACGACACGCGCCGGCGCGTCCCGCAAATCCGACGGACCCAATAGGGGAATCTCCAAAAATGGTCCGGCGTGCACCCCATAGTGACCGAGCGTCTGGCCGAAGTCCTCATCGTTGATCGCCAATCCGGCCGAAGTCGCCGGATCAAGCACGCCGCCCAGGCCGACGGTGGAATTGAATACAAAGCGTCCAAGATCATTCGCGGCCGCGACAAATTTCAACTGCAGCAAGTCATTGACCATGACGGTTGGCGTATCGAGGTTTCGAAAAAAATTGGTGACCCCTTGCCGGACAAATGACGGGACGATTCTGACGTAGGTCTTCGCGACGGGCTTGGCGACCGCCCGGTCGAGACCGTCGTTAAATCGATAGACACCGCGATTCCAGGACTCCCATGGGTCTTGCGCAGTACGCGGCACACCTGCGGGCAGGGAGACGCATGCGCACAAGCTCGAGAGCGCCAGAAAAACGGTGGCAACCCGGCCCATCACTGTACGCCCTGCTCTCATATAACCGTCTCTTTGCTCTTGGCGGCGCAACACGCACTCTGACGCAAACCCCTCTACTTTGCAATGCAAAGTCGCGAGACTTCAGTACGAATGGTGTGGATTTTCGCCAGGGGCCGCCGCAAATCACTCAATCGTGGGCTCCGGTGAGGGGACCGTGACAAAGCGAAACGCAAGCGCCGGTAGGATGAAGAGATTCAACAGTGTCGAGGACAAGAGTCCTCCTAGTACGGTTATCGCCATCGGCCCTTCAATCTCTTGGCCGGGCTTGTTGACTCCAAAAGCGAGAGGCGCCAGGCCGAGCGCCGTTACCGCCGCCGTCATCAGGATTGGGACCAGCCGTTCGTTTGCGCCTCGCAGCAGCGTACTGAGAGTCCATTCGGCGCCCTCCACCTCGACCAGATGTTCGTAGTGCGCGAGCTGCAAAATCGCATTGCGCGCGCTCACTCCGAAAACGGTCACGAGACCGACGACGGTGCCGAGCGAAATGCCGATTCCAGTGAGGGCGATGGCCAATACGCTGCCGATCAAGCTAAATGGCAGGTTGGCGAGCACCAGCCAGCTATTGGCCCGCCAATGAAACGAAATCAACAGGATCATGACGATGAGACAGAACGCGATACCGGAATACAGCAGCAAGTCATTGCGGGTCTTGGCTTCCGCTTCCGCCGCTCCGGTGAATTGAACGAATACGCCGCTCGGCAACGGCACGCTATGGGCAATCGATTGCTGCGCTTGCTGCACGATCTGTTGCAGCGACCCCTTGCCCACGTTGAACGTCACGCTGACCCGGCGTTGTCCGCCATCATGTTCAATACTGTACCGGTCTGCTGCTGGAGTGAGATGCGCGATCTGCTCCAGGGGGATGGGGCCTCGAGCCCCGCTGATCATCAGCTTGCCGATCTCAGCGGGATTATTTCGCACCGCATCCGGCAGCAGAATCGACACGTCAATCGTGCGGATTCCCTGATAAGTTTGGCCGATTGCCGTGCCGGCATACGCCGACTGCACGTCGTCAAGAACTTCTTGCGCCTTCAATCCGTTGGCGGTCAACGCATCGGGCAGCAAGTCCAATGCGATGGTGGGAGTTCCCGACTGACGCTTGAATTGCAAGTCGACGATGCCAGGAATCTTCCCGAGTGCCACGACTATCTTATCCGCGGTCGCCTCGATCGCATCAAGGTCATCGCCGAAGACCTTGACGGCCGCCTGTGCGGTCTCACCGCTCAAGCTCTCGCCGATCCGATCGCCGAGAAAGGTCACGACCTCGCTTTGAAATCCCGGATACTCCTTTAGTATGCCTCTGATCGCCTCTTGGGCGGCACCCTGGTCAATGCTCGGATCGTCTTTAAGTTCGACGTGAAATTCGCTCCGATGCGGCCCCCAGGTATCTTCGCTTAATTCCGCCCGACCAATCTGCTGTTCGATGCTCTGCACATACGGCAGGGCGAGGATGTCTGCGCTAATTCGGCGTCCTGCAGCCAACATTGAGTCGAGCGAGGTGCCCGTAGCTCCGCTCGAGACCTGTACGACGAAATGACCTTCGCGAAAATCCGGCATGAAAGTACCGCCGAGGAAGGGCAGCGCGATAATTGCGCAGAGGACCAGCACTGCCAATGCGGCACCGGTTACCTTCAGGTGTTCACGGACCCCGTCGATCGCACCTCGTTGCCACTGCTTGAGTCGTTGCAGCCACCGAGATTCCGGACGGGTGTCGTGCCGGCGCAGCAGCAATGCGCACAGCGCCGGCGCCGATGTCATCGCCACGAGCAACGAGGCGAGCACCGCAAAGATAAAAGCCAGTGCCAAGGGGCCGACGAAGTGGCCTTGCACGCTCGAGGTGAATAGTTCAGGCAAGAATACAGCGATCACCACTGCGGTCGCATAGATGACGGGGCCCCGCACTTCGAGAGAGGCCTCTTGGACAACGTCAAGCCGCGGTTTGGGGGACGGTAACAACGCGTTCTCGCGCAAACGCCGCAGGATGTTTTCGATGCCGATGATGGCATCGTCCACCAACACGCCCAGCGCTACGGCAAAACCGCCCAAAGTCATGGTGTTGAGCGTATAACCCATGCGATCGAGTACCGCCACTGCAGCGAGCAGTGAGAGCGGAATGGCCATGAATGCGATGAACGCAGCACGCGCGTCGCGTAAGAAAGCGTACAGCACCGCAATGATGAGCAACGTCGCAATGACCAATGAGTGCTTCAAATCCCCGAGCGCACGCTCAATGAAATTGGCGGGCCGATGCAGTGCAGGATAGATCGTGATGCCCTTGGCCTTCAGCGCCGGGGTTAATTCGGCCAATGCTTTTTCGACCGCAAGCGTGGCGGTGAGCGTGTTGGCGCCGTATTGGCTGGCCAAGGAGATCAAGACACCCCGTTTTCCCATAATCAATGAGTCGCCGGAGCGCAGCGCGGGGGCTAGTTTGATCTCCGCCACATCGCGAAGCTGAATGGGGGTGTCATTGCGGGTGGCGATCACCGCCTTCCCTATGACATCGACGTCCGGCCCCGGGGTGGGTGAACGCAGCAAAATGCGCTGCGACGGAATGTCGATGAAGCCCGCCCCCCGCAGCGGTAAGCGAGCTTTGGCCGCATCCGCTACGTCGGTGAGGGTCACAGCGTACGCGGCGAGCTTGTTCATGTCAGGCACGATCTGGATTTGCCGCACGCTGCCGCCGAATACAATGGCATGAGCGACGCCGGGTACCGATAACAGGCGTGGCTTTATGATGTAGTCGGCGGTGTCGCGCAGTAAATATTCATCTGGGGAGTCCGATACAAGCCCGATTTTCAGGAGATCCATGGTGCTC
>JANXZQ010000175.1 GCA_025355445.1 Gammaproteobacteria bacterium
TCATGGAGTTCGTCGATGGCGTATCCATCGACACTTACTGCGATAGCCGTACACTATTCGTCCGGGAACGGCTCGAGTTGTTTATACAGGTGTGCGCCGCTGTGCAGTTCGCGCATCGCAACCTGGTCGTGCATCGGGACATCAAACCCTCCAATATCTTCGTCACCGATCAAGGCGTGCCGAAGTTGCTGGATTTCGGTATAGCCAAGCTGCTGGCGCCCGAAAGCCTGTCGCACACCTTGCCAGTAACGCGGCTGCAAGAACGCATCCTGACTCCCGAGAACGCCGCTCCCGAACAAGTGCTCGGCCGCCCCATCACCACGGCCACAGACATCTATGCGCTCGGCGTGCTGCTCTACCAGATGCTGACCGGCCGTTCGCCTTATCGGCTCCTCAGCTACAGCCAGCTGCAGCTGGAGCGGGCCATTTGCATGGATGACCCGCTGCGCGCCAGCCAGATGGTGGTATCCAAGTTGAGTGGCGAGAATGACGCCGATCGCAGCCGCATCTCGGATCGCCGCGGCCTCTCGCCGCAGCGGCTGCGCGCCCGTTTGAGCGGCGACCTCGACGCCATCATCGCCATGGCCATGCGCAAAGAGCCGGATCGGCGCTACCCCTCCGTGGAGGCGCTCGCGGATGACCTCAATCGGCATCTGCTCGGCCAGCCGGTGCGCGCCCGACATGGCGATTGGCGCTACAACGCCACCAAGTTCCTGCGGCGCCATGTCATCGCGGTAGGCGGCGTCGCGGCTATGTTCCTCGGCCTCGCGCTGTTCGCCGGCGTCATGTTCTGGGAAAACTATCGCATCGAACTGGCACGCGAAGCGACCGCCCTAGAGCGCGACCGTGCGCAGCAGGTGTCGGCGTTCCTGGTCGACGTCTTCGCGCAAGCCGACCCATTCAACGCCCAGGGACACGAGTCCACGGCCAAGGATCTCTTGGATCGCGGCGCCGCAAAAATCACAGGCAATGTGAATCTGCAGCCGGAAGTAACCGCGCAGCTCCTCGAAAGCATAGGCCTTGCCTATCGGCGCCAGGGCTCGGCCGACCGGGCAATCCCCCTGTTCGAACAAGCACTGGCCATCCGCCGCCAGGAGCGTCCGGCCAATAACGGCCACGTAGCCGTGGCACTGGCGAATTTGGCCCGTGCACTCACGGATGCCGGTCACTTGATCTCCGCCGAGGCCGATTTACGCCAAGCCGTCGACTTGTCGGAGAGCGGCGGAGACTCCCAACCGGTCGAGACCGCGGACATCTTGGTGCAGTTCGGTGCCTTTGAATTGGATGCAAAGAGCGATCCCGACAGTGCCGCGGAGCTGTTCGGCAAGGCGCTGAATATTTACCGCGCCGCGCTGGGCAATCAGACTTTGCAGGCGGCCGCGGCGCTGAATGGCCTCGCCTCCGCAGCCGTGTGGAAGGGCGATTATCCGCTGGCTGAACATTACCAGCGCGAGGCGCTGGGCATTTTTCAGGCTACGCTCAGCCGCAACCATCCTGACAATGCAATTGCCTTGGCGACTTTGGGTTCAATCCTCACGCAGCTCGGCAAATATTCGGAAGCCGAGCAAGTGCTGAAGGAAGCCTTGCAGATCGAGCGCACCGTATTCGGCGAGAAGAATCCGCGAATCGGCGCTATCGAAGCGGATTTGGGCGTGCTCTACGAGCGGGAGGACGATATTCCGCGAGCCGTGACGGCCATCGAAACGGCACTGCAGGTCACACGCGACACCCGCGAGCCGGCCTATTACATGGTGGGATACTATCTCGATGAGTTGGCAAACCTGAAACTGAAGGCCAACGATCCGATGGCTGCCGAGGCGACCGCGCGCCAAGCCCTCGCCGTCTATGCTCTATCCCTGCCGGCGCGCCATTTGTATATTGCGTCCACTCATGAGTTGCTGGGCGAGATCCTGCTGCGGCGCGAGTCCCCGGCCGCCGCCGAGGCGGAGGTGCGCACGGCGTTGGAGATGAATGTGGCGCTGGCGGGCCCCGATAGCTGGCGTTCCGCCCGCAGTGAAGCGAGTTTGGGATGGATCCTGATCAGGCGCGACCGGGCTGCGGAGGGCGAACCGATGCTGCTGGCGGCGCGTTCGAAACTGTTGGCGACGGTGGGACCTCAGCACCCCGCCACAAAACAGGCAACCGCCCGCCTGGTCGAGTACTACCGCGCGCATCATCGCGATGCCGAAGCACAACGGGTTCTCGCGGCGCCTGACAAGCGGTAAGCTTGCGGAACTATGCAGGTCACGCTTGGGTCAGCCAAAGGTAGGAGTCTTGATGTCTATTAGAAAACAAATCGCCGCTACGCTGTTCTTCGCCGCCGTCATCGGCTCCGGAGTTGTAAATATTGCACGCGCCGGCGCACGCGAAGAGGGCCGCTTGCTGACCGCCACGGAGGTACTGGAAGAAGTGCAGGCCATGCCGGATCAGCAGATACCGGACGCGCTGCTCTCCCGTGCGTACGGCATCGCAGTCATTCCCGACGTCACCAAGGTTGCCTTCATATTCGGCGGCCGCCACGGCAATGGCGTGCTCGTGGTGCGCGACAAATTGAACTCGCCGTGGAGCAACCCGACTTTCGTCTCCCTCACCGGCGGAAGCTGGGGTTTTCAAGCCGGCGCACAATCCTCCGACATCGTGCTGGTATTCACCACCAAGACCGGGATTGAAGGCATCGCCGGCGGCAAACTAACCTTGGGCGCGGACGCATCCGTCGCCACCGGCCCGGTTGGGCGGCAAGGTTCGGCGGCCACCGACATGAGCTTCAATGCGGAAATCTATTCTTATGCGCGCACCCGCGGCTTGTTCGGCGGCATTGCTCTGGATGGCAGCGTCATCTCGATCGATCGTTCGGCGAATTCGGCCTTGTACGGCAAGAGCGGCGTCACGGCCACGGAGATATTCTCGGGCCAGTCACCGGCCGCCCCGCCGACGGCACAACGTTTTCTGGAGCGGCTGGCTCAGGCGACTCACACCACCGTTCGAGGCTCGCCTGCACCGCAGGCCGATGTGCCGGCCTCATCGGCCGCGCAGCCACCCGCTGCAGCAGCCCCCAGCACGGATGCTCCTCGCACCTACCCATTGGAACAGCAGAAACAGTAGGACGGCCGATGTCGCGGCGTCTCGCCGGTGCGTTGCTCGGCTTGGTATTTGGTTGCGCGCTTGCGCAGGCGCGGGCGCCGCTGGTGCTGTTGACGGACTTCGGCACCCAGGACGGGGCGGTCGCGGCCATGAAAGGCGTGGCGTATAGCGTCTCGCAGGACTTGCTGATTTCCGATTTGAGTCACGAGAACCCGAGCATCTTCGCCGGTGCTTATCGGCTGTACCAGACCGAGCAGTTCTGGCCCGGCGGCACGGTATTCGTCGCCGTCGTCGATCCGGGCGTAGGGACCAAACGCCTGTCAGTGGTGCTCAAGACGCGCACCGGTCATTATTTTGTCGGACCCGACAACGGGCTGCTGTCGCTGGTGGCGGAACGCGACGGCATCGCGGGCTTGCGCCGCATCGATGAAGCGGTGAATCGCCGCCCCGGATCCGACGACTCGCATACCTTTCACGGCCGTGATGTGTTCGCCTATACGGGAGCACGTTTGGCGGCCGGGGTCATAGGCTTTGAAGAGGTCGGACCGGAGTTGCCGCCGCAATCGCTCATCAGCATCCCTTACCGCCGGCCGCAACTCACCGGAACCAAACTGTCGGGCATCATTCCGGTACTGGACATACAGTTCGGCAATGTCTGGACGAATATCCCCAAGAACCTATTCGATGAGCTGCACGTGGCGCTGGGCACGCCTCTGCACGTTCGAATTTACCACCATGGTGAACTCGTCGATGAAGTCGTGGCGCCGTATCAGCGCACCTTCGGCGACGTCCCTCTCGGTAAGCCCTTGGTGTACGTCAACAGCTTGCTGAATCTCGCCGTGGCGCTCAACCAAGGCAGCTATGCCGCGGACCGCAAGATCGATTCCGGACCTGACTGGTCCATCGAGATCGGCAAAGACTGATCAGTCGGTTTCCTCGACACTGACCAGACCGGCGCCGAATGCATTGGAGCACTGGCGCGCCACCCCGAGATCGCGCCCCGCCGTGGCCTGGCAGGCAGGGTTGCCGGCCGCTGCTGACAGCGCCGCTATTTGCGCGATGTGCGCCACGGCCTGCACCGTGGGGCGGATCTTCTCGAATGGGCCGGCCGCACTCACGTACTCCGCCGGCAGCGACAGGCTGGAGAAGTCTCGCGGCGTAGCGGTGACCATCACCAGCAAGTGATCGGTGCCGCGCGGCCCCAGCGCCGTTACGTTCCAATCCTGACGCGGCAATTTGAGCTCCTGGTTCGCCGCTATCGCATTATTCGAATCGAGCTGATTCGGAAACAGCAGGTAGAAGCTGCCCGGTTGCGTACCCTGGTAGAACAGGTACACAAAGCCGTCGCGCTGCGAGCGAATCGATAGCGCGAGATGGGTGCCTATTTTCAAGGTCGGCTGGGCGAGACTTGCCTGCACCTGCCAGCGATCGTCTCGTTGGCCGTAAATATCATTCAATGTTGCCAGCGGATCTGCCGCCGCCGTAACGTTGGCGGCGAGCGCCGCGGCCGCTGGCGCGGCGCCAGCATTGGCGGCCACCGCATGCGCGGCGCCCGCATTCGCAAGAGCGGGAACCAGCGCGCCATTGCCGGCCAAAGTGACGTGCTGCCGCGCCGCCTCTTCCTGGGTCTTGTCCAGCCGTGCCTGAACACAGTCGGTGAGCTCCTGCATCGAGAGCGAGCCGCTGCGATCCGAATCCGTGGCACCGCCGTTGAGACATTGCTCGAAATTGTACGTGAGCGCGCCGCCCTTGGAGGTATCCCAGGCAACCTCATTGTTTCTCGCCGCGGCAAGAATCACCAGATTGTGGTCGGTGGTGCTGAGCTCGGCGCCGCGAGTCTGGGAAAAGCTGCGGTCATTGACTGCCAGCGAACACTGCGGACTCGAGGCCTCGGGACTGAATTTTGCACGCATTGGAGATCCGGAGCCGATTTCGCGCGAGCTCGCCGCCTGCGCCACGCCGCCTGAATGACAAGAATCGAGCATGACGATGGTCTTGTCGGTCTTGGCGCTCAAGGGCTTGAGCATGGCGGCGAACTCGGTGTTCGTGACCACGCGCATGTCCTGCATCACTATGCTCTCCGTGCATTGCCCGGTGGCCTTGTTGAAGAAGCGCGCGCCGTGCCCGGAGAAATAAATGTACAGCTTATCGCCGGGCATGACGGCTTGGTTCATGCTCGCCAAGGCCTGCTTGAGGCCTTCGCGGGTCACCTCTTCCTCCGACAGCTCCACGATATTCTGCGGCGGCACGCCGAACCGTCGCGCCAGTTCCAACCCAAGCTTGTGGTCGGTCAACACCCCGGGCAGAGGGCTGCGCCGGTATTCGGAGACCGTGATGATGAGCGCGTGATTCGACGGCTGCAGCGGCGCAGGCGTTTCGGACTGCGCGGCTAGTCCGCCCGCGGCGAGCAGACAGACCGCCGCAACCACCCACTGCGTTGTTCGCGGCACTGATTTTGCCTCGAGCATCATGATCCGCAGAAAACTTTGCCGGCTGCGGGATAGGTGCGCACGGTAATTTGCTGCACGCCGAGTGCGCCGCCGGCATTGGCGAGACCCTTGGCCAATGCCTCGGCGCGGCTGCCGTCGGCAGCAAATCTCTGCACGCCGGTGAGATCGACAAAAAAGTCCGGCAAGCGCTCGAACGCCATTACCGCCACCTGATCCGATCCAAATGGCGCCGTCACTACAATGCGATCCTTCGGATCAGTGCCGGGAATCGCCCGCGGCGCGCCCGCGCCAACGACTTGCCTTTCCGATGCCCGCGTCGGATAGAGCACGGTCAAATTCCCCTCGCTGTCGAGATCCAGCAGCATCACATACGCGGGCTTTTGCAGGCGCACCTCGAAGACGAACGACTCGCATTGCACGTAAGTGTTGCCGCGGCTGCCGGGATCAGTCTCGGCCCGCAAGCCGAGGCTGTCGTTGCCCGCGGGCAGCACTCGGTTGAGCCACGCCTGCGCAGCGATGCGCTTGAGCAAGTTCGGATCCCCTGCCGTCGTGCTTACGATCGGGTCGCCGGCCGGCCCCAACAGCTGCGCCTGATCGGCGTTCTGCCGCAACGTCATGTCGCCGCCCTGCTCGACGATGGCAATCCCACGCAGGCCCGCGGCCTTTGCTCTTAGTGCCGCCGTCACGGACTCGAGCCGCAGATGCAACGTGGCATCGCGGACGGGCGGAATAGACGCGACGGCACCGGCGGATGCAGGCGCGGGTGCGGGCGAGTTCATGCCCAGAAAAGGCCGCGAGCCCACGTCCTGCGGATCCTCGGCGATGGCGGGCAACAACTGCGGGTGCTGTGCGAAATTGCGGTGTTCGAGGAAAATGTTCATGGCCTCGCGTCCTTGCGCATAGTTGAATGCACCGGGCAGCAGCTGCCCGCCCAGCAGGCGCAGAAATGCATCCGTAAAGGCGCCATGGAACTTGCCGTCCAACGTCGGCGCCTGCTGCAGCGCCTGCATGGTGGAAATATCCGCGCCCGTCTCGCTGTCGCTCGCGCCTGAGAGCAGCACCACGTGCTGATACGGGTACGGGGGTGGCGGCGGCCGCACGCTGACCGCGGCGGACACGCGCGCCACCCCCAAATCGCGCGTTTGCAGCGCCAAGAAGCGCGAGCGGCTATGAGTCTCGCCGAATGACCGCACGACTTGGCCGGAATAGCAGCTGTCGGAGACCACCACCACCCAGCGTCCGCCTTGGTCGAGTCGCTTGAGCCGCGGCACCAAATCACGCCGCCCGACGATCAAGGTCCGCTGCGCGGCGGCAGTGGTGCTGAAATCCAAGTCGTACGGCACCCAGGCTCCGGTTGCATACGGCAGATCGTAGCTGTTGTCGTGGTCGTTGGCGCTGGTGCCGTGACCGCTGAAATAAATGAGCACGGTGTCGCCCGGCGCGCTGCGTTGCTCCAGAGCGGCGATCTGATCGAGTATGTGCTGGTGGGTGGCATCCTGATCGCGCAACGTAACCACATCGCCCGGCAGAAATCCCCAGTGATCAGCGAGAGCGCGCTGCATCGAATCGATGTCGATTGCAGGTCCCAGAAGCTGATGGGATTTCAATTGCGGGTCGCTGAACTGTCCCACTGCCACCAGCAAGCCCACGTTTCGCGCCGCCGCCGCTTGCGCGAAGAATGCGCATAGCAGCAGCGCCGCCGGCAAAAGCATGTGTCCGCGGTAGCCCATACATCCCCAAGAGCGATGGCCCACTCTACGC
>JANXZQ010000180.1 GCA_025355445.1 Gammaproteobacteria bacterium
GCCTCTCCGACACCAAGCCCGTGCACATCCACGTGATCTACGAGAACGTCGCGCCCGTGCTCGGCGGCGACGCGGTCGAGCACACGGCCGAGGGAGACCTGCTCCACTTCTTCACCGGGGCCACCGATCCGCGCGGCAACCCGCTCACCTGCTCGATGAGCCCGTATCAGCTGTTGCGCACCGTGCCGGGCGCGGGCCGCATCATCGTCAACGGCGAGGACGCCGAACTCGAGACGACTTTGAAAATGGGCTGCTGGACGCCGCGCGAAACATTCGGCAAGGGCGCTGACTGGTCCGCGCAGATCGAACCGGGATCCGCGGCGGGCCGGTTCGCGGTGTCATTCCACGGCGAGGCATTGGCCGAGGTGAATTGGCCGCTGCTCGGCGAACACAATGTCATGAATGCACTGGCCGCGATCGCGGCGGCGCGGCATGCCGGAGTTGCGCCGCAACGTGCGGCGCAGTCCTTGAGTACGTTCCGCGGCGTCAAGCGCCGCATGGAAATTCGCGCAGTGGTGAACCAGGTCACCGTCTACGACGATTTCGCGCATCACCCCACGGCCATCGAGACGACTTTGCGCGGCCTGCGGGCGCGGGTGAAGGGCGCGCGCATCATCGCCGTCCTGGAGCCGCGCTCGAACACCATGAAGCTCGGAGTGCATCGCGAACAACTGGCGCCGGCGCTGGCCGACGCGGATCGGACCTGGTTCTTGAACTCGCCCGACTTGGGCTGGGATCTACCCGAGGCTGTGGCGAGCCTCGGCACGCGCGCATGTTTCGCCGCCAGCGTCGACGACCTGGTCAAGGGATTGGTCGAGGACAGCCGCGCGGGCGATCAGGTATTGGTGATGAGCAACGGAGGGTTCGGCGGATTGCACGAGAAGCTGCTCAGCGCGCTGCGGGCACGGGCGTGAGTTCAATCGCCTTGTTTCCGCTCAACATCGTGCTGTTCCCGGATGGCCCGCTGCCGCTGCGGATTTTTGAAACCCGGTATGTCGACATGGTGCGTCGCTGCATGCGCGAGTCGAGCAGCTTTGGCGTGGTATTGATTCGCGAGGGCGGTGAAGTAGGGCCGGCCGAGACTCATGACGTCGGGACGCTGGCGCGAATCGTCGACTTTCATCAGCTGGCGGACGGCCTGCTCGGGCTATCGTGCGTGGGCAGCGAGCGATTTCGCATTCGCAGCCGCAGCCGCCAGTCGGATGGTTTGAATCTCGCCGAGGTCGACCTGCTGCCGCCAGAAGCGACCATGGCCGTGCCTGAGCGGCATGCCCGGCTGTCGGCGCTATTAGAGAACGTACTGCCGCAGCTGGGTGAGGTGTACACGGACATGGAGATGAAGCCGGACGATGCCGCCTGGGTGGGGCACCGCTTGGCGGAAATCCTGCCGATTCCGCCGGCCGACAAGCAAGCCTGTCTGGAACTCGATGACCCGATTCAGAGGCTGGACTTCTTGAGTCCGCTGGCATAGGTCACCCAGGAACCGCGCCACAGCCATAGTGCGGCGGCGATGGCAATGCCCCAGGGCAGCATCCAGTAACCCAGCAGCCCGTCGAATTGTCCCACCCACGCGGAGTATGCGGTGGAACCGCCGCCGCTGGTGCTTTGTTGCAGCATGCGCAGCACCACGACCCAGCCGGCATGCAGACCGATCGCCGCTGCGATATTGCCGGTCAGCACGCGAGTCAAACTCAAGATCAACCCCACCGTCAGCCACGACAGGAAGGAGTCGAACACCAACGCCGGATGACTCAAGGGCGCGAACGAGCGCTGCAGCAGATCGAAGCCGCTACCCCAGCCGACATCGACGGCCTCGATTCGCACCTTGGCGAAGAAATGCAGCAGCGCAAACAGCGGTGCAGTCAGCAGCGCTGCCATCCAAGGGCCAGAGTCGCGCTCGATGGCCGTGTGCATGAGCCCGCGAAACACGGTCTCTTCGAGAAGTGCCACCGCAATGCCGGAACCAACGCCCACCAGGAAAATATGCGCGACGTTCAATGCCGAGGGAGTGAATTGCGCGGCGCCGACGCGCAGCTGCGTGGCCAGCAGGAATAGTGCGCCCGCGCCGGCGGTAAGCATCCCGATCACTCCCCAGAGCAGGGACACCCGCAGAAATCGGCGCCATGGAAGGCCGTATCCAAAATCGCGCTTGGTCTTTAGATGCAGACGCCGGCAAAGCCATAGCAGAAGCCCGATGAGCACGAGCATGGCGATCCGGCTCGTCACGCGGTGAAAGGCCCAGTGGGCAAAGCTTTGGGTCAACTCATAGGCGGGAAAAGCAATCGCCGCGGCGATCAACCCGGCGAGAATGATCACCGCTAGAAACCAGGCGAAGGCTCGCATCGGCTCAGCGGTCAAGGCCAGCGAAGACGTGGGCGGCCGCTGCAATCGTGGCATCGATGTCGGCCGTGGTATGCGCGGCCGACATGAAGCCCGCTTCGAAGGCGGACGGAGCGAAGTACACACCCTCGGCCAGCATGCCGTGGAAGAAGCGCTTGAAGCGATCGACGTCGCAGGCCATGACCTTGGAGTAGCGGTCGACGCTCGGCTCCGCCGTGAAGAAAAATCCGAACATGCCGCAAACGTGGTTGGTCGCGAGCGCGATGCCGGCGTTTGCGGCGGCGCTCGCCAGCCGCTGCACCAGCCTATCTGTGGACGCCATGAGCCGTTGGTGAAATCCCGGCACCGACAATAGTTCCAATGTGGTGAGGCCTGCCATCATCGCCACCGGATTACCCGACAGCGTGCCCGCTTGATAAATGGGGCCCAAGGGCGCCAGCCGTTCCATGATATCGCGCCGGCCGCCGAAGGCGCCCACCGGCATGCCGCCGCCGATGATCTTGCCGAGGGTCGTCAGATCAGGACGCACGCCATACAGTGCCTGCGCACCTCCCAAGGCCACGCGAAAACC
>JANXZQ010000204.1 GCA_025355445.1 Gammaproteobacteria bacterium
GCGATGGCGTAAATCATCGAAGTCGCGCCGAACAGGGGCTTGCGCGAGAAAGTCGGCAGGATCTCGGAAATGATGCCGAAGGCCGGCAAGATCATGATGTAGACCTCGGGGTGCCCGAAGAACCAGAAAATGTGTTCGAACATGATCGGGTCGCCGCCGCCCGCCGCATTGAAAAAGCTAGTGCCGAAGAAGTGATCGGTGAGCAGCATCGTCACCGCGCCCGCGAGCACCGGCATCACCGCGATCAAGAGGTAGGCGGTGATCAGCCAGGACCAGGCGAACAGCGGCATTTTCAGCAAGTTCATGCCGGGGGCACGCATGTTCATAATGGTCACGATGACGTTGATCGCGCCCATGATGGAAGACACGCCCATCATGTGAATGGCGAAAATCAGCATGGGAAAGCTGTCGCCGGTCTGCAGAGAGAGCGGCGGATACAGGGTCCAGCCGCCGGCGGCGGCGCCGCCCGGCACCAGGAACGTCGACAAGAGCAAGGTGAAGGCGAAGGGCAGAATCCAGAAGCTGAAGTTGTTCATGCGCGGCAGCGCCATATCGGGCGCGCCGATCTGCATCGGGATCATCCAATTCGCGAGACCGACGAAGGCCGGCATGACGGCGCCGAATATCATCACCAGCGCATGATTGGTGGTCAACTGATTGAACAGCACCGGATCGACAAGCTGCAGGCCGGGCTGAAACAATTCGGCCCGGATGACCATGGCCATCGCGCCGCCGATGAAGAACATGATCAGGCTGAACACCAGGTACATGGTGCCGATGTCTTTATGATTGGTGGCAAACAACCAGCGTTTGATTCCGGTCGCGGGTCCGTGATCGTGGTCAGCGTCGTCGTGATGAGCGGTATCGTTCGTGTGGGCGTAGGCCATTGCTTCAGATCTCTCGTGTAAAGTGCTTGATCAGTTCGCGGTCGACAGGATTTGCGCGGTGGCCGGCGGTGCGGCGCCGCGCGCCGCGGCCTGCTTCACGGCCGCCTTCTGCTCATCGACCCACTTCTTGAAATCGTCCGGGGTGCGTACGTCAACCACGATGGGCATGAAGCCATGATCGCGACCGCACAGCGAGGTGCACTGTCCGCGGTAAATGCCTTCCTTCCCCGGGTCGACCTTGAACCACAATTCATTGACGAATCCGGGTACCGCTGAGCGCTTGGCGCCGAAATCGGGCACCCACCAGGCGTGAATGACGTCCTCGGAAGTCAGCAGCAGGCGCACCTTGGTGCCGCTCGGGATCACCATCGGATGATCGACGTCCAGCAAGTAGTTCTCGACCGACTTCGGATCGATGCCGGAACGCAGCTGGCGAGCAAAATTCGAGTCGCGCGCCAGCGTCGAGAAGAAGTTGATCCCCTCGGCGGCGTCCATGTACTGGTATTGCCATTTCCACTGATAGGCGGTGACCCTAATGGACAGCTCGGAGTTACGCGTGTCCTCCATCATGAGAATGACTTTCGCCGCCGGTATCGCCATCACCACCAGGATGAGCACCGGAATGATGGTCCAAATGATCTCCACTTTGGTGCTGTGGACCAGTGTGGTGTCGGGGATCGCGCCCTGCGAATGGCGGAATTTCACCAAGGCATAAATCATCACGCCGAACACCACGATGGCGATCGCCACGCACACCCAGAAGACTTCCATGTGCAGGGCGTAAATGTCCCGGCTCAAGCCGGTGACGCCCAAGGGCAGGTTGTAGCCGTTCGAGGTGTTGGCTTGCGCGCCCGCAGCCGCACCTAAGGCGGTGAGGCCGAGCCCCCGGGTCCAGGCACCGGTAGGCCGGCCCCCGGTTCGCCGCCGGTAGGCCGGCCCCCGGGAATTACTGTCGTCATGTTCGCCTCTCGTAAAGCTCATCTAATTCCGATCCCCTATGTTCGCGATTTCAAGCGGCGGCGACTCATTCATGCCGCCCACCAAGTAACGTAAACGCTCCGCCAGACGGCAGCGGTCTTCCTCCGTGAGGAAACTGCCCACTTCGTAAGCCCGTCCGTGGCTCACGATGGTCAGTTGACTGGTCCCATGGCGCCTTGGCGGACTGCGAAGTCTAACCTTCGCCCAATGCCGCGCAAACTCCTGTTTTTGCGCGCCGCGCCGCGACCGCGTCTCCAGGCGGATTTGCGAGTCCGTGATCAGCACCGTTTGCGAGTACTTGCCGCGCTGCATACTGAGCCGCAGTGCCAGCCCGAGAGCCAGCATTTCCAGCGCCCAAAACGGCAGCACCGGCCAGAATCCGTGGATTACGAAGAACAATGCAAAAGCCAGGGAAAACAGGCATGTAGAGACGAAAAATAGCACCGCGCCCGCGGGCTTCAATGAACAGTTCGGCTGCAAGTCGATGCGCTGTTCCATGACTCCTAGGATAACTCAGCTGCACCTTGCAATGCATCGACCGCAAGGCCTCCCGCGATGGATTCGAAGGACGCGTGCGGCTCGAACGGGAAAAATCCAAGACAGGGAGCTCGGATGCGGCTATGCAGGCTGGCGACGTTTTCGGTCAGGCGCAGGAATTCGGGATCGATGCAGTTGGCAACCCAACCGCGCAGGTTGAGCCCACGGCGTGCAATGGATTCCACCGTCAACAGCGCATGGTTCAGGCAGCCCAAGCGCAGGCCGACCACTAGGATCACTCCGCTTTGCCAATGCGCCGCAAGATCCGCAAAGCCGCGACTCGCATCGAGCGGCGCCAGCCAACCGCCGGCCCCTTCGACAATGAGAATGTCGCTCTGCAGGCCCAGGCGCTCATAGGCCCGGTCGAGCACGGCAAAATCGATGGCGATGCCGGCCTCCTCGGCGGCAATATGCGGCGCAATCGCCGGCTCGAACGCATAGGGGTTCACTTCCGAATAGCGGGCACGCACAGTCATCGCCGACAGTAGCGCCAGCGCATCCTCGTTGCGTAGCCCGTCCGGCGTCCGAATGCACCCCGAGGCCACCGGTTTCATCGCGGCCACGCGCTTGCCGCGGGCGGCCAAGGCGCCGCACAGAGCGACGGCAATCCGGGTCTTGCCGACACCGGTATCGGTACCCGTGACGAACAACGAACGCGTCACGGGCTGCGCCGCGAGCGCAATTGGCGCTTGATCTCGTCCAGTGAGACGGTGGAATCCTCTTGGCCGCCGCGGCGTGTGCCCGCCTCGGGGGTCCACGCGTGGCCGAAAACCACTTCGTAGGTGGCGGGCAAGCGGCCCTCCTGTCGAAAAGCCTCGTACGCGGCCAACAATGCAGCGAATCCGCGCCGTCCGGTAAGTCCCCTGGGCCGGCCATGAGTGGCGTTGGTAGCGCCGGTGGCTTTGAGATCCGCGCCCACCCGGCGTACGTCGGTATAAGTCAGCGTGTAGCGTTCGACATCCAGCACCGGCGAGGCGAAACCGCCGCGCACCAGCGCATCGCCGATGTCATGCATATCGGTGAATTGATTCACGTGAGTGCGCGAGTCCACCGCCGTCCAAGCGCTGCGCAGCTCGCGCAGCGTGTCCGGGCCCAAGGTGGTGAAGCTCACCAGCCCGTGCGGCGCGAGCACGCGGCGAAACTCGGTGAACACGGCGTCCGGGTTGCACCATTGCAGCATGAGATTGCTGAGTATCAAATCGACACTGGCATCCGCGAAGGGTAGGCGCTCGGCGTCGGCACAGACGCGTGCGAAGGGTCGCAGCCAGGACTGTTGGCGGCGAGCCGCCGACAACATGCGCGGCGACAAGTCCACGGCGACGACCAGGGCCTTGGGGTAACGGCGCTTGAGCGTGCGGCAAGCGTGACCGGTACCGGCGCCGGCGTCGACTACCACTCGCGGCGCCAGCGCCATCAGATCCAGGCGCGCCAACAGATTGTCGCGCACCTCGGCATGCAAAACGGCGTTGTCATCGTAGCCGTCGGCCGCGCGGTCGAAGGAGCGCCGCACCCTAAAGGTATCGAGCGCGTAGGCCTCGCCGCTTTGAGGCGAGCCATCGGGCGCGTTCACACCGCTGCCGCCGGCAGGCCGGCCCGCGGGTTGCCGCCCATCGGTAGGCCGGCCCGCGGTTCGCCGCCCGCCCCTTCCGCGGAAATTTTCAGGCGACGGAACAAGGATTGGTCCTGCGCGGTGTCCGGATTGCCTGTGGTCAGTAGCTTCTCGCCGTAGAAAATGGAATTAGCGCCTGCCAGGAAGCACAGCGCCTGCAACTCATCGTTCATGTCGCTGCGGCCCGCCGACAGGCGCACGTGACAACGGGGCATCAAGATGCGCGCAACCGCTATGGTGCGCACGAAATCAAAGGGATCGAGCGGCGCCGAGTCGGCCAGCGGCGTGCCGGCGACCCGCACTAGTCTATTGATGGGAACGCTTTCCGGATGCGCGGGCAGGGTTGCGAGAATGTGCAAGAGTTCAGCTCTATCCTGCGCCTCCTCGCCCATGCCGACGATACCGCCGCAGCACACGTTCATGCCGGCATCGCGCACGGCCTGCAGCGTGTCGAGCCTATCCTGGTAGGTGCGCGTGCTGATGATTTTCTGGTAGTACTGCGGCGAGGTGTCGAGATTGTGGTTGTAGTAGTCGAGGCCGGCCGCTTTGAGTTCCTGCGCTTGTTCCGGCGTCACCATCCCGAGAGTGGCGCAGGTCTCCATTCCCAATGATTTTACTTCGCGGATCATCGCCAACACCTTGCGCAGATCCTTCGGCTTGGGCGAGCGATAGGCCGCGCCCATGCAAAAACGGGTGGCGCCGGATTCCTTGGCGGCGAGCGCGCGCGCAATCACTGCGTCGACCTCGAGCAACTCCTGCGCTTCCAATCCCGTGTCGAAGCGCACGCTCTGCGGGCAATAGGCGCAATCCTCGGGACAGGCTCCGGTCTTGATGCTGAGCAGCGTGCTGATCTGCACGCTATTGGGTTCCTGGTAGCGCCTATGGACGGATTGCGCCTGAAACATCAAGTCCATGAAGGGCAGCGCGAACAGCTGCTGCACTTCCACCAGCGTCCAATCATTGCGTACTGTCACATATACCTCTTTGAAATCAGGGCCATACGTCGGCCAGGCCATGTTGGGCAGTATTCGATGCCGCCGTCCCTTAGTCAACCAAGAACGCGGGAGATGGTTGACGACGGGATTTTAAATTCATGGTGTTTTGGCAGGCGCAATGATGACCATCTGCAACGGGGAATCGCCCCAGGCAGCGATGGCTTCCTCGCAATACGCCGCGTCGTAGCGACCGCGCATGGAGTTGTGGGGCGAATATTGCTCGCAATCCATGGAGAGGGAACGCAAATGCTGTGGGTCCAGCCTCGCCACAGGTGGGCTATGGGTGAGCCGAATCGGTGCCAGCTCATTGGCGTCGCCGCTGCAGCCCGAGAGGCCGCCGGCGGCAGCGCCGGCCGCGGCCCCGAAGATGAGCAGCAGCGTACTCGGCATGCGGACTGATGGAGGCGAACGCATTTCAGCGCGCGAACTGATATTCCAGCGCCATGCCGAGGAACACGGCCAAGCCGAAGTAGTTGTTGTTCAGAAAGGCGCGAAAGCAGGCATCCCGATCTCGATTGCGTATCAACCACAGCTGATAGACGAAAAACGCCGCCCCGGCGCCCAAGCCGGCGAGATACCAATTGCCCATGTGGATCATGCGGCCAACGAGATACAAGGATGCCAGGGTCATGAACTGCAGCAAGGCGATGATATGGCGATCCGAATCGCCAAACAGAATCGCCGTCGAGCGCACACCGATCTTGATGTCGTCGTCCCGATCCACCATGGCATAAATCGTGTCGTACACGGTCACCCAAAGCACATTCGCGAGCAGCAGCAGCCACGCGACCCGCGGTACCTGTTCGAGCTGCGCCTCGAAGGCCATGGGAATTCCCCAGCCGAAGGTCACGCCCAAGTACATTTGCGGCACCGGCAGGAAGCGCTTGACGAAGGGATAGCTGATCGCGAGAAACCCGCCCGCCACCGCGAGCAGCAGCGTCGACCTGTTCAACTGCAGCGCCAGCATCAGGGCGCTGAACGACAGCACAGCGAACAGAATCAAGGCCTCGAGAGTGGAAATGCGGCCGGCTGCCAGGGGCCGGTCCTTGGTGCGCGCCACCCGCGGGTCGAAGCTGCGGTCGGCATAGTCGTTGATGGCGCAGCCGGCCGAGCGCATCAGCACCGTTCCGGCCACGAAGATAATGAAGGTACGCGGACCCGGCTTGCCGCGGCTGCTGATCCACAGCGCCCACAAGGTCGGCCAGAGCAGCAGCCAGATGCCGATCGGACGATCCAGGCGCATGAGGCGTGCGTAATCCATCAGGCCGCCCAAGATTCGCGGCAGCTCGTGCGTGGTCCACGGATGGAAGCGCACGCGATAGACGAACCATCGCCAGCGCTCGGCAACCCGCTCAATCAGCTCAACTCCGGAGTTCGGCAGCGACACGCAGCGGCGGCCCTAGACGCGGCCCATGGCAGGAAAAAATAGTTCTTGAATGAGCAAGGGCGCTTGGCGCAGGGATACACGCGAGCGGCGCGCCCACAGTCCGGCGGGTTTCACTTGCGCACCCCGTAGTGCGCGCGCCGTTACCGCATCCTCTGCCGGCAGCCACGCATATTCATAGGAACTGCGCACCACTCCCGACAGATCGATTAAAGTTTCACCGAGCGCGCAATCGCCCATCTCGGCGAGCCAGGGGTGAGCGACCAGCGTGGAATCCGGCATGACCGTCTGCTCGAACACCCACACGCTCCCGGCATTGGATATTTCAACGTCCCGGAACAAGCCGGCGTTGTCGGTGGACCGCAGCGCAGATTGATACGCACCGCTGAGCAATCCGCTCCATTGATCCACCAGACGCAAGCCGAAGCGCCCGCCGCACGCCGCCTTCAAACGCTGCGTCAGCAACCCCTTGCCGATCATCCAAGGGCGCATCTGCGCATCGATGGTCAATTGGCCCAGACGCTCCGCAGGCAGCCACTGAACGGGGTCGGGCTGCGCTTTTCCCGGCGCGGGTCGCGTGCGGATCATCGTGGAGTGTCCAAAGCCATGCAGCATTCTACCCGACGCGGCCGTATTGCTCCGCATGCCCCACCCAACGGCGGATGAGCGGCGCCACGTGCAGCGGCCAGTCGCGGAGCACGGACTCCGCGGCGACCTGTACCCGGGGCAGCAGATCGGCGTCGCGTAATAAATCGGCGACCCGCATCTGCGCCAGCCCCGTCTGGCGCGTGCCGAGCAATTCACCTGGGCCGCGCAATTCGAGGTCACGCCGCGCGATGACGAAGCCGTCGTTGGTGTCGCGCATCACCGCCAGCCGCTCGCGCGCCAGGGGCGACAACGGCGTGCGATACAGCAGCAGACAGGAACTGGCATGGTGGCCGCGGCCTACGCGCCCGCGCAGCTGGTGCAACTGCGCCAGTCCCATGCGCTCGGCGTTCTCGATGACCATGAGCGTGGCGTTCGGCACGTCGACGCCGACCTCAATCACCGTGGTCGCCACGAGGAGTTGGATCTTGCCTTCCTTGAAGCGGCGCATCGTGGCCTCCTTGGTGCGCGGCGGCATGCGCCCGTGCACCAAGCCGACGCTCACTTCCGGCAACGCCGCAGCGAGCGCCGCGGCCGTTTCCTCCGCAGCTTGATACGGCATTTCCTCGGATTCATCGATCAGCGGGCACACCCAGTAAGCCTGCCGTCCTTGCAGACAGGCCGTGCGAATGCGCTGCACCACTTCGTCGCGGCGCGAATCGACCAGCACCACGGTCTTGACCGGAGTACGTCCGGGCGGCAGCTCGTCGATCACGGAGACATCGAGGTCGGCATACGCGGTCATGGCCAGAGTGCGCGGAATCGGCGTGGCGGTCATGATCAATTGATGCGGCTGATGGCCCGCCGCGGCGCCTTTCTCGCGCAGACTCAGGCGCTGATGTACGCCGAAGCGATGCTGCTCGTCCACGATGACCAAGGCCAGTGAGGAGAACTCCACGCTCTCCTGAAACAGCGCATGCGTGCCGACGACGATGGCGGCATGTCCCGCGCGAATGCCTTGCAGCGAGGCTGCACGTGCCCGGGCGGTCTGCCGTCCGGTCAGCAGAGCCACGGTGACATTCAAAGGCTCGAACCAACGCTTGAAATTCTGCGCGTGCTGGTCGGCCAAGAGTTCGGTGGGCGCCATCAGCGCCACCTGCCGCCCCGTTTGCACGGCCTGCGTTGCCGCCAAGGCTGCCACCAACGTTTTGCCGCACCCCACGTCTCCCTGCACCAGGCGCAGCATGGGTTTTCTCAAAGTGAGATCGCGTTCGATTTCAAGGAGTGCACGCTGCTGGCCCTGGGTCAGCCGAAACGGCAGTGCGGCCAGCAAGCTCGCCTTCAGATCGCCATTGCTCTCGAGCGGCCAGCCCGGATCGCTCTGGATGCGCCGGCGCAATAACTTGAGCGACAGCTGGTGCGCGAGCAGTTCTTCGAACGCCAGGCGCCGCTGTGCCGGATGCCGCCCGCTCAGCAACAGATCGACCGGTGCATCCGCCGGCGGCCGGTGCACGTAGTGCAATGCGTCGCGCAGCGACGGCAGGCGCGAATCCGCCAACACCGTGGGCGGCAGCCAGTCTTCGATGTCGCTCGAGCCCCATTGATCGAGCGCCATGCCGACGACCATGCGCAGCCGTCCCTGGGTTACGCCCTCGGTGAGCGGGTAGATGGGCGTGAGGTGATCCTCGAACACGGCGCGCGATTGTGGATCGACGCGCCTGTATTCCGGGTGCACAATCTCGAGACCCTGTGGGCCGCGGCGCGCCTCGCCGAAGCAGCGAATGCGCGCGCCGCGCGCCAAGGCGTTCTGCTGCTGGGCGGTGAAATAGAAGAACCTCAGTGTGAGAAAGCCGGACCCGTCGCCGATTCTGCACAACATTTGGCGCCGGCTGCGAAACACCACCTCGGTGAGCAGCACTTCGCCTTCCACGGCGGCCCGCTGTCCGGGGCGCAGCTCGCCCAAGGGAACCACGTGGGTGCGATCCTCGTAGCGCGACGGCAGCAGGAACAGCAGATCCTGGGTGGTCTCCACTCCCAGCGCGCGCAGCCGCGACGCCAGCGCATCGCCGACGCCGCGCAGCACGGTGACCGGATTGGGTGCAGTCACGGCCGCGCTAGAGAGCGACAATGCACTCCACTTCGACCTGCGCGCCGCGCGGCAATGCGGCCACGCCGATGGCGGCGCGCGCGGGATAGGGCTCGCGAAAGTACTCGGCCATTACTTTGTTGACGAGTGCGAAGTGAGAGAGATCGACCAGGAAAACCGTCGCTTTGACCACATCGTCGAAGCCGGCGCCGGCGGCGGTGACGATGGCCTTGAGGTTCTCGAAAACCTGGCGCACCTGCGGCTCAATTTCCGCCGAGACCAGCTCCTTGGTCTTGGGATCCAAGGGAATCTGACCTGACACCCAAATGGTATTGCCGACGCGAACGGCCTGCGAATAAACGCCGATGGCGGCGGGCGCATGCGGAGTCGAAATGATTTGTTTGCTCATGAATTTCAAGCCAGGGTGCGGAATACGCGCTGCACGTCGGGCATGCGCCGGATGGTTTTGATGACTCGCGCCAGATGCTTGCGATCACGCACCTGGAGTTGAAATTTCAGAGATGAGCTGCTCACGTCGCGTTCTTCCAATGACACCTGATCGATATTGGTTTCGGTTCCAGCAATGCTGGAGGCGACCGCAGCGAGCACGCCCACCCGGTTGTTGATCTCTAGCTGGATTTCGCAGCTGAACAAGCGTCCTTCGGGCACTTCCCAGGCCACCGACAGCCATTTTTCCGGTTGCTTGCGATACTCGGCGAGATTACCGCAATTCTGCCGGTGAATCATTACGCCGCGCCCAGCACTCAAGTAGGCCATGATGGGATCATTCGGGATCGGGAAGCAACAGCGCGCATAGGTGACCAGCAAACCTTCGGTGCCGGAGATCATGAGCGGGCTGCCGTGCCCTCCGGCAGGCTGAGCCGCGCCGTTGCCGCCGGCGCCGTCACGCGCAGGGTGCAATCGGCGTGCGACCAACGGCGCCAGGCGCTCGCCCAAGCCGATTTTCTCATACAGCTCGGCGGCATCCTTCAAGTTCAACTCTTTGACCACCGCATCGATGTCGGCCGCGGGAATCTTCTTCAAGTTCAGCGAGAATTCCTCGAGCGCCAATCCCAGCAAGCGTCGGCCGAGCTCCAGTGCCTCGCCGCGCTTCAGATTCTTCAGATAGGTTCGGATCGCGGCGCGGGCCTTCGCCGTCACCAGGAAGCTGGACCAAGAGGGATTGGGCGTGGCGCCCTTGGCCGTGATGATTTCCACGGTTTGACCGTTGCGCAACGGCGTGCGTAGCGGCACCAGACGCCGGTCAACTTTCGCAGCCACGCAACGATTGCCGACATCGGTGTGAATGGCGTAGGCGAAATCCACCGCGGTGGCGCCGGTGGGCAGCCGCAGTATTTTTCCCTTCGGCGTGAACACGTACACCTTGTCCGGGAACAGATCGACCTTGACGCTCTCGAGGAATTCCTCGGAGCTGCCGCCCTCCTGAATTTGTACCAGGCTGGCCAACCATTCGCGTGCGCGGTCGTGTTCGATGCCGCCGAAGCTATCGCCGCCGGATTTGTACTTCCAATGCGCGGCTATACCGGATTCCGCCACGCGATGCATTTGCTCGGAGCGGATTTGGACCTCGATGGGCACGCCATTCGGACCGAACAGGGTGGTGTGCAATGACTGGTAGCCGTTGACCCGCGGTATGGCGATGTAATCCTTGAAGCGTCCCGGCATGGGCTTGTAGGTGCTGTGCACCAGCCCCAAGACGCGGTAGCAGGTGTCGGCGCTGTCGACGATGATGCGAAAGCCGTACACGTCCACCATCTCATTCAAGGAGATTTTCTTGTTCTGCATCTTCTTGTAGATGCTGTACAGATGCTTCTCGCGGCCCTCCACGTCGCCGCTGATCTGCGATTTCTGCAGAGCGACTTTGAAGGTCTCGGCAATCTTGCCGATGAATTCCTTTTGATTGCCGCGCGCCCGCTTCAATTCCCGCTCGAGAACCTTGTAACGATAGGGGTACAGCGCTCTGAATCCCAGATCCTCGAGCTCCAGCTTCACCGCGTACAGCCCGAGGCGCTCGGCGATGGGCGCGTAGATCTCCAAGGTTTCCCTGGCGCTGCGGCGCCGCTTCACCGGCGGCATCACCCCGAGGG
>JANXZQ010000288.1 GCA_025355445.1 Gammaproteobacteria bacterium
TCGATGGAGTTGGCTTGGGACTGCTGTTGCAAACACGGCAAATCCGTAAAATGATTTCTTCCTATGTGGGCGAGAACAAGGAGTTCGAGCGGCAGTACCTCGCCGGCGAATTGCAGATCGAATTCAATCCGCAGGGCACCCTGGCGGAACGCATACGCGCCGGGGGTGCCGGAATTTACGGCTTCTACACCAAGGTGGGCGCGGGGACGGAGGTCGCCAAAGGCAAGGAAACGCGCAGCGTGGACGGCGAGACCTATGTGCTCGAGACCGGATTGGTGGCCGACGTATCCTTGGTCAAGGCATGGAAGGGCGATACCGAAGGCAATCTCATCTACCGCATGACGGCGCGCAATTTCAATCCCAACATGGCCACCGCCGCGCAGGTCACCATCGCCGAAGTCGAGGAGCTGGTGGAACCCGGAGTTCTCGATCCGAACGGCATCCATACCCCCGGCATTTTCGTCCGGCGCATCGTCCAGGGTGCGAGCTACACGAAATTGATCGAAAAGCGCACGGTCCGCAAGCGCGAGGAGAAGCCGAATGCCGTGGTCGCGTGAGCATTTGGCCGCACGCGCAGCGCGCGAGCTCGCCGACGGGTTCTATGTGAATCTGGGGATCGGCATTCCGACCTTGGTCGCGAATTACATTCCCGCCGGTATGAAGGTCGTGCTGCAGTCGGAGAACGGCATGCTCGGTACGGGGCCTTTTCCCTACGAGGGTGAGGAAGATGCCGATCTGATCAATGCCGGCAAACAGACGGTCACGGCGTTGCCCATGACCTCGTATTTTTCCTCCGCCGACAGCTTCGGCATGATTCGCGGCGGCCACATTGACCTGGCCATCTTGGGCGCCATGGAAGTCGCGGAAAATGGCGATCTCGCCAATTGGATGATTCCCGGCAAGATGGTGAAGGGCATGGGCGGCGCCATGGATTTGGTGGCCGGCGTCAAGCGTGTGGTGGTGGTGATGGATCACACCTCGAAGGAGGGCGATCCGAAATTCAAGGCCCGGTGCGAGTTGCCGCTGACCGGAACCAACGTCGTGGACATGCTGATCACGGATCTGGCGGTGTTCTCGCGGCCCAGCCGCAAGGACTCGTTCAAGCTGGTGGAGCTTGCGCCGGGCGTGACGGCCGACGACCTTCGCCGCAAAACCCCTGCGCGCTTCGTGGAGTAGCCGCGAAGCGCGGCTTGTGCGCTTTTAGACGGCGGCTCGAAGCGTGGCGCGACGATGCTGCTCATCGCGCACGTCGGCGTCGGTCAATCCGGTGTTGGCGGCAATAATATCGACGAGCCGGTGTGCCGGATCGCGCGGCAGGGTCACCTCATGGATGCGCTCCCAAATACGGATCCGCTCTTCGGCGGTCTTCAGGCGCGAGCATTGTTCCGCCAAGTCCGTACGACGGCGCTCCGCGGCTTCGGCTTGCTGATGCACCAGCCGCGCGCGGAAATCCATCATGGGATCTTCGCTGGTCTGCGACTGGGAGCGTCCCATGGGCGGCATTGGTTTGAACGGGTTCACGCGATTCTCCTTGGGATTTAACCCGCAAAGATAGCACTGTCCGGCTTGCCGCGAGGCAGTATTCGAGTCAAGACTGCGGATTTCGACGCTGGGGCCAGTTCTTGATGTATTCGGCCTGCTCGGCGGTCTGCGGCACTTCAGGCCAGCTCTTCGAGCGATCGCTCTTGCGCCATAGTTGGTTCAGCCGTTTGAGCGCGGCCTTGCCGTCCTTTTCCGTTTCTTGCGCCAGATGGCAGCCGACGACGAGCCCGGTGCGGCCGATGCCGGCGCGGCAATGCACATAAACGCGGCGGCCCGACACCAACGCGGCGCGTATATCCGACAATAGCTGCTGTGTCTGTGCGATGTTACGCGGAACCGACTGATCGACGATGGCGCAGCGCTGGTACTTGATGCGGAACGGCAACAGGTGCCGGTAGGGCGCAAGTTCCCCCTCTTCGGTGAGATCCACGAAGTAATCAATGCCGGCGTCCTGAATGCGCTTCAGCCGCGCACGCGAGTCGGCAAAATCGTTGCCGCCCGGATATTCACCGGCCAGCAGGCGCCCAGGAATGACCCAGTAGGTGTTGGGCAGGGGCCGGGCTGAAGATTCGTCGAGTTTGCTCAAGCTTGCGTGCAGTCCAGCATATTCCTGTAGGAATCTCCCAATTAAGTGTACACACGCAAGAATGTGACATATACGACATTCTAGTGTCGATTGAGTCGGGAGAATGGCAAGCCAAGCCGGGCGACCCGGTTGCCATTGCTATACTCGCCGCGCATATGAAACTACTCGTTACAGGCGCTGCCGGCTTTATTGGGTCCCGTACCACGCAGCGGCTGCTCGATCGAGGCGATGAGGTCGTGGGCCTCGACAACCTGAATGATTATTACGATGTGTCGCTCAAACAGGCGCGGCTCGATCGACTGCGGGCGCATCAATCGTTTCGTTTCGTGCATGCGGATTTGGCGGACCGCGACGCGGTCGCGGGCATGTTTTCCAAGGAGAAATTTGCGCGCGTCGTGCACTTGGGCGCCCAGGCGGGCGTCAGGTACTCGATCGAGGATCCGCACGCCTACATCCAAAGCAACATCGTCGGCACGCTGAATATTCTCGAAGGTTGCCGGCATAATTCGGTTGCCCACCTGGTATACGCTTCCTCGAGTTCGGTGTATGGCGCCAGCGCGAAATTGCCTTATTCCGTGCATGAAGCGGCGTCCCATCCCGTGTCGTTGTACGCGGCCAGCAAGCGATCGAACGAGTTGATGGCGCATAGCTACTCGAGTGTGTTCGGTCTGCCCACCACGGGCTTGCGTTTCTTTACCGTTTACGGCCCCTGGGGCCGCCCCGACATGGCGTTGTTCCTGTTTGCCCGCTCCATTTTGGAAGGGCGGCCTATACAAGTGTTCAATCAAGGCCATCATAAGCGCGACTTTACCTACATCGACGACATCGTAGAGGGCGTAGTGCGCGTGCTTGATCAGGCCGCGCAACCCGACCCGCGCTGGGACGCCAAGCATCCCGATCCGGCCTACAGCCCGGCGCCGTACCGGCTGTACAATATCGGCAGCAACCGCCCGGTGGATTTATTGCGCTACATTGAAGTGCTCGAGGACTGCCTGGGCCGCAAGGCCGAGAAGATTTTGTTGCCGATGCAGCCCGGCGATGTCGCGGACACTTTCGCGGACGTGCGTGAACTCGAGCAGGATTTTGGATACCGCCCCACCACGCCTGTGGAAGTGGGAGTGCGTAAATTTGTGGATTGGTACCGAGACTACTACGGCGCGCACTAGCGCCGGGCAAAGGAAATTATGAAAAGCAGCAAACTAATCATCCACTCGGCTTTGGCCGCGGTATTGGCGATAGTGTCGGCCTGCGGTGGAGGAGGAGGCGGAGCGCCGCCCCCGCCCACGACCACCGACAACTCCATCGTCGCAACGCCGTCGACGACCAGTGACATCCATGTGATCGCCGGCTCCAGCACCGCTTACAGCGTCACCTTTACGACCAGCGATGGCAAAACCGCCACCAACCTGTCGATCCCTTCAGACTTGAGTTCATTGCCGGCGGGATGGACGGGTCCTGCGAGCTTTACGTGTACCTCGGTCAGCACCGGCAGCAGCTGCGTGCTCAACTTGGCCTATGCGCCAACGGCCAATGGCAGCGGCACTCTGACGGTCAACTACTCCTATACCAATAACGCCGGGACCAGCAAGTCCGGCTCGGTGTCGGTAAAATATGCTGCGACAGCCCATAACAACGTCGTCGCCGCGGCCACGCCGAGCGGTCAGATCGCTGCGATCACCGGAAGCTCGCACACGGTCGGCGTCACCTTTACGACCGATAATGGACAAAAGGCGACCGCGTTGTCCGCGCATCTCTTGGCATTGCCCACCGGATGGAGTGCACCCGTGGGCACGTTTACCTGCGCCACCGTCGCTTCCGGATCCGGTTGCATGGTGAATTTGACTTACGCGCCGACCGTGGTCGGCAGCGGCACGGTGACGATCAACTATTCCTATGTCGACAACTCGGGAACCAGCAAGACCGGCTCGGTCAGCATTCCTTATGCGGCCACCTCGCACAACAACGTGGTCGCCACGCAAACCCCGCCGGGTCAGATCACTGCCTTGTTAGGCGCGAGCCAGCAGGTGAAGGTGGACTTCACGACGGACGACATGCAATCCGCGACCGGCTTGACGATCACGCCGGCTAATCTGACGTCGTTGCCGCTGGGATGGACCGGGCCTGTGACGTTCACCTGCCCGACCGTCACCACGGGCAACGGCTGCGAACTGGGATTGACGTTCGCGCCCACCGTACCCGTGGTCAGCAGCACTGTCATATTGAACTTCGCCTACACGGACAATTCCGGCACGGCGAAGATCGGCAGCGTCAACATCCATTACGCGACCGGTTCCGACAACACTGTGGTGGGAACCGCATCGCCCAGCGGACAGATCGCTGCGGTGGTGGGCGCGGGCGCGCAGGCGGTGACTGTCACGTTCAACAGCAGCGATGCCAACCCGGGCTCAAACGTTTCGATCACCGGCGGCCTTACTGTCTTGCCCGCGGGCTGGAGCGCGCCGGCCACGTTCACTTGCCCGACGGCGGCCCACACGGGTAATGCATGCCAGCTTGTTCTGAGCTACAGCCCGTCAGCGACGGGCAGCGGTACGCTGACATTGAGCTATAGCTACAAGGCTAATTCCGGCGCTGCGAAGGCGGGAACGGTCGTGATTCCGTACATCGCCACGACGAACAACAATTTGGTGGCCACGATCTCACCCAGTGGCACGATCAGCGCCGTAGTCAACAGCCCTTCCACACCGGTGACCGTGACCTTCACCACGGATGACACCAATCCGGCGACGACGATCGCGATCACCAGCGGTTTGGCCACTCTTCCGGTCGGCTGGACCGGCGCAGCCACGTTCACCTGTGCGACGGCCAGCACCGGTACCGGCTGTCAGTTGACCTTGAACTATGC